>NZ_LNGG01000003.1:0-132148 GCF_011057735.1 Fervidobacterium sp. 2310opik-2 | reverse complement strand
CCTGGCCGCTAAGCCACCGTGGGCCGATGGTAGTAAGCGGGCGACCGCTTGCGAGAGTAGGTAGTGCCCAGGATTTCTTAAATCCTCACCCCCTGAATCATTTCGATTCAGGGGGTTTTTGTTTTTTTGTTTTTTGTTTGCTCTGAATATTTTTTCAATTTTCATACAATTTGTTGTAGTAGAAAGTTTTATTGTGTAAATATTTTGTTAATTTTAACATCTTACAACATGCTTAGTGATATAATTCAAATAGTAGTTTTCTATTGATTTTTGTTTATATTACGAACTTATTCATGTGGTGGGGTGATTTTAGTTATGAGAATAAAGGAAAAATTTAGTTGGGTATTATCTTTATCGTTTGTTTTAGTACTTTGTATTTCCATATTTGCCTTCTTAGATTTTTTAATGCATTTACTTAATAAGCCAAGAGATATATTAATCTCAAACTGGAACCATACTATTCCGTTTTATGAAAGAATTGATAATCCTGGTAAGTTAGAACTTGCAGGACATTTTAGAATTGACGAAAACAACTTAAAAAAAGATTTGGCTATTGTTTTTCAGAAAGCAATTGTAAATAGGTTAGAAATATACGTTAATGATAAATTTATAAATGCTTTTGGGGACGCGAAAAGTGGTAATTTATGGCCTAGTGCGATTGTTCAAGAATTACCAAAAGAGGTTTTAAAAGAAAAGAATACATTGAAATTAGTGATTTATGGAACTGTTGGATACGGTATTTCCTATAGTCCGTACATCACTGATGTAAATATAGCAAGAAAAACAGCGTATTGGATAACTTTATTAAGGAACAATATAGCTTTAATTGCAATCGGAAGTGCTATTATAATTGCTTACATACTTCTTTTTACTTATTCTTTCGTAGATTTTTCTGATAGGAAAGTGTATTTAAACATAGGATATTCAATGTTTTTCACAATTCTATCCCTTATACAATTTGTTTACAGAGAAACATCTGGAAATCAATTTATATATTTAATGTTAGAAAAATTGAGTACAATTTCTCCGTTGTTTGGTATAACATTTATATATTTTGGATTAAATTCATTAGTTAAGCGAGAAATTAAATTATTCTGGAAGAATGTTTTAATTTTTACTCCTATTTTACTTACTATTCCAATTTTTTCTTTTAACAGAATTTCGATGTATAATAATTTAGTAAGCCTTGTAGAGCTTTATTCGTTTTTGATGGTTTTTTTAACACTGTTCTTGATAGTTCGTTACCAAATGAAGGAGTATTATTTTCCAATACTCTTTCTTACGATAACTGCACTTCAAACTTTGTATGTTCTGGTTAATCAGCTACCAGGTGAGTTAATGTTAGTTTACGGTCGAATTGTATTTTCAATTTATATTGGTACGTTAACTATCAAGAAATTCAAAAATGTATCTGAGGTAAAAAGGGTTCTAGAACAAGAAAATCTTATTGACAAATTAACTGGTGCGTACAATCGTAAGATAATAGAGTATATAAATCCAGAAGGAATTCTTGTTATACTTGATTTAGATAATTTTAAAGAGATTAACGATATTTATGGTCACATCCACGGTGATAATATGCTGAAACGCTTTGCGGACATTGTAAAGAAAAATATTAGAAATAGCGAAGATTATTTTATAAGGCTCGGTGGAGATGAGTTTTGTATAATAACAAAATCAGCAGATGTTAAAAGCATGATGGAAAGAATATACAATGCTTCAAGAAATGAATTGGGTTTAGGTTTTTCTTACGGTTTTGCACATTTTAAAAATTTTGATGAAGCTTACGCTCAGGCTGATAAGGTTATGTATGAAATGAAAGAAAGAAGAAGGAGGGAAAAATTATGAAGAAAGTAACTGGTTTGTTATTTCTAATTATTCTACTTGCTTTCTCGTTTGCTCAAACAATTCAAATCTTAGTTAAACCCATAGATACTTCATTGCCAGATTCACTTTTTAAGTCAACGGGGAGTAAAACGTTTAATATTCAGTATTTGAAACTTTTCTCTGACAACGAAGCAAAAGCTTACATAATTAAAGCTTGGTATTTTCAACCAAGTAGTGTAACCAGTGGAATTTTCAAATTTAAAGTGAGGCTTGTGGATGGAAAAAATAAGAAAGAGTACGTTTACGAATTTCAAGGTATAAAGGATAAGTCATATTTTAGACTAAAACCGGTATTTGTATTATGCCCAAGTAGTGTGAAGATATTCGTCAACGATGAATTTATTCCAGAGGAAAAAGATAAAAGTGAAGAAATAATCGTCCCAGTGCAAACTGGAGATTTAGGAGGCGCAATAATGAAAGTATTACAAAGAGCGGGAAGTGGATATAGAGAAATTTCCGAGAATGATTTTGCCTCGAAAGACGAAGAAATATTCATCCAAATTATTGCTGGTACTTTCCCAACAGGCGGTTACAGATTAGAGTTGAATGAGCCAGATATCGTATTTCCAATCACTGGAAAACGTGGTAAAATAACGATTACAGGTAAATTCTATAGACCGGGTAAAGGAGATATGGTAACTCAAGCGTTTACGACACCTTCAAAAACTATTTCACTTGGAAAACTTCCAGTTGGAGAATACGATATCTATGTTAATATAGAAGATTTAGGAGAATTTATCTCCACGTTAAAAGTTAAATAAATTGAATTTAGAGAAGGTGTTACTATGATTATTTCAGAAAAAGTGAAAAAGGCACTTGAGGATGGTATTCCAGTAATTGCGTTGGAAAGTACAGTGATTGCGCATGGCTTACCATATCCACATAACGTGGAAACAGCTAAAATACTTGAGGAGATGGCTTTAGAAAACGGAGTGGTCCCAGCAACAATTGGCATTTTAAAAGGTGAAATTATTGTTGGAATGTCTCGGGAACAAATAAACGAGATGCTAGCTGACGAACCCTTGAAGATCGGAACAAGGGAAATCCCATACGCAGTCGGTATGAAAAAGAGCGCTGCAACTACCGTTAGTGCTACGATGAGAATTGCAAGAATTGCAGGAATTGATGTTTTTGCAACGGGTGGTATTGGTGGTGTGCATATCGGTGACTGGGATGTTTCCCAAGATATTACCGAGATGGCAAAAAGCGATGTTATTGTAGTTAGCGCTGGGTGTAAATCCATCCTGGATGTGAAAAAAACTATAGAATTTCTTGAAACTTTTCAGGTAACTGTTGTTGGGTATAAAACAAATAAGTTTCCAATTTTTTACGAAGGATTATCAGACTTTAACTTAGAGCATCGTGTTGATAGCCCAGAAGATATTGCAAAGGTATTTAGAGCTAAAAAATCATTGGGTATTGAAGGAGCGTTACTTGTTGCAAATCCAATCCCACAGGAATTTGTCATATCAGAACAGGAAGTCGATGGGTATATGAAGCAAGCATTGAGTGAATGCTTTGAAAAAGGAATAACGGGAAAAGCTGTAACGCCTTACCTTCTTTCAAGAATTGCGCAATTGAGTAATGGGAAAACATTGACTTCAAATATAGAACTGCTCAAGAATAACGTACTTTTAGCATGCCAGATAGCAAAAAGTCTAAAGACAATGGCTTAAAACCTAAAATAGAGCAAAAACTTATTCTAACAAATAAAGAAAAAATCTATATTGAGGTGCTCGAAGCACCTATTTATTTGTTATTGGAAAAGTACGGACAGAGGGAAATAAGCATTGAAATCGAAGATAGTTATTATCCTATACATAAGGACTTGCATCAACAACTTGATATGATGATTCCTTTTTTAGGATTAGAGGATGAAGATGAAAAAATAGCTGAATATGTTATATACAACATAGATAGCAAAGGAAAATTGAGAGTTTCGGCGCAAGAAGTTGCTCAAAAATTTGGTGTATCAGTTGAGAAAGCACGAGAGATAATAGATACCATCTACGAAGCATTTTCAGAGGAGATTAATCAATTATCTTCAGAAGATGAAGAAAATTACATCCTTCCGGATGTTGCAATAATGCCTGATTACGTCGAAGTTAGAAAAATTGAGGTAAAAGATCCTGTCGTTATGAAAGCGATAGAAATGAGAGAAGAAACGTTAAGGAAGATATGTGAGATTGTTAGAAAGATAAATGAACCATTTCTAAGAGGCTATCGAAAATATCCACACGTAGTGACTATGAAATACGTTGCTAATTTGGTAGGTTTGCATGTTTCAACGGTTAGTCGAGCAGTAAATAGAAAATACGTTAACACACCGATAGGGGTATTACCACTCAGAATATTCTTTGGAAGATTGTTGAACCCAAAACTTGTGATGAATGAGATAAAAGAATTACTTAAAATAGACAGCAAATTAACAGATAAGCAGTTGGTGATACTTTTAAAATCTCTTGGAATAAATATTTCAAGAAGAACAGTGAATAAGTATAGGAATCTCTTAGATAATCTTGGATAGTTTTGATATACTTTGATATATTTGAACATTTCTGAAAATTTTTTAAACCCCAGGGAGGAAGAAAGTATGAAATTTTTGTTTGTTAGTGATACTCACGGATCTGCTAAGGCTTGGGAAGATATTGAAAAGCTTTTTAAACTTGATGAGTTTGACGATATTTTTCACCTTGGAGATGTACTCTATCATGGTCCGCGAAATAAATTACCTGATGCATATGATCCGAAGACATTAATTGATATGTTAAAAAAATACGATATAAAATACATAAGAGGGAATTGCGATGCGGATGTTGATTTGAAAGTGCTTGAGGTTCAAGAAATGCCAAAGATGGTTATGGAATATTTCGGTGATTTCTCTCTTTTACTCATTCATGGAGAGATGCTCGAAGAAAATGATGTTAAGGATTTTCTTAAGGATAAAAATGTCCATTTTCTTATTCATGGGCATACACATATATCAAAGATAGAAGAAATCGATGGAAAATACATTCTTAATCCGGGAAGCACTTCTCTTCCAAAAGGTGACACTCCAAGAAGTGTGATGGTAATAGAAGTCCAAGATAATACATTCAGAGCACAGTTTTACAATTTAGACAACGGGCAGGTGTACATGGAGGGAAAATGGACATTGAAAGATTCAAAACTGTTAAAGGAGTAATTGAAACCAAGATAAATATAGAACGCTCTATATTTATCGCTACGCTTTCATATGTTGAAGACGAAAGAAAAGCAAAAGAATTTATATCAGAAATATCTAAAAGATATAAAGATGCGACGCACAACTGCCCTGCCTACAGAGTTATAGAAAATGGTAATATATTGGAATTTTCTTCAGATGCAGGAGAGCCTTCCGGAACAGCTGGGTTACCAATGCTTAATACACTCAGGAAAAATGATCTTCTCAACGTAGCCGTTGTAGTTACTAGATATTTCGGTGGTGTAAAACTTGGCGTGCGTGGTTTAATAGACGCTTATTCACAAGCTGTTCAAGAAGTTATTGACAAAGCGGTTGATATGAAAAGCATAGTCGTGAAAAAAAGAGCATACAAGCAAAAATTGAAGATAGATTTTTCTTCATATGGTAAGAAAATGCAACAGCTCAGTTATATGGGAGTGACCATACTTGATATTTCGTACACCGAAGCATATGCTTATCTTGAGGTAATTTATGATAAACCATTAGATATGTCAGAGGTTGAAAGCATAGAAGAAATGTATATATAAATATATTTAAAAAGGAGGCATACAAAAATGATTTCCAAAAGAGCCATTGAAACACCAGCGAGTCCTATTAGAAGACTTGTTCCGTACGCAGATGAAGCGAAGAAACGCGGTATTAAGATTTATTATTTAAACATAGGGCAACCCGATATAAAGACTCCAAAGGTATGGTACGAATATATAGAAAAATTCAAGCCAGAAGTGGTTGCATATACACATTCTCAAGGTTTACTCGAGTTGAGGGAAGCTTTCTCTAAATACTATACTCAACACAATATTAACGTAACCCCTGATGAAATAATGGTTACAAACGGTGGTAGTGAAGCTATAATGTTTGCGCTCGGTGTTGTCTGTGACCCAGGTGATGAGGTTATAACTATAGAGCCGTTTTATGCAAATTACATGGGATTTGCCTCATATTTGAACATCAAACTTGTGCCAGTTACAGCTCATCCGGAAGATGGATACAGACTTCCACCTATGGAGGCGTTTGAAAAAGTAGTTTCACCTAAGACAAGGGCGATATTATTCTCTAATCCATCAAATCCAACAGGTACGGTTTATACGTACGAAGAAATGAAGCAGATTATTGACTTCGCAAAAAAACACAATCTTGTTATTATTTCTGATGAGGTTTATAGGGAATTTACATTCGATGGTAGAAAGCACATCTCCGCATTCCATTTCGAAGGCATAGAAGAACAATTGATAATGGTTGATAGTATTTCAAAACGTTACAGTGCCTGTGGCGCAAGAATTGGTACGTTCGTTACAAAAAATAAAGAATTTTATAAAAATGCCCTGAAATTTGCTCAAGCAAGACTTTGCCCAGCAGAAACTACTCAATTTGGTGCTATTGGATTATTAACATTAGGTAAGGAATACACAGACGAGGTGAGGGATGAATATCAAAAAAGAAGAGATGCAGCATACAACGCGATGAAAGAGATACCAGGTGTTGTTGTTCACAAACCAGAAGGTGCGTTCTATCTATCGGCTAAATTGCCTGTAGAAAATGCCGAAGATTTTATCATATGGATGCTTAAAGAATTCAACGTTGATGGGAGGACAACGATGGTATCACCGCTAAGCGGATTCTATGCCACGCCCGGTATTGGAATGAGTGAAATAAGAATAGCATATGTACTCGAAGCTGATAAATTAGCTGATGCCGTAAAAATACTTGGTGAAGGTATTAAGGAGTATAAAAACAATAAAAACAAATAAAATAAGTAAGGCTAAGAAAAACACCCCTTCAATACTTTAACTACATCGATTGAGGGGGTGTTTTTATTTATTCGTTTATTTATTCGTAAGGATCCTTGTATTTCACCATTGCTTAAGTACCTTGAGATTATTTTTTGGTACAAAGTAATCCTTAAGTGTACCATTTGATGAAGTTACAACGATTCCTTGGACGAAATACTTATCTTTCAAATTGAATTTCTCAAAATCACCACTAATCTTTGGAAAGTCGTAATTATTCGAAATAGCCTGGAGGTACCCGGAAGAAATGTAAACTTTGTAATATACATCAACTATCGGAAAGCCCCAAACACTCACATCTTTATATCTTTCAACATCCAAAAGGTAAAAAGTTGTACTTAATCCTGAAATGTTTGCGTTATGGGGTGTTATGGAAATTCTCATGCCATCCGTCGTCGTCTGAGTTGAAAGAATTGTTTCTGAAAGTGTTGTAGGATTAATCGTGTCTGTGGCAAATGGGGAACTTGAGGGATAATCGCTTTGGTATTGATAGTAATCAAAGTTATTTACCCAATCTCCGTAGCTGAAATTATACAAATCTGAGGATGTTTTCAACGAAGCTGGAATTTTGTGGAACTCTCCATTCGTATTCCTCGTACCGAATACATGACTTGTACCGCCAACAATCCAATTCAAATAAATATCTTGAAAAACTTCCGCTGGTTCTACGTCTTTGAGGTCAGAATCGTTCAAAGTAACAGTCTTGTCGGAATTAACTTCTAAATTTCTTATTATAGCTATTTTCTCAACACCTGTTTCACTCCATGGCGCACCAACAAAAATCACTGCATCAGCCTTGCCCTTTGGAATTCCATCTGCAATTAATTTTCCAGATTCTATTGTTGGAAATCTGTGTTCGTGCAAGAAAAAGACAGATGCTTGTTTTCCATTATATGAGATTGGAAGATTCACTGTAATTGTTGCAGCATCTTCTTCTGTTGCCGTGAACGGTCCAAGGAATACACTGTTTGTTTCGCTAAGTTTTGCGTTGAAAAATATAACTTCTGAAGCTTCGTTGTATCTTTTATCCACACCTACTACAGAGTACAAACCATCTGGGTCTTTAACTTCAAATGTATAAATTCCATTGCTTCCAGTGAGCTTAGTCCATGTACCATTTAACCCATCTTTTGCATAAACAAGTTCTATATTTGTTAGATGACCATGCTTGTTCGTTTGTACAGTCACAACATTTGTAGCCGGTGTTCCACCATTGGGAACGCATGAGAATATCGTAAAAATTAGCAAAAGAACGACTATAACTAATCCTAAATAAAGTTTTTTTCCCATAAACACACCTTCTCCTTCTTATTTTTGCCATTCAAAGTGGTATTTTCTTGAACAGCAGTATACTCTTTAGACTGATAAACTTTGAAAACGTTCAATACTAAACACATATAAAACATAAAAGTGAGCAAAAAACGCAACAAAAAAGCACTTCTCCAAGAAGGAGAAGTGCTTTTTTCTTTTTATAGTAGTTTTAAAATCTTATAGTTCCGAACACGGATATATACGTATTGTTCATGAAATTTGCAAGTGACGTCTTTATTCCAAACCCCAAATCTTTACTTTCACTGAGCAACGTTAGTTTGAATTCGACATTTGAAAGGTCCGTGCCCAAATAGTATTCCGTTCCCTTCGTAGTGTAAATTACGTATGCTTCCATATTACCATAATAAAAATCGTATATTCCTCCAATAGTGATTTTGTCTTCACCCAGCATGCTGTAAATTTCTGGACTCATACTTATGCCATCAAATGATAAATAGAGCCCAAATTGTTCGCTACTGAGAGAAATACTCGCGTACATTGAGTTGTCCAGACTGTATATTCCACAGAAAGATAGATTGAAAAAGCTCGGTACTTTTACTTCTCCAATGAACCCCAAATCTTCGGAAAAGTACTTATCTGAGACATAAAGTTTAAAGTTATCACTAATCACGCCAACGGTCCATGGTAATTTTCCACTCTCATATCCCATACCGGCCATTAATGCCACTGTCCCTGTTACGTTTATTTGGGCACTCAATCCCGTTTCTTTACCTAACGAATTTAATCTATGATCCGAAAAAAACGTGTACGGTGATTTGTAGAACATGTTAATCGCATATCCATTTGTAGCAAATTTTAGAATTGCCCTTGAAATTCCAGCGCCATCGTAAGATACACTTATCGCGCTCTCTTGGTTCGGTTTAAATGTCAACGTAAGTTTGTTGGAGAAAGTATTAGAAACAAGATACTGCGTGGAACTTGTTTTATACTGATAATTGAATGTGTATTCTCCTTTTACGGGAAGCCCACCCTTTTCTTCAACACCTTCAACTACAAGTTTTCCGTCTTTCTCCACGAGTTTAAAGACCCCATTCTTCCCACCGTAACCATCTGGCTCATAGGATGGTGCGTTGGGATCTTCTTCCCATGTATCTGTTCCACCTATTACAAAGACATACTTGTACCTATAGGTGCCTGGTTGCAATTGTACACTTGCCACCCAGTAACCTTCAACAAATTGCATCTTCAAAGCTCTTGCATTCCAGTTGTTAAATGACCCTGCAAGGTAGGCTTCTTGCGCATTTTCTTTCTTTACAGCGAATACAACATTTTTCCCCACAACTGAAATGCCTGGCGTAACTTTTTGAATAACCGTCTCAGTTGCATTTGTTTGTGAAACTTGCACTTTCTGTTGAGATTGTTGAGATGGCTTCTCATCTACGGCTACCGCACCTAGAGGTGCCCGAACAAATAGCTTTCCACCTTCTTTGGCTACTTCAATCACACCGTTTTTTCCACCGAATCCATCATCGGTAAACGCAAATGCGTTTGGATCAACCAACCAGTTACCATCGATTATGAATTTATACTCGTAGATGCCTGGTGTTAATTCAAGTACGGCTTCCCACCAACCAGCATCGACATAGTAACACTCCGTGTCATTGTCTTTCCAGTTATTGAATGAACCGGCTATGAAAACATGCTTTGCATCTTTCGCGTAGACCCGTATCACAACGTAACCATCTTGATCTACGAAGATCGTATTTTCACGCTTCGTATTTAATTCATACTTTTTCGAAGGTGTTTGTTGGGAAGAAATTCCGATAATTTTTCCATCTTCAGTTAATGTAAACGCTCCATTTTTCCCGCCGAACCCATCATCCACAAACGAAGGTGCTTCCGGATCTTCTTTCCACGTTTTACCTTCTATGACATATTTATACTGGTAATTTCCTGGTTTCAATTCTACTTCGTAAGTCCACACACCGTTGACAAGTTTCATGGACCACGCTGTTGGGTTCCAATTGTTGAAATTACCAGCAAGGTAAACGATACTTGCATCTGCTTTGAATGTGAACACCACTTTCCCGTCCTTGTACTCCACAGCTCCAAATAGTTGTGATACTGATATAACAATGAGCAAAATTACAACGATACTACCAACCTTCGTTTTCTTCATTAACCGCACCTCCTGATATCATTCTATCTATTTTTCCCACCAAATTACGAACACATTACCACCAAAGACTGAAATATACACCACCAACAGGCTTAAATGCATCTTTTTTTGCAAAATTACCGTCGCCAATTCTCAGTGCAACCTCGCTATTTGAAAAGCCAGTGAACTTAATTTCAGAGTAGAAGAAATCCTTCTCTTCGTAGTAACCTATAACTTTCTGATATTTTGCAAAAAGTGAAATGTTACCAAGGTTCTTACTAACATCGATATAAAAAAGCTCACCTAACGTATTAACCGAATTGTGAATAGGTTTTCCAAAAGCATAACCTAAGTTACCAGAAAAATCAAAAAGTGAGAACTTGCTACCAAAAGCGAAATAGAAATTTCCCCACCGATCTGGCGTAAACCCTGTAACATTGGAAATACCCGTTTTCTTAACATTTAAATACATTTGCCCAAAATTCACATTTACCCCCACTTCCGTGTTCTTCGCAAGGTCACTTGGAAGTGTTTCAAAATCGAAGTGAGTATTCATGTACGTATTGAAAGCAGGCGACGAACCGAACCTATACAACAGATTCACCGTGTTCTGTTGATTAATAACTTGCGGACTGTACGAAAATCTTGTATCGCTTGCACCGGCAAGTATGTAAGTGATTGCCCATCTATAATTGTTTTCAGATATCTGCGTGTACAAAAGAGAATTTCTAACGCTAAAGTGTGTTAAATCCTGCGCGGCGATCTCGGATTTGAAGTTGATACTTCCAAAAGTCTTGTTATAGTAAATGGCCGCATCGAATAAGTTAGCTCTTTTACCAATAATTAGTAACGTATCAGGAAAATTCATCTGCGCATGCATCAGATTCAATGTGTTGAACAGTGTCAACTTAACTGGAAAAATAGGATAAGTTTCGACTTCCAATCCATTTTGACCACTGTCGATTTTGTACAACACAATTGGATCCTGTGTAGAGCCGTACGTTGTGTTATCGTAAAGTGATAATTTAAATGCGTCGTTTTTAATCACAAGTTTTGCCGATTCAAGACTTGTATCTTTTAAACTGAACGATAAATCGTATCCAGAACCAAATGCACTGGCGTTAATTCTAAATTCTGTACTAAGATTCGTCTTTAAGTTATCTTCTGAAAGATCGTAAGTGAATTCAAAGTTTGCTGAGTAGTTTGTCTGCAAAGCAAAAGTAGAAGAAAGCGGAACTATTAAAATTATTAAAAAAGTTAAGATAGAAGCTGTGGTCTTGGCTGTATTACTGACAATTTTGAGGGGTTTATTTTTTTCCTTCACACTTTTCACCTCACTTGTACACAACGGCTGTTTCGATCAGAGAGTACTTAGGGTTGAAGGTTATTTCTATATCCACAGTACCAGTTCTCTCCAAACTTAATATGGCATTGTCAAATCCCGCATCGTATTTTTTTCCATCGAAGTTGAATTCCCAAGGTTTCCAGTCTCCTACGTTTCTTGTCACCTTAAATTGGTACTCTTTTTTTGTTGCGGGAAAGTTTGAAAGAGTGTAGATAAAAACTTGTCTTGTTTCATCCCACCTCATCTCTCCTGTCGAAAGGTTCCAATTGTTGAACTCTCCACCAACGTACCATTCACTTTGAATCACATTAAATTTTTCGCTATCCCCAACCCCTCGTGGTTGGTCGTTGATCATAAGCGTGGGGCTTGCGTATATCGTTAATGCTTCGGCATTCAAATTTTCTTTCCAAACCGGGATGGCTGATGACACCTTTGTTGTTCCACCTGCTTTGTACAAGACCTTATACCAACCTATTGAGTACTCACTCCCAGATCTGCTCTGATTAAAGACCATAGATGCTGTCGGTAGTTCAAAGACATAACATTTTTCCAAATCGTTGTAAGTCATCCTATCGGAATCTGAAGGTACCCAACCGTTCCACTCTCCAACAACGTAAACACCATCGGGTATTTGAAGATTGAGCAATTTCATACATCCACTGAAAAAAAGTAAAATTGTTATCGTTACAAAAATTGGTATACTCATCCAACGGACCTTCACAATCCATCACCTCCGAACCTTCGATGCCGAGTCACTGATAAGTTTAAGCTGTCATTAATTCGTATTTATTCACCATTTTCGTGAGCTATCTTACAAAAAGGGGGCTTAACGCCCCCTTTTATATCCTCAAAGAGCAAATACATTTGTTATTCCTGCGTTGGAATTGTGACAACCTTCTTGATAACGATAGGTGCTGTGTAACCGCCATCCTCAGTTTCAAATCCTTGATCGGGGTAGAAATCTCCTGCCCATTGTTTACCTTGATCATCCGTTCCACCGGTGATTACAAAGACTGCCTTCACAGAGAGTTTACTTGCATCTGTAACACCAAGTTTTGAAAGTGGAATAGCAAACTCGACAACATTCTTACCATCCTTTGTAGCTTTTGCAAAAGTTCCTTTTACCTCTGAAGCCTCACTTGTTGTAAATATCCAAGCGGTGTAATCATCCCCCCATGTTTCCAATACAAAATCTACGTCACCTTCTTCAAATTTGTAACTTCTTTCCCACGGATGTTTGTTTGTATCAGATGCACCTGCCACACCGGAAAGATCGACCATGACCATAAAATTGTTGTAACCGTCTTTTGTAAATATACCGGCAATGTAAAGATTTGTTGCATCAAAGAGAATACCCGCTTGGTAAATTTCGTTGTTTTCCCATTTTGAATCACTAGCGCCGTCTGTGTAGAGATACTCTCCCCAATCTGTTAACGTTGCATCTACCGTTACACTCTTCAATAGTAGTGGCTTTTCGAGTGACGCACAACTTGCAACCACGAGTATCAAAATAACAGCTGATGTAATGAACAATGCTTTTTTCATACTTTCAACCTCCCCTTTAAAAAGTGTGAGTTGTCTTGCAACATTTTTATTTTATCTTAAAATATTTAAATAGAAATTTTGCGTGGAAATGTTCCATTGGAAATGTTCCATTCGGTACATCTCATCACACTTGGTACCTCTTCACAAATAAATACTACTGATTATTTACAAACACATAGATCTGTCTTGGGGCGATTGTCCAAGTTGTATTTTGAGAAAGTGGTGCTTCACTTTTAGTTCCGAATTCGAATAAGTTTCCATTAAAGAAGGCGTACCATACCCAGCTATATGTTGCTGGGACTTCGTACGTGTTTGAATAAGTTTGGTCGAGATTGATTAATACAAGTACATGCTGCGTGCCATAGCTTCTTTTTATAACATAAAGGTTTTTCCAGTCCCTCTCAATCGATAAGTCCCCAAATGCCAGTGCGGGGTATGTTTTTCTCAAATATATGAATTGTTCGAAGAAGTTCAAAGTTGAGTACCCATTTTGCTCTTCTTCAACGGACACGCCATCAGATGGATCATCGTACATGGCTCCATCGACATTCGCACTACCAAAAGTGATATTCTTCTCTTGATATATCAATTTTGTCCAGTTAGTTTGACCAACGCCTTGTTGAGAAGCGTACCATTGCATCGGCTCACGAACGGGCATATCCCAAGGATCTGTACCCCATTTCCAGCCTCTTAAGCCTATTTCGTTGCCGTAATATATGGTAGGCATGCCGTTTAACGAGAGTAAAAGAGCATTTGTAAGTAAATACTGCTTTGTCCCGCTTGTGGCATCACCATGGTATTTATCATCGATCAACACCGAAATGAATCGATTCAAATCGTGACTATCGATGAATGGAAAATGGTACGTCGTTACTTGGTATTGTGAAGCTATCGAGTTTATCCAACCTATAGAATTAGATAGCAGATTGTCTATCCCTTCAAAGTTACTTGTAATGTTGTACATGAATGTAAAGTTGAAAACAGGCATAGGTGCGAATTTAGATAACGTAGTTGCCGATCCATCATAAACCTCGCTGACAACAATTGCACCATCTCCCAATTTGCTTCGTATATATTCCTCTATCTGTTTAGCAACATCTGCGGATTGGTCAATTCCATCATTCCAATCCCAACCAAAATAATGCTTTGCCGCATCTAATCTAAACCCATCAACACCCATAGTTATCCAAAAGTCAATTATATTTTTAACTTCATTTAGAACTTGTGGGTTTTCGTAGTTCAGATCTGGCATCGATGAGTCAAATAAACCAAAATACCACACCTTTTGACCTTTTGAATTTATTTTGTAATGCCAGTGGTTAGTATTTGATGGTTGCTCAAAGCTCATTGTGTAATAATTCCAATATGGAGAGTTTGTTGTGTTTTCAATCGCATCTAAGAACCAAGGATGGGTATCAGATGTGTGGTTAATGACCAAATCCATTACAACTTTTATTCCGTTTTCATTTAAAACTTTTATCATGTTGTCTAAATCTTCCAATGTTCCATAATCTGGTTCCGCATCGTAATAATCTTCCACATCGTATCCGTGGAAAGATTTGCTTTTATTAAATGGCAAAAACCAAACAGTATCAATTCCAAGAGATTTTAGATAATTAACTTTCTGTAAGACCCCATTAAAATCTCCCACTCCATCTCCATTTGTATCATAGAAAGAGCGGATAAACAATGTGTACATCGTTGAAGAAGTGAGTGGAACGTCCAAAGATATAAGATCTATACTTTCCTTTGAAATTTCGATGATTTCGCTTTCTTTTCCATTTACAATAGCTTTTATTCCGATTTTTTCAATGTTCCAGAAGTCTTTTCCTGAAAAGTTATTCAATCCAAAGAATTTTCCGTTGGCTTCCCCTATTTTACGATATTGATTTTCATTTTTCAGTTTCTTGAGCACATAATATTTAATATCAGTGTTGGTATTTAAAGTTCCAACGTCCCAATTAATACGCAATTCGTTTGTGTCAGTATTGTAGGATGCTTTGATGTTTTTTACGAAACTTTCTTCTTCCCTAATTGTGTAAAAGCAAGATGAAAGTGAGAAAATTAACATTAACACTATAAAAATGAAGCTAAAATTCGCGGTGTTTTTTTTCATAGCAAAGCCTCCAATTCAAAATTTCAATTATTATTATTATAACTTTTGAAGATTGTTTAAGAATTTTCTTCTTGGAAATTTCCACTGGTTTTTTATTTGAAATATTATCAATTTATGTTATAATTAGTTTAGACTAATTCATAAAGGGGTGATAAAATGAAAGTTTCAATTTACGGAGCAGGAAGAGTGGGAGTCAGTATTGCTTTTTCGCTTTTGCATACAAGTCTTGTTGATGAAATGGTTTTGATAGATATAGATAAGAAAAGGGCAGAAGGTGAAGCTCTAGATTTGCTCCATTCATCTTCTATGTTTAAATCATGCAATATTTGGGCTGGAGACTCAAAAGATATTGAAGATAGCGATTTCATAGTTATAACCGCTGGTAGAAGTCAAAGACCTGGTGAGACAAGGCTGGAACTTCTTGGAGATAATGTGCGTATAATGAAAGAAATATCTGAAGATATAGTCAAATATTCACCAAATAGTATAATTATAAATGTGACAAACCCAGTAGATGTTCTGACATATTTTATTTGGCAATTTACTAATTTACCATCGCAAAGAGTTATTGGTACAGGAACCACTTTAGATACCGCTCGTTTGAGAGTTTTACTTTCCCAGCAATGTGGTATATCTCCGGCGAGTATACATGCTTACGTTATCGGTGAACATGGAGATAGCGAATTTGTACCATTCTCCAATGCAACCATAGGCGGGTTAAAGTTAATAGATTACTGTAAGTTGTGTGAAAATAATTCTGAACAAGGCTTTTGTTTAAATCTTAAAATAATTGAGGAAAAAGTTAGAAAAGCAGCATATGAAATAATTGAACGAAAAGGAGCAACAAACCTTGCTATTGGTGCTGTAACCGCACGATTAATTTCAAGTATGTGGCGAAACGAAAAAAGAGTATGGACGATATCTGTTTTGGTTGATGGTATATATATCGGTTATCCTTCAGTTATCGGTAAAAGTGGAGTGGAAAAAGTTTTAAGATTGAACTTGAGCGAAGACGAAGAAAAGAAATTTCAATACTCAAGAAGTGTTATACAAAAATCTATTGAGGAGATAAAAAGTAAGATTTTTTAATTAATATTATTCACAAATTACCCAATCATCTGAAGTGCCCTAGGTGGGCACTTCTTATTTTTTATGCTTTGGTTATTTTATATTTTACATTGTTGTTTCGTGAAATTATTCATGTATTAACACAAATTAATTTTGCCTAAGTTATAATATTGTTGTAAGTGATTTTTTTCACAAATAGCTAGAGTGATTTCAGGAATTTACGATTATTAAAATACTATCGAGGAGGGAAGAAGTATGTGGGAAAGAAAAGTCAACATTTACAATGTTTTTGAGCTTAGGTGTAAGACAACGTGTTACTTTGGTGTTGGTGCGATCGAGAAAATAAAAGATATTGCCGAGTGGCTTTCTTCTAGTAAAAAAGATAAAGTTTTGATAGTTTCTGACCCTGTTGCGTATAAGGTCACAGGGGCATGGGACAAAGTGGAAAAGGCGCTTAAGGAAAGGAACATTGGATATGTTTTATACGATAAGGTAACGCCAAATCCGACAACGGATCAAATTGATGAAGCAACGAAAATTGGAAAAGATTTTGGAGCAGAAGCGGTTATCGGTATAGGTGGGGGAAGTCCTATTGATACGGCAAAAAGTGTAGCTGTGTTACTTGAGCATAAAGATAAGAATGCGCGAGAACTTTACGAAGGAAAGTTTATACCAGAGAGGGCAAAACCTATAATTGCCATCAATACAACTCATGGTACTGGTACAGAGGTTGATAGATTCGCCGTTGCGTCGATATTGGAGAAGGAATATAAACCAGCTATTGCGTACGATGTTATTTATCCAACATTCGCCATAGACGACCCACAACTTATGGTTACTCTACCGTATAAGCAAACGCTATATACGTCTATTGATGCACTTAATCATATAACAGAGGCAGCAACAACACTGGCAAGGAATCCATATTCGATACTCCTTGCAAAAGAAACTGTTAGATTGATTGCGACATATCTGCCACAAGCTTTGAGTAATCCGAACGATTTAAATGCAAGATACTATTTACTCTATGCTTCGGCGATAGCAGGTATATCTTTTGATAATGGACTTTTGCATTTCACACATGCTTTAGAACATCCTTTAAGTGCTGTTAAACCTGAGCTTGCTCACGGTTTGGGACTTGCTATGCTTTTACCAGCTGTTGTTAAGGAAATTTACCCATCAACTGCAGAAATTCTTGCTGAAGTGTACGAACCTATTGTCCCTGGCTTAAAAGGTAATCCTGCGGAAGCTGAGAAAATTGCAAAAGGTATAGAGGACTGGTTATTTGCCATGGGAGTTACACAAAAACTTGGGGATGAAGGATTTAAAGACTCAGATATTGAAAAGCTTACCAATCTTGCGCTTACAACTCCTTCTCTTGATTTATTGCTCAGCGTGGCACCTATAAAGGCTGAAAGGGAAGTTATAGCAAGAATATACAAGAATTCTTTGAGAAGAATGTGAGAAATCAATGTAAGAACTCATAGTGATTTTAATGAAAAGAGATTGTGCCTTGTGCACAATCTCTTTTTTATTTTCTTCAAATTGTGGTAAAATAATTATTAGACTTTTTAAGCTTTTTTAAAAAATGAAGAGGGGGGATTCTGATGGAAGGGAAGAATGCGATTATAATTTGTGTGTCTAAACATCAAGGAAATACTTTAAAAATTGCTAATAAGATGGCTGAGGTTTTGAAATGTGAAGTTAAAGGTCCTAAAGAAATAAGCCCTGAAGAGATTTTAAAATACGATATTATTGGTTTGGGTTCAGGTATTTATGCTTTTGGTATGCACAGATCATTAAAGAGGTTAATTAAAAAGGTCAAAGATGGCGATGGGAAGAAGGTATTTTTATTTTCAACTTCAGCGGATTTGGATGGGAAGAAGTATCACAAAAGTATGATAAGACTTTTAGAAAAAAAGAATTTTAACTTGATTGGTGAATTTAATTGCCCTGGTTCTTATTTTGGATTGATTTTTGGAAAGAAAGGCGGAGTCAATCCGGATAGACCAGATGAGTCTGATTTAAATGCTGCCGCGGAATTTGCAAGGAAAATGGCTTTTTAAAATATTTTATTTGAATTGAAAAAAAGGCTTCGGTTAATCACCGAAGCCTTTTTTATTTAATTTCTTATCTAAGTTTTCCTTCTTGTACAGGATAGCAAGCAACAAAATGTCCTGGTGCTACTTCTTTTAATTCTGGATGCGGGTCAGTTTTACAACGTTCTTCTTTGAATGGGCATCTATCGTAAAATCTACAAATTGGTGGTGGGTCTATTGGAACGCTTATGTTTCCAATTATGTTTGGTTCAGCTCTTTTATATTCTGGATCTGGAACTGGAACAGCGTCAATGAGTGCTCTTGTATACGGGTGCATAGGATTGTGAAGCAGTTCTTCCGTTTCAGCAAGTTCAACTATTTTACCAAGGTACATAACAGCGATTCTGTTAACCATGTATCTTGCAACAGCAAGGTCGTGTGTGATATACAAATAGCTCATATTGTGCTTTTGTTGGAGTTCCATCATGAGGTGCATAACACCTGTTCTTACAGAAACGTCAAGCATTGATGTTGGCTCATCGGCGACGATTAGTTTTGGATTTAATATAAGTGCACGTGCTATTGCGACTCTTTGCCTTTGACCACCAGATAATTCGTGCGGATATCTCCACAAAAAGCTTTCTGGAGGTGTTAGTCCAACTTCTTGGAGCAAGTTTGATACTTTTTCTTCTCTTTCTTCTAAAGTTCCAACATTATGAATATTCAAAGGTTCGGCAATTATATCGAATATTGTCATTCTTGGATTTAGTGATTCGTATGGGTCTTGGAATATCATTTGGACTTGTGCGTGGTATTCCATTCTTTCGTATTCTTCAATTGGCTTTCCAAGTAGTTTTATTGTTCCTTCCGTTGGTTGTTCTAACCTTACGACCATCCTACCCGTAGTTGTTTTACCACATCCGGATTCTCCAACTAATCCTAAAGATTCTCCTTCTTTTATTTCAAAAGAGATGTCATCAACAGCGTGGACAAAGTGCTTGGCTCTTGAAAAGAGAGCTCTCTCTGCCGCAAAGAACTTTTTCAAGTTTTTGACTTCAAGTAATACGTTGTTTGTATTATTTTTTGAACTCATTCTGTCTCACCTCTTCTGTAAGTGGATGCCAGCAAGCAAGGAAGTGACCCTTCTCAACTTCTACGTATTCAGGTTCGGTTGTCATACATTTATCCGTTGCCCAAGGACATCTTGGAGCGAATCTGCAACCGGTTGGTGGATTCAATAAGTCAGGTGGTTCACCTGGAATAGTGAATAGTTTTCTTTTTTCACCAACATGGCTTGGGAATGCGTTCATGAGCAGAAATGTATAAGGATGCATTGGTCTTTTGAATATAGTTGTAGAGTCAGCTTGCTCGACAAATTTACCGGCGTACATTACTGCGATTTTATCGCTGACTTCTGCTATAACTGCGATATCGTGAGAGATGTATATCATCGCCATGTTTAGTTCTTTTTGGATTTTCTTCATTTCCCTTAGTATTTTATCTTGTACAATTACATCAAGAGCGGTTGTAGGTTCATCTGCGATTATTACTTTCGGATCACATGCGAGTGATAAGGCTATCACTGCTCTTTGTTTCATACCACCGCTGTATTGGTGTGGATATTGCTCCATACGTTTTGGATCGAGTGTAACTAATTCGAAGAGTTTTGCGACTTTTGCTTTTGCCTCATCAATTGGTGTATCAGGATAGTGATTGAGTATAGCTTCAACAATTTGGTCACCGACTTTGTAAACGGGATTTAGTGAGTTCATAGCTGCTTGGAAGACCATCGATATGCCTTTCCATCTGTAGTGTCTCATTTCGTCTTCTTGGAGAGAAACTAAGTCAACCATTTTTCCATTATCGTTGAACCAAACATGTCCGCCCATGAATTGAGCGTTCTCAGGTAGTATTCTTAATAAGGTCATTGAAACAGAAGTTTTACCACAACCGGATTCACCCACTATACCAAGGCTTTCGCCCGATTCCAATTCAAATGAGATACCATCAACGGCTTTAACGTAACCTTTCTTTGTTTTATAATGCATTTTGAGATTTTCAACTTTTAATATCGCCACAGTTATCACCTCTTTCTAAGTCTTGGGTTGACGATTTCTTCAAGACCTCTTCCGAGGAAGTAGAATGCTGCACACAGCAGTGTAATAGCTCCACCTGCAGGTACCCACATCCACCAATAAGCACCTATGTTTCCAGAACCGAGATATCCTGAACTCCAAACTGTGTTTATCATCAATCCCCATGACATTCTAACTTTCATAAGCCCGAAGAAGCTGAGCACTGCTTCGGAGAAGACAGCACCAGTTACATTGAACATCATGTATAGGAATGAAAGTGGCATAACATTTGGAATTATGTGATTGAATATTATGTATCCGTGACTTCCTCCGGATACTCTTGCAGCATCAATATATGGCTTAACTTTTATCGTCAAAGCTTGAGCTTTAAGAACGAGTGTTATACCACCAAAACCACCGAGTAAACCGAGAATAATTGCGAGTTTGAACAGATTCATCGTCATGAAGCCGGAAAGAACAATTAAGAATGCTGTTGATGGGAAGAGCATCATAAGGTCCGCTATTCGCATGAATATGATGTCAACAGCACCACCGTAGTATGCGGCTGCTGTACCTATAATTGTACCGATTACGACGGTGATTAACGCAGCAAGAACGCCAAGTACGAATTCGCTCGGGGTACTAACCATAAGTTGTACAAATATGTCTCTACCAACTGGGTCTGTACCAAGCCAATGCCATCTACTTGGCGGAAGTGGATGTCCAACACCTATTTTATTTGTAATAGAAAGTGTGTTGAATATTTCAACAAGTTTCTTTTCCGCAAATTCTTTCGACCAATTTGTTTTCTGTGGCTTTTCGTAATCTTTTATATCTTTAATATTTGCCCATGCGGATGTATCACTCAAGTATTGTTTGTGTTCATTTAACATTTTATAGTAAATATTATCGTTTATGTCGCCTTCACCGATTAAAAATCTCGCAGCTTCAACAGGCTCTTTATAGTTCTTTAATTTTTCAACTATATCTAAACGCTTGAAATCATCGAGCTGAGAATTTTCGATATTCGCTATGATTTTGTCTAGTTTTTTCGTTCCTTTGTATGCGTAAGCCATTAAAGATGTTATTGGATCTGAAAGAACTTTTATAACTTTACTACCTAACATTTCGTAATTATCAGGCACATTTTCATCGTTAAGTAAAGAAGCCATAAATGATCTCGCTGTGGCTATCTTAATAAAAGCACTGTTTAATTCATAGACAAATCCCTTTCTAATATTTGAGGAATATTTTCCAAGTTCATTCTCAAGTTTCGCCCTAAGCTCAGGACTTATATCTATTGAAACTTTTGCCAAAGTCATACCTGCGTAAATCTCAAGAAATTCGACTGTGTTTTCGTGCGATACTTCAAGCCCTATGGATTTAATTTCTTCTTCAATTGTTTTTATTGTTCTATTAGCTTTTGAAATTGCTGAAGTGTATATATCTTTATTTGAAAGATCTGAAAGTTTCGATTTTGCATAATTGAGTAAAACAGAGAATTTACTGTTGCCTATCTGTTCTTCGATTTTTCCATTTTCCTTTGATAGAACAAGTAAATCTGGAATAACGTTAAATGCTGCAGCATAGACCAATGATTCAACTGGTACTATGTTATTTTGAATAACTTCTGAAAGTTGTGTGTCAGATTGCACATACAATTGTCCAGTTGTACTTACATCTGAAACACCTTTAGCGACTTCTACAACTTGCTTTTCCGCATTTTCAACTTCTTCGCTTGAGTATGTTTGTGTGAGAAGATAATTGAATTCTTCAACAACTTCTGGTTTGTCTCTATTTAAGCTTCTGAACCAAAGAGTGACACGGGATACTTCATCGGAATCTTTATAATTTGAAAGCGCGATGGCAAGAGTTTTATAATCAATTTTTTGTAATAATTCAGAGAAGTCAGAAAATGAAAATTTATCCCTGTTGCCTATATCTTTCGCCGAAGAAATTGGTGAAAATTTTATAAAGCCATGGTCAACGAGTTCTGAAACACTTGTTTGGAAATACAATCTTTCTTTTGTTGGTATGTAACTATCTGCAATTGTGTCAAGTAGGTGTCTAAAACTATCTGGTGCGTATGTTGTCATTATCTCGTATTGGGAATTTCTAACGAGGTTCTCCATTGAAGATTTAAACGCTTCTCCTTTATCCATGAACGAGTAAACCCAAAGTTGAGCGGATGGAATTTCTATACCTTTAACCAAATTTTGTGTTGAAAGATAATCGGTTATGTACTTTGTTGAGAGTATTCTCGAATCAAGGCCAACAACAGGATCGTATATGCTTGGGTCAAGCATTCTTAGAACAATTGGTGATAATGCGCCGAATATACCAAATGCTATAATAAGCCATAACCCAAACATTCCCATTTTACTCTCTTTAAATAATGCCCAATTTTTCTTAAAATTCTTGATAAAGAGTTTAAACTTTATCTTAGCAATTGATTCTTTTCTATTTTGGATTTCCGCTGATTGATTAATGTTGTTTGCCATCTCATATCACCTCTCTTGCTACCATCAGTATCTGATTCGTGGATCTAAGAAAGCGTACAGTATATCCGCTACAAGGTGTGCAAAAAGTACGAGCACACCTGTAAAGACAAGACATCCAATTGCAAGGGGTGTGTCTTGTGAGGTTGTTGCTTCAAGCAATGTTAATCCCATCCCTTTCCAAGAGAACATAGTTTCAGTGATGACCCCACCACTGACAGTTGAGGCAAGACCTATGACAAAACTGGTCATCAACGGTAGTAAAGCCGTTCTCGCAGCATGTTTGTCTCTTATTACTTTATCTGGCAAACCTTTTGCGCGTGCGGTTGTGATATAGTCTTCTTTGACAACTTCAAGCATGGTGTCTCTCATAACTAACATGTCTCCTGCAAAGTGTAATGTGACAAGAGCAATTGTTGGAAGTGCTAAGTGGTAAATTATGTCCAAAGCGTAACTGCCCATACCGTTTGTTAGCCAGAAAACTATAGACAAAACAATCCCAGCTATTACTGATGACCAAATCGCGGTCTTTTTGGCTTTTATTGTCTTTAACTTACTTGCTATAACTATACCTATTATCCACATGATGAGTAAGAATAGTTCTGTCCAAAGTAGTTTTATGAATACATCCTGTGCACTGAATGGAGCATTGAACCACTTAGATGGGGTAACGAACCCAGAGAGTGGGAACCATTTTAAAGTAACTGCAAAGAGCCATATTATTATAAGCATGTAAAATGGAGTAAATATTGTCCAAAAGATAATACCAACAAGTGTTGCAGCTTTATCGGTTATCCCTCCACGTTTCCATGCTATTCTTTTTCCAAGGTCAAATCCTAACAGGAAGGAAAGTATTGAACTTGCTAAGAACAAAAATAGCGTTCTTGGCAATCTTTCCGCTATAATTTCTTCAACTTTTTTGGGGTATTCACTAAACGAAACTCCCATTTCCAAATTGAAGAAATTTTTCATATGTTTGTAGTATTTTACGTACCACGGGTCTTCGACTCCAAAGAGTTGTTTCATTCGTTCGTACATCTCGGGATTTCTCATCAATTTTGGATCTAAGAATTTCGTCGTGTAATCACCAGGCATTGCTAAGAAAATGAAAAATACTACGGTTACGTAGATTACAAGTAAGAGCACAATTTGAGCAATGCGATTTCTTATGAACTTTGCAAGCCCCGGTAAGTCAAATGAGTAGAAGTAAACAATTGGAGCGATGATAAAGTTGAATCTTGGACTGAATAAATAAAGGTATTTTACATTGAAGAGAGCACCGTAGTATACTGCGAGAGAAATTAACAAAAATATGTAATTAAGTGGTTTTTTACCTTTTTTTACAGAATAATACACACCAACTAGTGGAACAATTACTCCAAATATGATTAATAGTACTTGTTTTGTCATCTTCACCTCTCCTTTGAATTTTTGTAATTGATTTATATTTGAACTAAACAGTCCCCCTTCCGGGGGACTGAAGGGATTTTAAAGCTTGGAATTATTGTGCTTTCTTTACTCCTTCTGGGAATCCGTAGTAACCTTGGATACCATCAAGCATATTGTCGAATGGGAATTTAATGGATGTTCTATATGCTTCTATCATTGGGTTTGTGAAGAGGATTATGTATGGGAGATCGTCTGCGAGTATCTTTTGTGCTTCAAATATTGCTTTTCTTGCTTGGTTGAAATCATCTGCGTATTCAAATTCTTCAACAAGAGCGTCAAACTCTGGGTTCTTATATCCTGGTGTGTTGAATCCATCTGGTGCCATTTCTCCACTGTGCCAGAACGATTTGAAGTATGTTGGGACTCTTCCAATTCCCCAACCGAGTATGTACATATCGAAGTCAACTTCATCGAATGCTTTTGTTACAATTTCGTTGAAATCTGTGAGTTTGAGGTTAATTGGCATACCGATGTTCTTTGCCCATTGTTCGATATACATAGCTGTTTGTGCCCTCATTGGGTCGTAATCCATACCTGGTGATAAGAGAGTAAGTGTTGGTACTGGTTTGCCATCTGGACCTTTTAAGCCTTTACCTTGTGTCTTAACTGGGTTCTTTGTATCTTTTGGATCGATAACTGGTTCAACGTCCCATTTGAAGCCGGCTTTCTTAAGTAAATTGATTGCAAGTTGATATCTTTCACCCATACTGAGTCCTTCACCGATAGTTTTAACTGCGGAATTGTACCAGAATGTGTTGGCTGGTGGTACTGGTGTTGCAAGTGGAATAGCTCTACCTTGGAGCACCTGGTTACATATGAAATCGCGGTCGATTAATGCTGCCAATGCTTGTCTGAATTCTTTCACGTTCATTGGGAATTTTCTCATGTTGAATGCAAGGTATCTGAAACCAAGTTGTGGGTTGGAAACTATCTTTATGTCTTTCTGTCCTTTAAGTTGCTCTGCTTCACCTGCCGTTAGTCCAACTGGGTTGTAAATGTAGTCGATGTCACCGGCGATAAGTGCTTGGATAGCAACTTGTTTGTTACCGTAAACTTTGTAAACTATTGTGTCTACGAATGGCCCATTAACAACTTCGAGAGCCACATCTCCAGCAGGTTTTGGGTCTGTTGTTGACCATTTGAACCCTGTCTTTGGGTTAACAATTGAAAAACCGCCGTTTTTGTAGTATAAGTTCTTTTCTCCGTATGACCAATATTTATCATTTGAAATTTGTTTTACAACTTGTACGAACGCACCTTTTTCAATTTTACCAAGGTTGAGTGCTGTTATACCTGGGTCAATGACTTCTTGAGAGAGTAACCATTTGACTGGATCTTTCTGCTTCTTAGCCTTATCTACTATAGGTTTCCAATAGTTACTGCAAACAATTGCTGTCATTAATGTGTCATAGTAAATTGTCATTGTCTTCTTTTCTTTGAAGTAGAATTTTACTGTCCATGTGTCGATTTTTTCAACTTTTTCTGGTTCGTAGGCTCCACCCCAGTTACCACCTGGTATTTCCATGCCTTTAACCGTTGTGTACGTAAACACAACATCGTCTGCTGTAAATGGTGCACCGTTTGACCAGCGCATATCTTTTCTGAGTTTCACTGTAACGGTGTACATATTTCCTTCTTTAACGATTTTTGGAATATCGGCAGCTGCGGATGGTATGAGCTGACCTTCTTTGTTCATACCAAGTAGTGATGGATATTTCCAAAGTTGGACAACGAAGTTCCAGGAAGACGAACCTGAACCGAGCAAGTTCCAAATGTTTGTTGTCGTAATATCAGAGAATATACCGTAGTTTACCTGCACTGCAAAAAGCGAAACTACAAAAAGTACTGCCAAAAATACAACAAGTTTCTTCACAACTAACCCCTCCTTCTTTTTAGTGTGGGAACCCCCTTGTATTTTTTTTCGAATATATTATACAATAATTTCATAAACTTTTGCAAATTGTAATTGAAACAAATTTTTGGAAGCTTTTTCAAGCATTTCTTTGCATATTTCTAACATTATATGATAAAATATAACTGGAGGTGATATTTGTGTATTATAAAGTTTCTCGCGATCCGATTTATTCTGAAATTTTGCTTTACCCTTTGGAGATTCTTTTAATTGATACAAAAGCAATGCAGCGTTTGAGATATTTAAGCCAACTCGTAGGTTCTGAGTATGTTTATCCTGGAGCTACACATACCAGGTTTGCGCATTCACTTGGTGTTATGCACCTTTCCGGTGTGTATGCCGAACATCTTTACGATACTCCCGATAAAGTTAGAATTCTTAGGTTGGCAGGTCTACTTCACGATATTGGTCATGGACCTTTTAGCCATCAATTTGACGACGTAGTTTACAAAAAACTTGGATTTAAAGATGGTCATGATGAATACAGACATAGGTTATTGAGGGAATATTTCCCAAAAGAGATGAAAAAAAAGTATGATGAAGCGCCAGCTAAATTGAAAAAAGCAGTTATAGAAGACTTAGAAATTACGTTGGGTGAATTATCAAATAATATGGAAGATAATTTTGCTCAGTTAATGGAAGAGGTCATCAAAGTCTACGAAGGTGAAGAACATGGAACTATAGATTTCGCGATAGTTCAGGGGCCTCTTGGCGCAGATAGGTTGGATTTTGTATTAAGAGATTCGTATTACGCTGGCACGCGTGGATTTGGAACAGGTGCAATTGACAGACTCATAAGGAATGCTATGATAGTCAACAAAGATAATGAAAGTATTTTAGCGTATGATTCAAAAGTTGTTGATGAGATATACACCATACTTTTTGGAAGATTTATGATGTATAAAAATGTTTATTTTCATAAAACATCACGTGCTGCGGATATGATGATACAGGAACTCTTGGAGCTATCATATAAAGCTTTGAGACTAGATGAAAGGGTAATGAATATACATTCTTTCCTTGATTTAACGGACCAGACGATTATAAACGAAGTTATTTATAAATTTAATGATTTGGTTGAACAATACGGCGGTGATGAAGAGACAAAGCAAAGTTTATTAAAATACGAAATAGATTTACAACCACTTGAACTTGATATCGTTATGGCGTACGAGATTGTTGAGAGATTGAAGTCGAGAAATTTATGGAAGTTAGTTCTCGAAACCCCGTTTTCAATAGAAGGGGTTGACCCCTCACTCGTTAGCCAAGGAATAGCAAGTGATTTATTACAGAAAATAAGGTTGAAACTCGAAAGGTCTTATGAAATTGCAGATGAAGAAGATAAAAGAATAATTCTGTATATGATTAATAACTTTGATGATGTTTTTAGGATAGACACCCCTTACAAACTTACCATAGTTCATCCTGAGGAATTTTTGAGAAGTAACATATACATTATCAAGAAAAATCATCTTATGACATTCGAGGAGTATGTAAAAAATTACCCAGCTTACAATTTTATGAAAAGCAACCTTATACAGATAATACGCATTTATGTGACAAAAGATGTTAGAGAGATTCTTGAAAAGTATAAGATGTTACCTGAAACGGTTACAGAGATAACAACAAGATGGTAGAATAAATCATTTGAATTTTCAAAATGGTCTTTTAAATGATGAAGGGAGTGTATTCAATGCTCTTATTATTTGACGTTGGAAATACACATACCACTGTAGCTTTGACAAGAGATGGAAAAATGTTTGAAAAATACAGGATATCAACAAAAAAGTATGAAACAGAAGACGAACTTTACGTTTTCTTAAAGAGTTTATATGGTGGCACAGTAATAGAAGGTATTGCAACTGTTGTTTCTTCTGTTGTTCCTTCTTTAAATATTGTTTTTGAGTACTTTGCGAATAAATATGGTGATGGAAATGTTTACTTTGTCAGTTCGACGGATTACAATAAAATTGTATGGAATATAAATTATCCAAAGGAATTGGGAGCAGATAGGGTATGCGATGTTATAGCAGCGTACAAAGAGTATGGAAAAGATTGTATAATTATAGATTACGGAACAGCTATAACTATTGACGTGCTAAAAGATGGTGTTTACGAAGGCGGAGTTATAATGCCTGGATTCGCAATGATGATAAACGCGCTTTTCAAAGGTACTGCTAAACTGCCACTTGTTGAGATTAAACCATACGATGGTTTTATTGGGAAAGACACGGAATCGAATATAAGGATAGGAACGATAAATGCAACAGTTGGTGCGATTAAATATGTTGTGGAAAATATAACGAAAGAGTATAATACTCCACCTGTTATAATTCATACTGGTGGTCATGCTTTGTATGTTCAGAAAATTGTTGATGGAGTCGTAGATAGGGATCTTACACTGAGAGGGATGTATTATTTTTATGAAGAGAAAAAGAATTCTGCTTGTTAATCCATGGATAGAGGATTTCGCAGCTTACGATTTTTGGCTCAAGCCTGTTGGCCTTTTATATGTCGGTTCTTTCCTTAAATCTTTAGGCATAGAAGTTGAATTAATTGATTTAATGAATAGATACGATCCAGAATTATCAGATTATACAAAGGTTCCAAAGGATAAATTTTACGGTACCGGTAAATTTCCACACATAGAAATAGAAAAACCTAAAATTCTCAGTTTTGTACCAAGGAAATATAAAAGGTATGGGATGCCAGAAGAATTATTTAGGAAAAAATTGCAAAAAATAAAAGAAAATGGCAGTATAGACGCCATTTTCGTTACTTCAACTCTCACTTATTGGTATCCGGGGTATTTTGATACAATAAATGTATTAAGGCAGGAACTAGGTGTACCAATAGTTTTTGGCGGCTTTTTTGTAAGGAACCAGCCGCACATAGCGAAAAAAAGTGGTGCTTATATATTTACGAAAACGGATTTAAGATTTTTACCAAAGTTTTTAAATGATTTACTTGGCTGGAATCTCCAAAATTCTGAAAAAGATTGGTTTTTGGAACTATCACCTGCTTATGAGCTTTACGAACGAATAGGCTACGTTGTTCTTTTAACAACGCTTGGATGCCCCTACAAATGTACTTACTGTATTGCTCATCGAAATTGGGAACGGATGAAATTCAAAGACCCATACAGAGTATTAGATGAGATAGAGAAGTTTTCAGAATTGTTGAAAATCCAAGATATAGTATTTTTCGATGATGCGATATTGATAAAATGGCAAAAACATTTGAAAGTAATACTATCTGAGATTATCGCACGAGGTTTAAACAAAAAAATACGATTTCATCTTCCAAACGGTATCCATGCAAAATTGCTAAACGAAGAAGTTGCCAATTTACTTTACGAAGCTAATTTTAAAACGATAAAACTTGGATATGAAACATCTGGTAAGCTTCAACTTGAAACAGGTGGTAAAGTTAGGGATGAAGATGTTGTAAGAGCTGCAGAAATACTTAGAAGTGCAGGCTTTACTTACAAAGAAGTCAGTGCGTATATAATGATTAATCTTCCAGGACAGACAGAAGAAGATGTTAAGAATGCTGTTGATGTTTGTTCTTCTGTTGGCATAGATTATTCTTTAAACGAGTTTACACCTATTGTTGGAACAGATATATGGATTGAGCTTGTGAATAAAGGTTTGTTGAAAGGCACAGAAGATCCTTTGCTGCTAAACAACACAATACTTCCTTACTGGTGGAATAATATGAGAATAGAACAAATAAGAAAACTAAAAGAATACGCCCAAGAGAAAAGGAAGTTGTATACAAAAGAATAGCTTTAATTTAGTTAAGTTTTGATATAATTTAATAAATAGGGGGGGATTTTCTTGTCAGCTTTGCTTATATCTGTTATTAAAAATATTATAATTGGCTTAATTGCTTACCTTTTAATTAGTTTACCACGGGAATGGTTAAGAAATTTTTTTATGAAACTTATAAATATTAGGACCGATGATAAAGTAGTATTTCTCAAAAAGAATGGCCTTTTTAAATATGTTGATCCAATCGGTTTACTGACATTTATATTTTTTGACTTTGGTTGGATTCATCAACCTGCAATTGATTATTCAAAAACTAAGGGAAAAAAATTATTCATATACTCTATATTTGGAATAATATCGAGCTTCATACTATTTTTTTTGTACGCTTATTTATGTAGGGTTTTGAATAACGCACTTTTGTTTAATTTATTCTATACTTCAGCCAAGTGGAGTTTGACATTGGCTATAATATCATTATTCCCAATTCCTCCGCTTGATGGTTCAAGAATTATTCTTTCATTTCTTCCATCAAAATATTATGAATGGTACTTAAAATTTAGTTTTTATGGTATCATATTTATGATAGGGCTGCTTGTGCTGTGGATTTTGCCTATGATAATGCAGCCTTTGAGTTTATTTATCACAAATGTAACAAACTTTATTACATTTCGAAACTAGTAAAACACGGGGAGGAGTGGTAAAATGGATGATAAGATGCAAGAATTAGAACGCTTAGTGGAAGGGTTAATAACAATTTATAAGGAACTTAAGAGTGAGAACGAAAGCTTATGGAATGAGTTAAACCAGGCTATTGAGAAAATAAACACTTTGGAGAACGAAAAGCGACAGCTCGAAGAAGTTCTCAAAAATAATGAAGAGGTAATGAACAAGCTAGTCATAAGGGTTAAAGACCTTATGAAAGTCTTGGATGTGAATTACCATGAAGAGGGTTAGTATAACGCTATATGGAAAAAGTTATGAATTCGCAACTGATGGATCTGAAGAATTAATAAACTATGTAAATAGAAGAATTAAGGACCTTCAGCTAAACTATAAGAATTTGTACGAGGAGATTCCGTTTGACGAACTCCTCGTATTAATGTTATGTGATTTACTTGAACAAGAGTATAATCTTAAAAAGAATATTGAAAGTACACTTTTTAGACTGAAAGAAAAACTTAAAAATGTATTGCAGTAAAAAAATGGAAGGTGAAAACATCTAACATGAACATAGGGTTATTTGATTCAGGAATTGGTGGCTTGTCTGTTCTAAAAAAGCTCATAGAAACGCTTCCAGCACATTATATTTACGTAGCTGATACTATGCGCGCTCCATACGGTACGAAATCAAGTGAAACGATAGAAACTTTCAGTAGAGAAATTATCGGCTTTCTTATGGAAAAGAAAGTCGAGCGTATTTTTGCTGCATGTAATACATCAGATTCAACACTTTCAAAATACAGAAATAACTTCAGAATTCCTTATCACAGTATAATTCAAGCAGGCGTTAGTGCATCAAAATATGAACGAGTTGCTGTGATAGGTACGCATACAACCATACAGAGTGGTATATATAAAAATGCGCTTGAAGCCAAAGGGAAAAAAGTGATGCAAAGACCAGCTCAACTTTTTGTATCTCTTGTTGAAGAAGGAATATTTTATGGGAACATGGTAGAAGCTGTAGTTAAGTTTTATCTTGAGCCATTTAGAAAATTTAAACCAGATGAGTTGATTTTAGGTTGTACTCACTTCCCATTTTTGAAGGATATTATTATGAGAGTTATGGGAAATGTAAGAGTTATCGATCCGGCTGATGAACTTGTACGTGAGGTTTCACACTTAGTTTTAAATGGAAGACCATTTGTGGAGTTTTACGTAACCGGTAATCCGGATGAATTTGAAAGAAAAATTAAAAAAATTGGGTTTAGGCATCCTTACCAGATTAAACATCTTGAAATTTCTGAGTTAGAACAGAAGGTGGTTTATTTTGAAAGAGCTTGTAATATTGACGGGTCATTCGGGAGCGGGCAAATCGACAGCGGCGGGACTACTTGAAGACCTAGGTTTTTTTTGCATAGATAATCTTCCTCCGGAAGTGGTTTATCAAGTTGCGAGCATCTTATCTAACAATGTCGATAAGCTTGCGATTGTTCTTGATATTAGAAGTTATCTTTTCGGAAACATTCAAAATGCCATAAAAGATGTTAAAGAAAGATACCCTTTTACAAAGGTAATATTTTTGACTGCAGCTAAGGATACCCTCATACAAAGATTTGCTCACACCAGACGCTCACATCCTCTTTCAAAGCAGACCAATTCGATAGGCGAAGCAATAGAACTCGAGTTTGAAATTATGAAAGAAATCATGGAAATCGCAGATTTGGTTATAGATACTACCATGTTGAACCCTCATCAACTAAGGACAAAACTTACGACTTTTCTTGAAGAAAAATCCGAAAAGACTTTTGTTGTGCATGTTATCAGCTTTGGTTTCAAGTATGGTATGCCTTTAGATGCAGATTTTGTCTTTGATGTTAGATTCTTCCCAAATCCATTTTACATAAATGAATTACGGCCAAAAACAGGTAAAGATGAAGAAGTCAAAGAATTTCTTAGGAAAATTGATGGTGTTTCTGAATATCTGAATAAAATTTATGAATTAATTAACATAGCTATTTCAAGGTACGAAGCAGAAGGACGTAAAGAGATAACTGTAGCGATAGGATGTACAGGTGGGAAGCATAGGTCCGTCTATTTTGCTGAAGAGCTTGGGCAGATGTTCTTGAGTAAAGATTACAAGGTTACTATTGAACATAGGGACGTAGATCTTGGATGAAAATAACTGCGGTTGGTGGAGGAACAGGTCTCTCTACTTTACTAAGAGGTTTAAAGCAATATTCGTCTGATTTAACAGCTGTTGTGACTATTACCGATGAAGGTGGGAGCTCCGGAATATTACGAGAAGAATTAAACGTACCACCGCCTGGTGATGTGCGCAATAATTTGGTTGCTCTTGCCAATGATGAAGATATTCTTGGCAAGCTTTTTAACTATAGATTCAAAAACGGGAGTTTAAATGGTCATGCGGTCGGTAACATAATTCTAGCTGCTCTTACAAAACTCACGGGTAGTTTCCCAGAAGCTGTAGCAAAAGCCGCAGATATATTGGCTATTAAAGGTCGCGTGCTTCCGGTATCGGATAAAATGGCAAGACTTATTGCCGTTTTTGAAGATGGCCAAGTTGTCGCTGGCGAGACAAAAATCGTAGATTACGGAAAAAAATCAATGAGAAGAATAGTTGAGTTAAAACTTGAAACACCAATTCAAATTAATCCAAGCTGTTATGACGCTATTGTTCGAAGCGATGTACTTGTTTTTGGCCCAGGGAGTCTTTATACAAGTATAATAGCAAATCTTATAGTAAATGGTTTCAAAGAGGCTGTCATGAAATCAAAGGCTATAAAAATATATATCGCGAACATAATGACTCAACCAGGAGAAACATATAATTATAAATTGAGTGACCATATATTAGAAGTAGAAAAATACCTTGGAAAAGAACTTGATTATATAATTTACTCTTTCCCACCATCTCAGGCAGAAATTTTGGAAAAGTACAAGAGTAAAAATTCTGTACCAGTGGAACTTGACGTTAGTGATAATCGCATAATTGCTGGGCACTTTTCAAAAATTATACTCGAGAGTGAACCACGTATACGCCATGATTCGTTCTTGATTGCAAAAACTCTTCTTGAAATATCAGAGAAAGCGTTAACCAATGAGGTGTAAGTGTGAGATATTCATTTTCAGAAGAAGTAAAAGGTGAATTATGCCAACTTGAAATTTTTGATAGTAAAGAGGCTCAAATTGAGCTTATCGGTTATTTAAAAGGAAAAGGCATTATCGTAAAAAGTTCCACAGATGTTTATATACAACTTGAGGTTGGTTTCATTCCGGCAGCAAGGCGAATAATGAATTTAATGCACCATCTTGGTGTTGATAAAAAGCGACTGACCTTACTCAAGAATAAGTTGCAAAAAAAGAGAGTTCAAATATTTATCCCAGTTAGTATTTTGGACAAACTGGGAATTTCTATTTTAAAATTACCTGGTATAATAGAAAAAGATATAGGCTATTTTGGGGCTTTTCTCAGAGGTTTATTTGTTTCTTCAGGTTCTGTAACTGATCCTTCGAAACATTATCATTTTGAGTTTGTGTCGTATAATGAATCTCTATTAAGATATGTTGATGAACTGTTAGATGAAATGCTTGGTGTGTCAGGGAAAATTTCAAAGATGAATTATAATTATAGGTATTATATAAAGAGAGGTAGAGATATTCAGGAAATCTTAGAACTTATGGGCGCCATTAGAGGCGCTGCTCATTTTGAAAAAATATTAACTTCTAGAGAAATAAAAAGCGATATAAATCGTTCGTTGAATTTTATCACAGCTAACGCTAAGAGAACAGGAGAAAGCAATGCAAAACAAATAGAAACGATAAATTTTATAAAAGACACCATAGGTTTAGACGCTATTCCTCCAGATTTGAGAAGATTGGCTAAGTTGAGGTTAGAAAACGAAGATTTGTCTTTAACTGAGATTGGAGAGTTATTTGACCCACCACTAACAAAAAGTATGGTCTATAATAGAATAAAGAAAATATTTGAAATTGCAGAAAATATTAGAAACGACGGAAAAATGAATAATAATGAATAATATAGTTCTTTAAAGTAATAAGGCAGGTGTAGAAAATGCGTTGCCCATTTTGTGGATACGAAGATACAAGAGTCCTTGACTCACGAGAATTAAGTGAGGGAAGAGCTATAAGAAGAAGAAGAGAATGTCCACAATGCCATGCAAGGTTTACAACATATGAAAGGTATGAAACTGGACCAATAACTGTTATAAAAAAAGATGGGCGGAGAGAAAAATTCGATAGAAAGAAAATTCTGAACGGCTTACTAAAGGCTTTTGAAAAAAGACCTATTACTGTAGATGATATGGAAAGAATTGTTGACAACATAGTTTCGCAATTACAAAAAAGTGGTACACTTGAGGTACCATCTGAGTTAATTGGAAAGTTAGTTATGGAAGAATTGAGAAAAGTGGATCAGGTAGCTTATGTAAGATTTGCGTCTGTATATAAAGATTTTAGAGAAATTGACCAGTTTATCGAGGTTATAAAAGAATTAAGAAACGAGGGACAAATATAATAATATAAACTTTTAGAAACTTTAGGAGGGATTTAGATGGAAAAAGTTAAACTTACGAAAGAAGGCTACGAGCTTCTAAAAAAAGAACTTGATGAATTAAAACGACAACTCATGTTTGAAATTCCTGAAAGAATAAAAGCTGCGAGAGAACTTGGTGATTTGTCAGAAAACTCTGAATACCAAGAAGCGAAAAATGAGCAAGGTAGAATAGCATCGAGAATAAACGAACTTGAGCAGATGTTAATGAATGCAGAGATTATAACGGAAGCTTCCAATTCATCAACTGTTAATCTTGGTGACTGGGTCATTCTTAAAAACTTAGATACCGGTGAAGAAATGAAAATACAACTTGTGAACCCGCAAGAGGCAGATATATTTGCGAATAAAATAAGCATAGAATCGCCCCTTGGAAGAGGAGTTAATGGCGCAAAGAAAGGTCAAACCGTAAAAATCAAGGCACCAAAAGGGATAGTGAAATATCAAGTTATTGAGATAAACTCAAGATAAGAAAATTATAAAAACTGTTAATCTGTCTAAGGAGGGAGTATTTTGCTTAAGGATTTTAGAGAAGCAAGGATTAAAGAAATAGATGAACTTCGTAATTTAGGAATTAACCCTTATCCGTATTCTTACAATAAAACACATACAACGGAAGACATCAAAAAGCAGTTTGAACATCTTTCTAACGGTGAAGTAACCGATAAAAGAGTTTCAACTGCTGGTAGAATAATGTCAATAAGGGAACACGGAAAAAGTGCTTTTTTCCATATAAAGGATACATATGGAAGAATCCAAGCTTACATTAGAAAAGACAAAACAGAGAATTACGAATTTTTCAAAGAGCATGTTACAGTTGGTGATATAATCGGTATTGAAGGTATAGTATTTAAGAGCAATACTGGTGAAATCACCATACTTGTGGAAAAGTTTGAACTTCTGGTTAAACCTTTAAGACCAATGCCTGAAAAATGGCACGGTATAAAGGACAAGGAAGTACTTTACAGGCAAAGATATGTTGATATGATCGCAAACGACGAAACAATTAAGAGATTTAGAATGAGATCAGATATTATAAGGATGATTAGAGAGTTTCTTACAAAGAAAGGATTCTTTGAAGTTGAAACACCGATACTTCAATACCTTACAGGTGGCGCATCCGCGAGGCCATTCATCACACATTTAAATGCTCTTGATATAGACATGTATCTTAGAATTGCCACGGAATTACACCTCAAGAGATTTATCGTTGGAGGTTTTGACAAAGTTTACGAGATTGGTAAAATATTCAGAAACGAAGGGATTTCCTACAAACATCACCCAGAATTTACATCAATAGAACTTTACCAAGCTTACGCCGATTACGAAGATATGATGAACCTTACGGAAGAACTTATAACTTACCTTGTCGAGCAGCTATACGGCACAACTAAGATAACATATCAAGGTCAAGAGATTGATTTTACAAGACCTTGGAGAAGGGTAAAGATGAGAGATTTCATAAAAGAAAATCTTGGTGTTGATATCATAGAAGATAGTGATGAAACAATGGCAAAAGTGCTTGCAGAAAATGGAGTGGAAGTTGATATAAACGATAGAGGCCATATGATAGAGAAACTTTGGGATCTTGTTGAAGACAAAGTTATTCAACCAACGTTCTTACTCGAACATCCTGTTGAAATATCACCACTTGCCAAAAAGCACAGAGAAGATCCAAGGGTAACGGAAAGATTTGAACTTATAATTTATGGTAGAGAAATGGCCAATGCATTCAGTGAATTGAACGATCCTGTTGATCAACTTGAAAGGTTTATGAATCAACTGAGACTTAGAGACCTTGGTGACGAGGAAGCTCAAATGCTTGATAAAGACTTTGTAAGAGCTCTCGAGTATGGAATGCCACCAACAGGTGGACTTGGAATAGGAATAGATAGATTGGTAATGTTGCTTACAGACAGTGCTAATATAAGGGACGTTATAGCATTCCCACTTGTGAGACCAGAAGGAGATATAGATATTGAAGATTACACCGATTTAGAAAAATCTGAAATCATAGAAAAAGAAGGGGGAAATAAAGCATGAGTAAGGAAAGCAAAGATGTTAAAGTGAGGAAAACCATTAAGAGATGGCAAGAGATATTCATTTGGATTGTTGCTATTGCATTCGTTGCTGGTATCGCTCTTTGGGCACTTGCAGTTAACTATGCGCCTGGTGCAAAGAAAGTTAAGAGAACAATAGAAGAAACTGTAGGATATTTAACAATTAGTGGCGAACCATCAAAAGATCAATCATATTGGGTATTCCCAGAAGAAGTAGAACAAAAATATGGAGACTTACTTGCTGCGTATGGAAATCCACAAATTGACCCCGTTGTTGAGGTACCATACGTTAAAACGCTTATTGCTGTTGATTTTTTAAATAATAAGACAATGCTTTATTATGCGAAAGTTAATGATATAAAGGCAGATAAGAAAAAACTCGATGAAGAAGTTAAAAAGGAAATGGATAATATAAAGAAAGATCAAGCGAAATCACAACAAATAAAAGCTCAATACGGAAGTTTGTCAAATTATGAGAAGGAATTCAGAAAAAACAAAGAACAAGAGTTGATTATATCTGCCGTTAAAGAAAAGCTTGGTGCCATTAGTGAGGACGAAATCAAAAAATATTATAATGAAAACAAAAATGACATAGTACAAAAATACACAAAAGCGGAAGTAGAGTATGCAACGTTTAATTCAAAAGATGAAATGGAAAATTTTGTTAAACTTGCAACAGAAAAAGGAGTAACTCAAGCTGCTTCCGAACTTTCAGTTACACTTTCACCGTACACATTACAAAAAGGTACATTACCTGAGGAGCTTGAAAAAGAAATATTTGATGCAACGTCAACTTTAGTTTCTTTACCGTACAACAATTCATTCTTTGTTTTCAATGTAAAAAGTGTCCAAAAAGCTGATACTTATGAAAACTTTGTCAAGACAGATGGTTATACAGAAGTTAGAAACGAACTTACGAATAAAAAATTCTCTGATAATTTCAAAAAATGGAAAGACGAAAACAAAGTCTCATTTGAATTGAGAGATCCAGTTTACAAGGCATGGTACAAAGCACTTAGTTCAGAAAACAAAGACCTTTTAAGTGTTTATAAAGAATTTTATGAACAATTATTCAATGAAAAAGGTGAAGTAAGAACAGATGTTGCAAACGAGCAAAAAGCAGCTTTCTTGGTAGTTGCAGACAGAATAGTTGAAAGTACGGATACAGCTCTTGAGAAAGTAAAAGAAGACGTAAAAGGATTTGAAAAGAAAATTGTATCCTCAATTTATGAAGCAACAAAAGGTTCGTCAAAAGAAATTCTTAGAAGGATGAAAGAATACAATCCGGAAAACAAACAGATCGCGTTTGACTATTACTCAAAACTTTACGATGAAATAAAACCATACTTATCAATTGGTGGAGCGCAATATGTAATGAGTCAGCTATTTGAAGTGTATCAAGGTTTTGCTGATCTTGCTGATTCTACCTCGACGGAACTAAATATAAGAGCGGATTCTATTTACAAGTTGTACGATATGAACAAAGCGCTTGACGAGCCAAAAGTAGCTAAACAATACCTTACGAAATTAAAAGAAATCAAACCTGATTACAGCTTGGATTTTGAAAAAGCTGAAAAAGAACTTGATGAAATGATTAAACAAAAAGAAGCATTGCAACAAAGCACAAATACAACAAACGAGAGTACAAATACAACAAACGAGAGCACAAATACAGGTAAATAAGGGCAAAAAATAATCCCCCGCGAATAGTGCGGGGGATAATTTCATAGGAGAATGAGGGGTGTTTAATATGAGAAATTCAAAACTTATTTTTTTGGTCTTTTTAATCGGTTTTGTAGTGATTTCAAGTTCTTTTGCTCAAACAAGTACAGAAAACAAGATAATTGGATTTTTTGAACTAAACGGAAAAGTAGTACCAGGCACAGAAGTTTCAGAAAAAGAAGTTGAAGAAACATACGATATCTATCTATCTTATTACGGCAGTTTTGATCCACTTTTTGAGGAACCATATGTAAAAGCATATATATTAAATAGTCTTTTACAAGATAAAGTTAAAGAATACTTTGCTAAACTTGAAAATCTTTCTTTGGATGAGTTTTTCCAACAACATTCCACAATTTCTGAAGAAGAAATGATGAAATATTACAATGAAAATAGAGAACAACTAATGAAAGATGAAGAATACGTTGACATTGACTATGTTATATTTGAAACACAAGAAGAAGCACAGAAATTTTTTGATACAGCGTTAAAAGAAGGATTCCAAAAAGCTCTTGAAGAAATCAAAGAAGCGACAAATGTAGAAAGTGACTCGTATGATGGATTAAAGAAATCGGAAACCTCTGAAATATTTGTTGATACACTCTTTGGAAAATACGATAGTAAAATAAGAATTCAAATTACAGATAACGGTAACTTTGTATTCTTAATTAGGAATCACAATGACTTTTCCACATTTGATAAATTCAAAGAATCATCTAAGTATGCGGAAGTTCAGCAAGATTTAGGGAACAAAAAATTTGAAGATTACCTCAATTCGAAAATCGCAACTGAAAAACTAAAGATTGTTGTTCCAGTAAGCTATTCAATATGGGTAGATTATGTACAAGATAAAGCCACTGAACTGCTTATTTCTGTATATTATTCAAAAATTTTCAATGAGGATAAAACACTTAAAACTGATGATCCTTGGTTGCTAGCAGGTATTTTATCAACCATAGAAGATGCAAAATTGACAGAAAAATATCAGCAGGAGTATAAAGAAGCAATATTAAAACTCTATGAAAAGGGTTATAAGACATTCTCAATACTTTCAAGACTAAGACAATTTGATAATTCAGAAAAGATAGTTCTTGAATACAATGTTGAATTATCAAAAATATTGCTTTCCTACATTAAAAATGGAGATATAAATTCTGTTCTTCGGTATATTTATAATAATTTGGCAGAGCTTGACGAACTTGTGAATTCCGAAAACCCGCAAATTAGTCAAAAAGCAATGGAATATTTGTACTACATGTACAAAAGCCTTGGCGATGAAGAAACAGCCCAAGGTTATCGTGATAAATTACTCCAAGCCAATCCAGAATATAAGTTTGAATTAGGGCAATAAGTAAGAACTTATATTACTATATATTATTATATGGAGGTGAGTCGATGCACTGGGTAATCACAGGTGCAAATAGAGGCATTGGCTTGGCTATTACCAAAAAACTTCTTCAAGAGAACGAAGAAGTCACCGTGGGCATCAGAACTTCCATGCCTATAGAACACCAAAATTTAAGAGCGTTAAAACTTGAAGTTTCTGACCCTGTATCAATAGAAGAATTCGTGGTTAAAATTGACAAGCCAATTGATGTGCTTATAAATAACGCAGGTGTGCTTATTGAAGAACGTTTTCCCGAAGTTACCGAAGAAGGTATGCTTCTTTCGTTTAAAGTGAACACATTAGGACCGTATATGCTTGTTCAAGAGTTATACAAAGCAGGGAAATTAAGAGAAAGTGCGAAGATAATTAACATATCCAGTATCCTTGGAAGTATAACTAATACAGGTGGAACGTCTTCCATACCGTATTCTATTTCAAAAGCAGCTCTAAATATGGCAACGAAACTTTTATCACACAAACTTAAAAATATGAAAGTTATTTCTATTCATCCTGGATGGGTTAAAACTGACATGGGTGGTAGCAATGCTCCAGTGTTACCTGAAGAATCAGCCGCTGGTATAATTAATGTAATTAGAAATCTTGATAAATCAGGTATATTCTTAGACTACACAGGAAAATTGATAGAATGGTAAAAGTGGGGGGCTGAGTGATGAATATTAAGAGGGCTCTGATAAGTGTTTCTGATAAAGCAGGACTTGTTGAGTTTGCAAAGAATTTAGTAGATCGTGGTGTTGAAATAATAAGCACCGGTGGGACTGCCAAATTACTTTCTGACGCAGGAATACCTGTAAAACAAGTTTCTGATGTTACCGGTTTTCCAGAAATTCTTGGTGGAAGAGTTAAGACACTCCATCCAAAAATATTCGGTGGAATACTTGCAGATCTCGGTGACAAAAGTCATGTAAAAGATTTGCGGGATAATTTTATTGAGCCCATAGACTTGGTTGTGGTTAACCTTTATCCATTTGACGAAGTGCAGAAAAAAACGAGAGATGAAGATGTACTTATTGAAAATATAGATATAGGTGGTGTTGCTTTACTGAGAGCCGCGGCGAAAAACCACAGAAACGTTGTTGTTGTTTGTGATCCTGCAGATTATGATAAAGTAATAAAATCCATTGATTTGTGTGGAGATGTTCAACTGCACGACAGAAGGATGTTTGCTTTAAAAGCCTTTTATCATACAATGAAATACGATGCGACGATACATAGAGTATTATCTGAACTATTTGCTTCAGAAAAATTTGAACATATGACATTCGAAAGATTCATTAATCCACAATTTGACTACGAGATTTTAGATAAAGTTGAAGATAAATTTATCAGACTTTCAAAATATACCAAAAATGCTTCTTCAATAGTTGCCGGGGCTATTTTATCTTACATTAACCCAGATTTGGTTATAGGGCTTGTTGGGAACATACCATCAACTTTGGTGGATCTTAAAAAATCTGGAAAGAGAATTTGCGATATTAAAGGTGAAACAGTTGTTTTAAGAGAACTTACAAATGACATGGCTAGAAAACTTAAAGAAAGCACATTTTCAACTATAGCATGCGAAAAAATCGAGGACAAAGAATTTGTACAAGAAACACTTAAAGGAAAGGAAATTATACAATACGAATACGTAAGTGATTCGAACAAAAACAGGAAATATTCTATTGGATATATGATAGAAAACATAATGATTAAAGAACACATTCAAAGTAATTCAGAAATAAATCTTTTGCTAAAATTGTTACCAAAGTATGCAATCGTACTAATTACTGAAGATGGCTATTATCATATTGAAATTGATTTAAATAGTCCAGTAAAAGCACTTGAAAAGGTTTTGGAAAATACAGCCACAAAACCAATATCGGTTGCAACTAACGGAATCATAGACAATGTATTTAAAAAATTATGTCAGGAAAGAGGCATTGAAATAATTGGCTTTTGAGAAATTCAAAAAAGAGGTGTAAGATTTTTGAGACACATAGAAAAATCTTACGAATACTATAACTCAATTGCACACATTTACGATGAAATGTACTTAGACAAATATTGGGAAAATGCGAAAAAACAAATAAAATACGTTTTAAAAAGTTATATTAGCGATTTCTCAGACAAAAAAGTCATAGATATAGGCGCAGGGACAGGACAGTGGTCTCAGTGGTTTGTGCAAAATGGGGCACAAGTTGTGTTGGTTGAACCTGCATGGAATATGTTAGAGATAGCAAAAGAAAAATTGAAAAATTACAGTGAAAAATGCACTTTTATATGTGAAAAAGCTGAGAATATACAATTAGATGAGAAATTTGATGTAATCTTCCTTTTTGGAGATGTTCTAAGTTACGTTGAGAACATAGAGAAAGTTCTTAACAATATAAAGAAATTATCGAAAGACGGTACCTATATTTTCGGTACCGTCGATAATTTTTATTCATACCTTCGAGATGTTATAATTTACGGTGATAAAAGAGACTATGAATACCTTAAAAAGTACAAAAAACTACCGATAGGCTCTCAATATGGTACATTCATATCTCGCTCTTTTTCTGAAGAAGATTTAATAGAAATCTCTAAAAATTTTTCTTTAGAATTGGTTGAAGTATCAGCTCTTGGGATTTTCAGTGATGAAACACTTAATTTTAAATATGGTAAATACCTTACCAAAGAAGCTGAGCACTTGCTTTTTGTAATGAAAAATCATGAGAAATATTAAAGAAATTTAGGGAAACATTAGGAGGGATGGGGATTGTTTATTAAAGTTTTAATACTGCTAGTTATTTTCAAAGAAATTTGGGAAGTAGTACTAAGCTTGGCAAATTTGAAATATTCTTTAAACACCAAAAATGTACCTGATATTTTATCGGACATTATGTCTGCGGAAAATTTCGAAAAAGCAAAAAGATACCTCAAAGACAGAACCATGTTTTCTGCTGTTTCAACTTTAGTAAATCTTATTGTTACCTTGGTTTTCTTGCTAAAAGGTTATCCATTTCTTGAAAAAATAGTTAGTAATTTAACTGCAAACGTATATCTACAAGCATTACTCTTTGCTGGTATATATGGTTTAATAGATTTTCTAATCGATTTGCCATTCAAATTATTTTCTACATTCGTTATAGAGCAAAAATATGGTTTCAACACAACTACACTTAAAACTTTTATATTTGACAGCTTATTATCCATAGTCTTAATTGTAACTATAGCCACTCCAATTTTGATTGGCTCAATGTGGTTTTTAACACATTTCACAATTTGGTGGTGGCAATTATCAATCCTTGTATTTTTATTTTTATTATTTTTCTCATACATTCAACCAATTCTCATCGCACCACTATTTTATAAATTCACAGAACTTAAAGATGGAGAATTAAAAGAAAAACTAAAAAAACTTTTGACTAAGTCTGGCGTAAAAGTTCCAAACATCTACGTTATGAACGCTTCAAAAAGAACAAAAAAACAAAACGCATACCTTACTGGAATTGGTAAGGCAAGAAGATTAGTCTTGTATGATAACATACTTAAGCAAACGGATGATGAGATATTAGCAGTTGTTGCTCATGAACTTGGTCATCATGCGCATAGACATATAGCTAAACTCATAGCCATATCATCAATTTCTACAACATTAGTATTACTATTTAGCAATTTTGTTTATCTGTATCTTTTCCAAATACAACCATTTGGCATTTCAAAACCTTACACTGTTATTTTTTACACATTTACATTTATAAGTGCTTTGATTTATTTTGTTGAGCCATTGCTTAATTATTTACAAAGAAAAATGGAATACGAAGCAGATGAATATTCAGCAAAAGTGTCTGAAAACCCAGAATATATTATTTCTGCACTCAAAAAGTTGGTGAAAGAAAATTTATCAAATCCGAATCCTTTGCCACTCTATAAAATTTGGTATTACAGTCATCCTGCTCCGGAGGAAAGAATAAAACACCTTTTGAATTTAAAATAATATTGAAAAAATCAAAATTAATGAACAATGCAGAAAGATATATAAAGGCAAATGAACCAGAGGATTTTCCTCTGGTTTTTTCTTATAAATTTTTGGGAAATAAAAATATAAAGTTGAATTAATTGGTTTTTGGAATAGAATATAATCAGATATTTTACGCATGATTGGAGGTGTAGTGAAGTGAGAGTTTTTGTAACTTACGCTATTCCTGAGAAAGGCATAAATATGCTTAAAGAAAGGTTTGAAGTAGATGTTTATACAGGCGAAGAGTTTTTATCAAAAGAAGAGATGATAAAACGTGCAGAATATGCCGACGCAATAGTAACTCAGTTAAGGGATCCTATTGATAAAGAATTTATTTATTCTCTGAAGAAAGCTAAGATTATAGCAAATTATGCTGTTGGATATAATAATATAGATATTGAGGCTGCTAAGGAGAGGGGAATATACGTTACCAATACTCCGGGAGTTTTAACTGAGGCAACGGCTGATATTGCTTTTGCTTTGATTCTCGCAGTTGCGAGGAGAATTGTAGAGTCTGATAAGTTTGTTCGTGAAGGTAAGTTTGTTGGTTGGAAACCGAAGCTATTTTTAGGTTACGATTTATATGGAAAAACTCTTGGAGTTATTGGGATGGGAAGGATTGGACAGGCGGTTGCACGGAGAGCCCTCGGTTTTGGTATGAATATTGTTTATTACAACCGTAATAGATTACCAGAGGAAATTGAAAAACAATACAACGCGAAATATGTAAATATTGATGAGTTGGTTGAAATTTCAGATTATATTTCGCTACACACGCCTCTCACAAAGGAGACGTATCACCTCATAAATAAAGAAAGAATTGCTAAGATGAAACCAAATGCTATATTGGTAAATACTGCGCGAGGACCTGTTGTTGACGAGCAGGCATTGTATGAGGCTTTGAAAGAGAGAAGAATTGCAGGTGCGGGTTTTGATGTTTACGAAAATGAGCCAGTTTTAACTCCAGGGCTCGAGAAACTTGATAATGTTGTGCTATTGCCACATATAGGTTCTGCTACTTACGAAACTCGTGACAAAATGTCAGAGATAGTTGCGATAAATGTAATGGAAGCTCTTGATGGAAAAAGACCATCAAATTGCGTTTGGTGATCTGAAAAATTGAGAAAGGTAGATGATTTTATGGAAAAATTTTCAGAAACGCGTTCAAGAATTTTCATGATAGGTGTTCTTATGCTTATTAGTTTGCTTGTGGTATTCTATATATCAAGAATGAAAGTTTTTGAAATTGTAAAAAGTTCTACTGAAAACGAAATTGTACGGATACATGTTGAATTACCTCGTTTAAAATACCTTAAAGATTCTAATTTTGAAGAAAAATTCAATTCTGAAGTTGAAGAAAAAATAAAAAAATTTGTGAACGAGGTAAAAGGGATAGCACAAGAAGATCATGATAAAGACGTTCAACATACTCCTTACGAAGCTTATGTTAGTGTAGACGTTAGATATGAAGGAAAGGATTTTCTTTCATTTGTAGTTTATTATTATCAATTTACTGGAGGAGCTCATGGTATAACTTTTTTTGAGACTTACAATATAGATCTTAAAAATTCCAAAGTCTTAAAGCTTTATGATATAATTAAAGAAGAGGCAGAAGATACAATAAAGTCAAATATTTTGAAACAAATAGAGCAAAATAACACAGATTTCTTTCCGGATGCTCCTATGAATATTTTAAAAGATGATATTTTCTCAAGAGAATTTACTATTTCTAAAGACGGTTTGATTATTATGTACCCGCATTACGATTTGGCACCTTATGCTTCAGGTATGCCAGAGTTTGTTATACCATGGAATGTTATTGAAAAGTTTTTGAAGTATGATATTTTGTCTTTACTAAAGTAGAATTTTTAATTTCTTGGTATCGAATGGGGGGGTTCTTTTGAGTAAAGATATTAATAGAAAAAGGACTGTAATTTTTCTCTTTATATTACTTGTTATACTCAACGCCGATCAGATGGTGATGAGTCCTGTTATTGGTATGATTGAAAAAGAATTTAATGTTACCGATTCGCATATTGGACTTGTTGGGGGAGTTTTCAGTATTGTAGGGGCCATTATCAGCCTTTTTTGGGGATTTTTAAGTGATAAGTACAACAGAAAGAAGTTGTTGGTTGGTTCTATATTAGTTGGGGAAATTCCATGCCTTTTAACGGCCATTTCAGGTTCGTTTGGCCAGCTTTTTTTCTGGCGAGTTTTGACTGGTATCGGTGTTGGTGCTTCTTTTCCAATTTCATATTCAATTGTTGGTGACTTATTTGGGCATAAAGAGAGGGGAAAGGTAGTTTCAATACTTGGACTTGCTTCTACTGTGGGAAGTATATTGGGAATGTTAGTGGCTGGATATACAGCTAATATTCTTGGTTGGAGGATACCATTTATCCTTGTTTCCGCTCCTAATATAATTCTTATTCCACTTATTTGGTATTATCTTGATGAACCAAAAAGAGCAGCTCACGAGGAAGGCTTTGAAAGTACGGAGGTTGAATATAAGTATAGTATTAAGCTTTCAGATTACGCAAATCTTGTAAAAATAAAAACAAATTTGCTTTTATTCTTTCAAGGGATTGCAGGTACAGTTCCTTGGGGCGCTATACCATATTTTATGATAGAGTTCTTTAGAAGAGAGAAAGGCATGGATTTAAATCAAGCCACAACGATGTTTCTGATTTTTGCCTTAGGAAGCATTGCGGGGAATGTTATAGGTGGTATTGTTGGAGAAAAACTTTATTCGATTTCTCGTAGACTAGTTCCACTTGTATCTGCTGTTACAACAATCTTAGGTGTATTTTTCACTGTTTGGGTGTTTAAATTTAACTATATGCCGGGTACCTTTTTGATTTTTGGTTTGTTAGGATTTGTAGCGGCGATGATGGACTCTTACACAGGGCCAAATGTTAAGATGATGCTTTTAAATGTGAATGAACCGAAGGACAGAGGAAGAATATTTTCCATATTTAATTTAACTGATTCTGTAGGTACTGGAATTGGTCGTTTCGTTGGTGGGGCGCTTTCAGTGAGTCTTGGAAGTATGGCCGCCGCTCTTGAATTAAGTGCGTATTTTTGGTTTATATGTGGCTTTTTCCTAATGTTAACAGCATGGTATTTTGATACAGAAGTTGAAGCATTAAATAAAAAAATGAGAGAGTTAGCTTTAAGAAGTAGAGAAATTGGAGAAGATATAGAGGGATAAAATAAAAAATGGCGGAGGCGGTGGGACTCGAACCCACACGGTGGTTTGACCACCACCGATTTTCAAGACCGGCTCCTTAGCCAGTTCGGACACGCCTCCGTCCAGCGGTAAGATTATACAATGATTATTAGAGTTCGTCAAGTGGTGAACAATAAGCAATGTTAAATCTTTTAAGATTTTTAAATAGGAGGTATCAAGTATGAATGAACTTAGAGACTTGAGAGATTATTTGAAAACAAAAATTACCGGAAAAACACTTTACGCTTTACCTAAGCAATGGTTTATTTCTCATTATGCTGGAAAGGTTTCCATTAAAGATGGGCGCTATTTCGTTGATCCATACGAATACTTTGCCTTCTTAATCGATTATATCCTTGAAAATGATAAAGGATTCGATTATTCAAAATCTTTAGCAATGCTAAATGGTGAGATAAAACCTGTTTGGATTGGTAAAGGTAAGATATACGGCGCTCTCCCAAGAGCTACAGTGGCTTACAACCACAAAGGATTTGGCGCTTTTGAACCAGAAGATATTTTCGGTTACAAAGAATCTGGAACGTTTTTAAAGATGATAGCATTGCTACCATATTTGAAAACCATGGGAATCAATATTTTGTATATGCTCCCTATTTCGAAAATGAGCAACATTTTCAAAAAAGGTGAAGTTGGTTCACCGTACGCGGTTAAAAATCCTGTTGAGCTTGATGAAAGCTACCATGACCCACTTCTTGAAGGAATATCTATTGATGAGCAATTTAAAGCACTTGTCCAAGCGGCGCATATGCTTGGTATACGTGTTGTGCTTGATTTTATACCAAGAACTGCCGCAAGGGATAGTGATTTAATAAAAGAACACCCAGATTGGTTCTATTGGATAAGGATAGAAGAAGTGGCAAGTTACAAACCACCACACATACCTGAATTACCTTTTAAAATACCAGATCCAGCAGATTTATCTGTAATATATTCAAATGAAGAAGTTAAACAACATCTTGCAAAATTCACGCTTCCACCAAACAAGTTAGATCCAAAGAAATGGCAGAGAGTTAAGAAAATGGAAGGCGATATCCTTTCAAATATCGCTCGTGAGTTTGGAATTATTACACCTCCAGGCTTTTCCGACTGGGTAAATGATCCTCAACCAACTTGGGACGATGTCACATTTTTGAGATTGTATTTGGATCATCCAGCGGAAAGTCAGAAATACTTACCGGAAAACCAACCACCTTATGTTTTATTTGATGTTGTTAAGTCGAGTAAATTCCCAGGTAACGAACCAAATATGGAGTTGTGGGAATATCTTTCAGATATAATTCCGTCTTACCAAAAAAGATTTGGAATAGATGGAGCAAGGATTGATATGGGACATGCATTGCCCGCAAGTCTTCAGGATATGATTATTTCAAAAGCCAGGGAAATAGATCCAGCGTTCGTATTTATTGCCGAAGAACTTGAAATGAAAAACGATGAAAAAGCAAAAAGGGAAGGTTACGATTGTATATTAGGCAACAGCTGGTATGCAGCTGCAAGACCAAGAGAATTTTACAAATTCATTGAAGAGACAGTACCTTATCTTAAAGTACCTTTTATTGCTTCTTGCGAAACACCAGATACTCCAAGGATAGTTGTAAGAGAAAATGGTGATAAGCTCAAATACCTTGCACCTGCATTATTGTATTTTGCTCCGAACGCGATACCATATATAAACAGTGGACAGGAAATAGAGGAAGTTCAACCAATGAATCTTGGTTTGGATAACAACATATTCGGGAAAACTGTATTGCCACCAAATGACCAATTTTATGGAAAGCTTGCTTTTTTTGATTATTACGCATTACACTGGGACAAAGCAAACGATGAAATTTATAATTACTTGAGGAGATTGTTATCTATAAGGGAAAAGGTTTCTGAATTCTATGATGGTGAATTCCGATATGTATATTTAAACTACCAAGATGGTTTAACAGCAAATTACAGCTTCTGGAAAGATAATCAGGGATTAATTGTACTTGGGAATCTAAATCTTGCTCAGGGAAGGTATATTGAAGTTTTTGTTAATGAAACCGCTGGAAGAGAGATTGAAGTAAAAAGTGTAAAAGTTATAACTAAATTTGGAGCAAAGAATTTACCAATATCAAATAGTAATACTATTCCATATGAACTTCAATCGGGTGATTTTGTTATAATGTTAATAAATAGAGAATTATAAATTTTTAAATAAAATACCTCTTGACAGATTTAAAGATACATAGTAAAATCAGTATCGCTGACCAATGAGGTCAGCGATACCTAAAAGTGGGTGCGTAGCTCAGTGGGAGAGCGCTTCCTTGACGCGGAAGAGGTCGTAGGTTCAATCCCTGCCGCACCCACCAATTTTAGTTAATAAAATGAGGGTCAAATTTAGGCGATACGGCGTTAACGCTGGGGCGTCGTCTAATTGGCAGGACCCTGGACTTTGGCTCCAGTTGTGTAGGTTCGAGTCCTACCGCCCCAGCCAATTTTAATTCTCATTATCTGCACTCATTAATGCAAATAACGATAAGATGTAGAAAATCAACGGGCGCATATGCGCCCATTATTTTGGTATTACCAGAAGTTAGAATGTTAACGAAACGATTCGGTTAATGTAAATAATCTTTTGTTTGTAAATTATTATGCTTATGTCGCAAAAACGCACGAGGTCGTGTACGCAACAAAAAATTCACACGGCTTTTATTGTTTTTTATTAAAACAGAGTTTATAATATCACACGAATGTATAGTTTGAAGGGAGGGTTAAGATGCCAACGATTAATCAGTTAGTAAAACACGGAAGGGAAAAAGTTAAAGAAAAATCTAAGTCACCGGCATTGCAAGGTCATCCACAGAAGAGAGGAGTTTGTGTTAGAGTTTCAACAATGACACCAAAAAAACCGAACTCTGCTCTTCGTAAAATAGCTAAAGTTAGATTAAGCAACGGCATTGAAGTAACAGCATATATTCCTGGCATAGGTCATAATCTTCAAGAGCACTCAATTGTCCTTGTAAGAGGTGGAAGGGTTAAGGACCTTCCAGGTGTTAGGTACAAGATCATAAGAGGTGCGTTAGACGCAGCAGGCGTTGAAAACAGACGTCAAAGCAGAAGTAAATACGGTGCAAAGAGGCCAAAAGCCGGAACTGCAGCAGGCGCAAAAGGTAAGAAGTAATAAGGAGGGAATTGAATGAGGCGAAGAAGAGCCGAACCGAGAGTAGTTTCACCAGATCCAGTTTACGGCGAAGTCCTTGTAACAAGGATGGTTAATAAAATTATGTGGGATGGAAAGAAATCAATAGCTCAAAAGATAGTTTACGGTGCAATTGATATACTCAGTCAAAAGACGGGTAAGGACGGAATAGAAGTTTTTAAACAGGCGATAGAAAACGTTAAACCTATTGTAGAAGTAAGGCCAAGGAGAATTGGTGGTGCAACTTACCAAGTTCCAGTTGAAGTTCAAGAACCCAGAAAGACAACACTTGCTATTAGATGGATAGTTGATATTGCAAGATCCAAAAAAGGAAAACCAATGCAAGAAAAATTAGCAGAAGAGCTTTTGAATGCGTACAATAACACAGGTGCGGCTATTAAGAAGAGAGAAGACGTACACAAAATGGCAGAAGCTAACAGAGCGTTCGCTCACTTTAGATGGTAATATATTAATATTTCTAAGATTCAAAGTTATATGTCTTCGAGGAGGAAAGTATGGAAGAGATAAAAGCATTATATGTCGACCTGAATAAGTTAAGGAATATAGGAATAATGGCTCATATAGACGCCGGTAAAACAACAACTACTGAGCGTATTCTGTTTTTTACGGGTAGAAAACACCAGATAGGTAGTGTCGATGATGGTACAGCAACGATGGACTGGATGATCCAAGAAAAGGAAAGAGGTATAACCATTACATCGGCTGCTACAACGTGTTTCTGGAAAGAGCATCGTATTAATATCATCGACACACCAGGACACGTTGACTTTACTATTGAAGTTGAGAGATCTTTGAGAGTTCTTGACGGAGCAGTCGCTGTGTTTGACGCAACGGCAGGTGTTGAACCACAGTCTGAAACAGTTTGGCGCCAGGCTGATAAATATAACGTACCAAGAATTGCGTTTATGAATAAGATGGATAAAACTGGCGCAGATTTCGAAATGGCTGTCCAAACAATGGTTGAAAGGCTTGGTGCACACCCAATTCCTGTTCAATTACCGATGGGGGCTGAAAGTGATTTTGCAGGTGTTATAGATTTAGTTGAGATGAAAGCTATCAGATGGCTTAATCCAGAAGGGACAGAAATGGTAGTTGAAGAAATTCCAGCGCAATGGAAAGACAAAGCAGAAGAAGCAAGAGAAGACATGATAGAAAAAATCGCGGAAGTTGATGATGAAATCATGGAAATGTACCTTGAAGGAGAAGAACCATCTGTTGAGCAAATTCATGCAGCACTCAGAAGGATAACAATAGCAGGATTGGGAACACCAGTATTTTGTGGTTCGGCGAAAATGAATCTTGGTATTCAACCTCTTCTAGATGGAATCGTAAGATACTTGCCATCACCGTTGGATCTTCCACCAGTTAAAGGATTTGACAAGGCAGGTAACGAGATACAAGTTCAACCTACGGAAAATGCTCCTTTTGTTGCGTATGCGTTTAAAATTCAGACAGATCCATACGTTGGTAAGCTCACATTCTTAAGAGTTTACAGTGGTAAGCTTGAAAAAGGAAGTTATGTTATAAATACAACAAAAGGCGTTAAAGAAAGAGTTTCGAGGCTTATATTCTTACATGCTGATAAGCGTGAAGATGTTGAGTATGTAAGGGCTGGAGATATAGTTGGCGTTATAGGAATGAAAAGCACGATAACTGGTGATACGGTCTGTGAAGAAAATACATATGTTATATTAGAGAAGATGGAATTTCCAGAACCAGTTATCTCAATAGCTATAGAGCCTGAAACAAAAGATGATGAAACAAAACTCTCAAAAGCATTGCAATCATTACTTGATGAAGACCCGTCACTTAGAGCGTACGTTGACCAAGAAACTGGCGAAACAATTCTCTCCGGTATGGGAGAATTGCATTTAGAGATTATAGTTGATAGACTTAAGAGAGAATTCAATGTCAATGTCAGAGTTGGTAAACCACAAGTCGCTTATAGAGAAACAATTACAAAAGAAGTAAAGGTTGAGGGTAAGTACATAAGACAGAGCGGTGGCAGAGGTCAATATGGTCATGTAGTTGTTCAATTTGAGCCTCTTGGACTTGACAAGACATTCGAATTTGTTGATAAGACAGTTGGTGGTGTGATACCAAAACAATACATTCCCGCTATCGAGGAAGGAATCAGAGAAGCAATGCAAGTTGGAGTACTGGCTGGATATCCAGTTGTTGGAATCAAAGCGACGTTACTCGATGGTTCATACCATGAAGTTGACTCATCAGAAATGGCATTTAAGATAGCAGCAAGCATGGCTTTCAAGGAAGCCATGGAGAAAGGGAGCCCGGTATTACTTGAACCTATAATGAAAGTTGAGGTAACAACACCGGAGGATTACATGGGTAACATCATTGCGGATCTTAATTCTAGAAGGGCCCATATAGATGCCCTTGAAAACAGGGGTCACTTGAGAGTAGTAAGGGCTCTCGTCCCATTAAGTGAAATGTTTGGTTATGCAACAACACTTAGGTCACTATCTCAAGGTAGAGCAAATTACACGATGGTGCTTTCACACTACGAGAAAGTGCCTGAAAAAGTAGCTGAAAAGATACTTAAGGGTTAATAAAAATTAACAAGAAATAATCAAACCAAAATCAATCTCCATCATAGGTGAAGAAGGAGGGGCAAAAGTATGGCAAAGGAAAAATTTGTAAGAACCAAACCTCACATGAACGTTGGTACGATTGGACATATTGACCATGGAAAGACAACACTTACAGCAGCTATAACAAAGTACTGTTCTCTATTTGGATGGGCAGATTACACACCATACGAAATGATTGATAAGGCACCAGAGGAAAGAGCAAGAGGTATTACCATCAACATTACACATGTTGAATACCAAACAGAAAAGAGACACTACGCACACATTGACTGTCCAGGTCACGCAGACTACATTAAGAACATGATTACAGGTGCAGCTCAAATGGACGGTGCAATACTTGTCGTTGCGGCAACAGATGGTCCAATGCCACAAACAAGAGAACACGTTCTTCTCGCAAGACAAGTTAACGTTCCAGCGATGATTGTCTTCATAAACAAAGTTGATATGGTTGACGACCCAGAACTTGTTGACCTTGTTGAAATGGAAGTTAGAGACCTTCTCAGCAAATACGAATTCCCTGGCGATGAACTTCCAGTTATCAGAGGTTCTGCTCTTAAAGCAGTTGAAGCACCAAATGATCCAAACCACCCAGATCTTAAGGCAATAAAAGAACTTCTTGATGCAATGGACAGCTACTTCCCAGATCCGGTTCGTGAAGTTGATAAACCATTCCTTATGCCTGTCGAAGACGTATTCACAATCACAGGTAGAGGTACAGTTGTTACAGGAAGAATCGAACGTGGCGTAATCAAACCAGGTGTTGAAGCAGAAATCATCGGTATGAGCTACGAAACAAAGAAGACAGTTATCACAAGCGTTGAAATGTTCAGAAAAGAACTTGACGAAGCAATGGCTGGTGACAACGTTGGATGTCTCTTAAGAGGTATTGACAAAGACGAAGTTGAAAGAGGACAAGTTATAGCAAAACCAGGTTCTATAACACCACACAAGAAATTCAAAGCAAACATTTACGTTTTGAAGAAAGAAGAAGGCGGAAGACACACACCATTCACAAAAGGTTACAAACCACAATTCTACATCAGAACAGCTGACGTTACAGGAGAAATTGTTGACCTCCCAGCAGGTGTTGAAATGGTTATGCCTGGTGACAACGTCGAAATGACAATTGAACTCATCTACCCAGTAGCTATCGAAAAAGGTATGAGATTCGCAGTTCGTGAAGGTGGAAGAACAGTCGGAGCTGGAGTCGTTTCCGAAATAATTGAGTAATTCGAAACATGCTATAAAGATTGCAAAGAAAACACAGAAATAGCGCATATACTTGTAATCGGGGGGATTCCCCCCCTTTTCTAAGAAGGAGGGTAAGACATGCCAGGTCAGAAAATTAGAATAAGGTTGAGGGCTTATGATCATAGATTACTTGACGAATCAGCCAAGAAAATAGTTGAAGTCGCAAAGCAGACAAATGCAAAGGTATCGGGACCAATTCCATTGCCAACAGAAAGGTCGCTTTACGTAGTGCTTAGATCACCACTCAAGCACAAAGACTCACGTGAGCAATTTGAGAAAAAGGTACATAAGAGACTTATTGATATAATTGAACCGAACTCAAAAACGATTGACGCTCTGATGAAGATTAATCTTCCAGCAGGTGTCGACGTTGAAATCAATCTGTGAGTCCTCGGAGGTGTTTTGAGATGAAATTTATAATTGCAAGAAAAGTTGGAATGACCAGATTATGGAAAGATGAAAAGGTTGTTCCAGTAACAGTTCTTAAAGCGGGTCCATGTGTTGTTGTCCAAAAGAAGACTGTTGAAAAAGATGGATACAACGCAATACAACTTGGTTTTGAAGAAGTTAATGAAAAGAAACTCACAAAACCAATGCTTGGTGTTTTTAAAAAAGCAAATGTTAAACCAATGAGAGTTTTAAAAGAGTTCAGAGTAGAAAATGTTGACCAATATTCAGTTGGTCAAGAAATAACAGTTGCAATTTTCCAAGAAGGCGATAAAATAGACATTACAGGATGGACAAAAGGTAGAGGTTACTCTGGTGCAATGAAAAGATGGAACTTCCAAGGTGGACCAAAAGCACACGGTGCAAAATTCCACAGAGAGCTTGGCTCTGTTGGTCAACACACTGAACCAGCAAGAATATTCAAAGGTAAAAGAATGCCTGGAAGATATGGTAATGAAAGAGTAACAATTCTTAACTCTGAAGTAGTCACAATTGATGCGCAGAACAACCTTTTAGCAGTTAAAGGTGGAGTGCCAGGAGCGAGGGGCAGCCTTGTTATTATAAGAAGCGCTGTCAAGCAATAATTCAAAATAACTCAATATTTTTGAATTATTGCTCGTTTATTTTTTTGACGGCGTAAAAAAACACAACAAGGACGTGCTCCGAAAATGAAGTAAAGGAGGACGAAGAGTATGGCACAAATAACATTGTATAACATTAAAGGTGAAAAGATCGGTAACATCGAAATTGCTGATGAAGTTTTTAACGTTGAACCAAACCTTGATGTCATGTGGCGCTATATCGATATGCAACTTACAAACTCAAGAGCAGGGACAGCATCCACAAAGACAAGAGGAGAAGTAGCTGGCGGTGGAAGAAAACCATGGCCACAAAAACACACAGGTAGAGCAAGACAAGGTTCCATAAGGGCAATTCACTGGAGACACGGTGGTGTTGCGCACGGTCCAAAACCAAGGAATTACCTTAAGAGATTGAACAAAAAGATGAAAAAATTAGCGCTTAAATCTGCACTTTCTGCTCGCTTCCAGGAAGGAAACCTTATTGTTGTGAGCGACATACGATTTGAAAAGGCTCAAACAAAGCAAATGAGAGAAGTTCTTAAGAATCTTGGAATCGCTGACGAGAAAGTATTGTTTGTTCTTCCAAGAAAAGAAGAAGTGTACGAAAATGTAAAACTTTCTGGAAGAAACATTCCTGGAGTAAAAGTAATAATTGCGGATAATCCAAACAACGGAAATCCAGTAAACATCGATGGTTTGAATGTTTACGATATAATCAACTCTTCAAAGGTTGTCCTTACAGAGGGCACCGTTCGCAAAATTGAGGAGGTGCTCAGCAAATGAGAAAAGAATATTCAGATATCATCATCAGACCAGTAATAAGTGAAAAAACGATGATGCTCAGAGCCAATAGAGAGTATGTTTTTGAAGTTGACAAAAATGCAAATAAGTCCCAAATAAAGGAAGCTGTTGAGAAACTTTTCAATGTTAAAGTTGAAAGGGTAAATACAGTTGTAGTCAAACCAAAACCAAAGAGAGACCTCAGAAGAGGTTACATGGCAAGAGAAGGTTACACGAAAGAATGGAAAAAAGCCATAGTCAAATTAGCAGAAGGCTATGCAATTAAAGAACTCCAGGCATAAGGGGTGAAAAACAATGGGTCTTAAAAGATTTAAACCAACAACACCAGGTAGAAGATTCATGATAATTCCAGACTTTTCGGAAATTACAAAAACAGAACCCGAAAAGTCACTTGTTGTTCCTCTTAAAAAGAGCGCAGGAAGAAACCACCACGGTAGAGTAACAGTTAGGTTCAGAGGTGGCGGCCACAAGAGACTTTACAGAATTGTTGATTTCAGAAGATGGGAAAAGGAAAATATCCCCGCAAAAGTTGCATCAATTGAATATGATCCAAATAGAACCGCAAGAATTGCTTTGCTAATTTACGCTGACGGTGAAAAAAGATACATTCTTGCACCAAATGGACTTAATGTTGGAGATACAGTAATGTCAGGACCTGAAGCAGAAATTAAGCCAGGTAATGCTCTTCCGCTTGAAAATATACCAGTTGGTACAATCGTTCACAGTATAGAATTTTTACCACGCGGTGGGGCAAAGATAGCAAGAAGTGCAGGTGTAGCATGTCAACTTATGGCAAAAGAAGGTAACTATGCACTCTTGAAGATGCCATCTGGCGAATTGAGAAAAGTACATATAAAATGTTACGCAACAGTTGGTGTGGTAGGAAACGAAGACCACAAAAACGAAGTATCTGGTAAAGCTGGTAGAGAAAGATGGAAAGGTAGAAAGCCACATGTACGTGGTGTTGTCATGAACCCAGTTGATCACCCACACGGTGGTGGAGAAGGTAGAGGTAAAGGTCACCATCCACAGAGTCCATGGGGTGTCCCAGCGAAAGGTTACAAGACAAGGAGAGGTAAGAGAGCAAGCGATAAATTCATTGTTAGAAGAAGAAACGGTTAATCAGGAGGTGTAATAAATGAGCCGTTCAAGCAAAAAAGGACCATTCGTAGATCCCAAACTTATCAAAAAAATAAGAATGCTCAATGAGACTGGTGAAAAGAAAATAATAAAAACATGGAGCAGAGCAAGTACAATCGTTCCAGAAATGGTCGGTCATACAATAGCTGTTTACAACGGAATGAAACACATACCAGTATATATAACAGAAAATATGGTTGGACACAAACTTGGTGAATTCTCATTCACAAGAAGATTTGGTGGACATACGAACAAGTCAGCCAAAAAAGGTGAGGTCAAGAAATAAGGAGGGAATTGATAATGCAAACTATCATTAAAAGAGAAGGACTCAAAAGGTCCAAGTTCCATGCAAAGAGAAAAGAGACACTTGCAACGTTACCAAAATATGAAGCAAGGGCAGTTGCAAGATTTGTCCGCATATCTCCAAGGAAAGCAAGGTCAGTAATCAATTCCATTAGGGGTAAAAATGTTTCAGAAGCGTTTAATCTTCTTGAATTTTCATCGAAAAAGGCTGCACGAATCGTATATAATGTGTTAAAATCTGCAGTAGCGAATGCAACAAATAACCTCGGACTTTCTGAGGAAAACCTTTATGTTGCAGCATGTTATGTAAACGATGGCCCAAGAATGAAGAGAGTATGGCCGCGCGGTAGAGGAAGAGCGGATATTATTCAAAAGAGAATGTCCCATATAACTGTTATTGTTAGGGATAGAGAAAAAGAAAATGAGACAAAAGCAAAATAATAAATACTTTGCGAGGTGATACAGGTGGGTCAAAAAGTACATCCAAAAGGATTTAGGCTCGGTTTAACTTCTGAATGGGATGCTCAGTGGTTTAATGAGAAAAAATACAGCGAATATTTACTTGAGGACGAAGCAATAAGAAATTTCATTAAGAAAAATTACAACCAAGCTGGAATTGCAAAAGTATTTGTTCAAAGACCAGATGCTGAAAGAGTTTTAGTCTCAATATACGCAGCAAGACCTGGAATATTAATAGGTAAAAAAGGTGCAGGTATAACAGAATTGAGACAAGCATTAGAGGCAAACTTCAACAGAAAATTTGGAATTGATATAATCGAATTAAAAACGCCCGAAACAGAGGCAGCACTTGTGGCAGAATCTATTGCTCAAAAGATAGAAAAACGTGCATCTTACAAGATTGTCATGAAGAGAGCAATTACTGCTGCACTCAAGAGAGGGGCAAAGGGTATAAAGATAATGGTTTCTGGAAGACTTGCTGGTGCAGAAATTGCGAGGACAGAATGGTATCTTAAAGGAAGACTTCCACTTCAGACACTCAGATCTGTCATAGATTACTCGACAGCACGTGCAGAAACAAAATACGGTACAATCGGGATAAAAGTTTGGATATACAAAGGCGATCAAAACATATAAATAATATAAAATGTTGAAAAACACAGAAAAAACGCAGATAGGACCTGAAAAGCTAAGGCAAAAGAAGGCAGGATAAAGGCGAGATAAGGGAGGTAAACAGCCATGTTAATGCCAAAAAGGGTTAAATACAGAAAACAACACCGAGGTAGAACAAAAGGCGATGCAAAAGGTGGAGCACTTGTAATGTTTGGCGAATACGGATTAAAAGCTTTAGAACCAGCATGGATCACAGCTCAACAGATCGAAGCTTGCAGGCTTGCTATAACAAGGACATTGAAAAAAGAAGGTAAGCTTTGGATAAAAATATTCCCTGATAAATCCTACACAAAACATCCACCTGAAACAAAACTTGGTAAAGGTAAAGGTAACGTTGAAGGATGGGTAGCAGTGGTAAAACCTGGAAAAGTCATGTTCGAAATTGGTGGTGTTGACGAAGAATTAGCAATTAAAGCCTTGGAATATGCAGCCACAAAATTACCAATAAAAACAAAAATAGTGACAAGACATCACATAGGTGGTGAAGCAGTATGACACCAGTGGAAATCAGAAATATGAATAATGAAGAATTGTTGAAGTTACTTGAAGAAAAGAAAAGAACACTTATGAACTTGAGATTCCAAAACGCACTCGGCGAATTGAGGGACCCAAGTCTTATTCAAAAAACGAAAAAAGATATCGCAAGAATCAAGACTATTCTACGTGAACGCGAACTTGGTATAAGGAGGTAATACACATGCCTAAGAAAAGATTAGTTGGCGTTGTTGTAAGCGACAAAATGGATAAAACTGTAACGGTTAAAGTTGAAAGACTCGTTAAACATGCAAAGTTTGGAAAATACGTTAAAAGAACGAAGAAATTTTACGCACACGATGAAAATAATGCGTGTAGAGTTGGAGATGTTGTTGAAATTGAAGAATCAAGACCATTAAGCAAGCTCAAAAGATGGGTAGTTGTTAATATTCTTGAACGTTCAAAACTTTCAGAAACGCCAGAGATAGAGGAAACAATTGACGTTGAAGGGGGTAGTGAACAATGATACAGAACGAAAGCTACCTCGTAGCAGCTGACAATTCAGGTGCGAAAGTATTAAGAGTGATAAGAGTGCTTGGAGGTTCACACAAACAATTTGGAACAATTGGTGATATAGTTGTTTGCAGTGTAAGAGAAGCTGTACCAAATACAGATATCAAAAAAGGCGATGTTGTTAAAGCAGTTGTTGTAAGGACAAAGAAAGAAATTAGAAGACCGGATGGTAGCTATATAAGATTCGACGATAACGCAGCGGTTGTTCTTGACAAATTCAATCAACCAAAAGGAACACGTGTGTTTGGACCTGTTGCAAGAGAGCTCAGAGAAAAAGGCTTCATGAAAATAGTATCTCTCGCACCAGAAGTATGGTAAGGGGTGGTAATCGATGGCACAGAAGATAAAAAAGGGTGACACAGTACAAGTAATTTCCGGAAAAGATAAAGGTAAAAGAGGAGAAGTTATACAAGTACTTCCAAAAGAAGAGAAATTAATAGTCAGAGGCATAAACGTAGTAAAAAGACACCAAAGACCAACTGGACAAATGAGACAAGGCGGTATAATTGAAAAAGAAGCACCACTTTACTGGTCAAAGGTTATGTTAGTCTGTCCAAGCTGTGATAAGGCTACAAGAGTAGGATTTAGAGTACTCGAAGATGGATCAAAAGTTAGATACTGTAAAAAATGTGGAGAAATCATAGATAAGAAGTAAGGAGGAGTAAAAAATGGCCTACGAATTTGTTCCTTTGAAGGAAAAGTATCAAAAAGAAGTGGTGCCGGTTTTAATGAAAGAATTTGGATATAAAAATATTCATGAAGTTCCAAGACTTGTTAAAGTAGTTATAAATATGGGTGTTGGTGAAGGTTCAAGAAATAAAGATGTTATAGAAGCGCACGCAAGAGAATTAACAACAATAGCTGGTCAAAAGGCAATAATCACAAAAGCAAAAAAGAGTATCTCTAACTTTAAGATAAGAAAAGGTATGAGCGTTGGTGTAAAAGTAACGCTCAGAGGGCCAAGAATGTACAATTTTGTCTACAAACTTGTTAATCTTGTTTTACCTAAAGTTAGAGACTTCAGAGGTTTAAATCCAAATTCATTTGATGGAAAAGGTAATTACAGTTTCGGTTTAACAGAACAATTGGTATTCCCAGAAATTTCACCAGACCAGATCAAGAGGATCCAAGGTATGGATATTGTAGTGGTTACAACAGCAAAAAGAGACGAAGAAGCAAGAAGATTACTTGAGTTACTTGGTTTCCCATTCAAAAAGCAGTAATTAAGGAGGGAAAAATAAATGGCAAAGAAATCAATGGTCGAAAGATGGAAGAAGCCGAAAAAGTTTAAAGTTAGAGAATACACAAGATGCAGCATTTGCGGAAGAGTCCATTCAGTATACAGAGAATTTGGAATCTGCAGAGTGTGTTTTAGAAAAATGGCTAACGAGGGAAAACTCCCGGGCGTTAGGAAGGCAAGCTGGTAATTATGGAGGTGTTAACCGTGTGGAGCGATCCAATAGCTGACATGCTTACAAGAATAAGAAATGCAAACCAAGTTTTTAAAGAACAAGTAGATGTTCCTGCATCCAATTTAAAAAAGGCAATAGCTGATATTCTTGTTAGGGAAGGATTTATTAAGGGATACACATACATTGAAGATGGAAAACAAGGAATTTTGAGAATTCAAATGAAATACAAAGGTACAAGAAAGAACAGAGAAAGAGTAATTCATGGAATTGTTCGTGTTTCTAAGGCAGGAAGAAGGATTTATGTTGGTAAAAACAACATACCAAGAGTTAAAAATGGACTCGGTATTGCCATAATATCCACATCAAAAGGCGTACTCACCGACAAAGAAGCAGCGGAACATGGAGTCGGTGGAGAAGTTATTGCCTACATCTGGTAAGGAGGTGTAGTACATGTCACGTATTGCGAAGAAACCAATTGTTTTACCAACAAATGTTCAGTTATCAATCACCGACTCTGAGATAAAAGTTAAAGGCCCAAAGGGTGAATTGAAATTAAATAATCATCCATTTGTTTCTATAAAAGTCGAAGGCAACGAAGTTTGGGTTACACCAAATCTTGAGGTAGCCAAGAGAAAAGCAGATGAGAGAAAGTTCAAGGCAATGGTTGGTACTTACTGGAGACTTATCAGAAACATGGTTTTAGGTGTTACTGAAGGGTTTAAGAAAGAACTTGAAATTGTTGGTGTTGGTTACAGGGCACAACTTCAAGGAAATAAGTTAATCATGAACCTCGGTTATGCTCACCAAGTAGAATTCGATGTACCAGCTGATGTAAAAGTAGAAGTCCCTGCACCAAATAAAATAATTGTTAGTGGAATCGATAAACAGAGAGTTGGACAAGTTGCAGCAGATATACGCAAGTGGAGAGAACCAAATCCATACAGTGGTAAAGGTATAAAGTATGTAGACGAGGTTCTCAAACTTAAAGAAGGAAAGAAAGCATAAGGGGGTATAAAACGTGATTAAACGTGAAGACCGAAGGCAATTGAGACTTGTCAGACATAAAAGGTTAAGAAAAAAGATTTTTGGAACTCCTGAAAGGCCAAGACTTGCTGTATTCAGAAGCGAAAAACACATGTACGCTCAAATAATCGATGACACGAAAGGTATTACTTTGGTTGCAGCGTCAACCGTAGAAAAGGCTATGAAGGAAAAACTTCAAAAGACATGGAACATCACAGCGGCAAAAGAAGTAGGAAAACTTATAGCAGAAAGAGCACTTGCAAAAGGTATAAAGGAAGTAGTTTTTGACCGCGGTGGATTTAAGTACCATGGTAGAGTAAAAGCCCTTGCAGATGCGGCAAGGGAAGCTGGATTGAAATTCTAAGGTTTGGTAGGAGGTGCTCACAGTGTCAGAAATTGCCGAAAAGATAAAACAAGCAGGTGAAACATTTGAAGAAAGGATTATTGAAATTAGAAGAACGACTAAAGTTACAAAAGGTGGTAAAAATCTTTCTTTCAGAGTTCTTGCAGTTGTCGGAAATAGAAATGGTAAAGTCGGTGTCGGTGTTGGAAAAGCAAGAGAAGTTCCTGATGCAATTAGAAAAGCGCTTGTTAGTGCAAGAAGGAATATAATAGAAATTCCTGTAGTTAAGGGTACAATCCCTCACGAAGTAGTTGGCAGACAAGACGCAGCTAAGATACTTATGAAGCCTGCTGCACCAGGTACCGGTATAATTGCCAACGGTACAGTACGTGCTATCCTTGAGCTTGCGGGCGTTCAAAACGTTCTTACAAAAGCAATGGGGTCAACAAATCCAGTAATAATGGCTCAAGCAACAGTAAATGGCGTAAAGAACCTTTACAGTATAGACAAAATAGCAGCTCTTAGAGATATTACCCCAGCTCAAGTAGTACGCGGTGTTAAAAAGGAGGGCTAATGTATGAAGAAGCTGAAAATAACACTTGTAAGAAGTCCGATTGGATATAAATACGATCAGAAAGATACAGTTAAAAGACTTGGATTAAGAAGAATGCATTATACAGTAATTAAAGAAGATACACCTCAGATTCGTGGAATGGTTGAGAAAGTAAAACATCTTGTCAAAGTTGAAGAAGTCGAAGAATAAGGAGGGGAATTTGCATGATTACTATAGAGGACCTCAAACCTACCCCAGGGTCGAACAAAAAATACAAAAGACTTGGAAGAGGACAAGGTTCAGGTAAAGGAAAGACCGCAGGAAAGGGTCACAAAGGTCAAAAATCAAGAGGTACAGGAAAAGTTAGAGCTTGGATGGAAGGTGGTCAAACACCACTTCATAGAAGACTTCCAAAATTTGGGTTCAAAAACTTCACAAAGAAGTTTTACGCTGTTGTTAACCTTGAGACCCTCGAGGAGAAATTTGATAGTAACGCAGTAGTTACACCAGAAGTTCTTATTGAAAAAGGAATTATCGATAAGATTTACGATGGTGTAAAGATACTTGCAAGAGGTGAAATAACAAAGCCACTCACAGTTAAAGCACATAAATTCAGTGAAAAGGCGAAGGAGAAGATTGAAAAAGTTGGCGGAAAAATAGAGGTGATTTAATAATGTGGAAAGCGCTGCGAAATGCGATGAAAATTCCAGAGGTAAGGGATAGGGTTATCTTTACATTCTTAATGTTGCTTGTTTTCAGATTGGGTATTTATGTCCCGGTTCCAGGAATAAATATCAAAGCTTGGGGGGAGGCGCTTTCCAAACAAGGTACAGGTCTTGCTGGAGGCGTTCTCAGCTTCTATGATGTTTTCACTGGAGGTGCTTTCAGCAGATTCTCCGTGTTCTCAATGAGCGTTACTCCATACATTAACGCATCTATTATCATGCAACTTCTTGCTTCTATCATTCCTTCTTTGAAAGAGCTCTTAAAAGAAGGTGAAGAAGGTAGAAAGAAATTCCAACACTACACAAAGAATCTTACACTTGGATTGGCAGCATTGCAATCATTCGTAGTTTCTTTCGGACTTGCAAGAAGTTACCAAGGAATCATCGCAATCAATACATGGTTATTCTCATTTGTTTCAACAGTTTCTTTGGTTGCTGGTACAATGTTCCTTCTTTGGATTGGCGATAGAATTACAGAAAAAGGTATTGGAAATGGTGTTAGTATAATGATATTCGCAGGTATTGTTTCAAGATACCCAGCATATTTCAGAAGTGCGGTTCTTGGTAATCTTAATATATTCGGTTGGATATTCCTTATCGCAGTTGCAATATTTATGGTTGTTGCAATTATATATGTTCAACAAGCGGAAAGAAGAATCAAAATTGAATATGCAACAAGAATGGTTGGAAGAAGGATATACGGTGGAACAAGCACATACTTGCCTATAAAAGTTAATCACTCAGGTGTTATTCCTATCATATTTGCATGGGCAATAATTAGTATTCCAGAAGCAATTGCGCAAATCACGGGTGCTCAGTGGGCAGTTAAACTATTCAGTATGCAAAGTCCTCTTATGATGATAATTTACGCGCTCTTGATATTCTTCTTCACATACTTCTACAGTGTTGTTGTTATTGATCCAAAGGATATATCTGAAAATATTAAGAGATATGGAGGATTTATACCAGGAATAAGGGCAGGAAAACCAACAGAGGAATACATTACTTTCGTTCTCAACAGAGTTACATTCCTCGGAGCGATCTTCCTTGTTGGCATTTCACTGTTACCTTACTTAGTTGAAGGAATTACGCGTGTAAATATTTGGCTCGGTGGTACAAGTGCGCTTATCGCGGTTGGAGTTGCTTTGGATATTGCTCAACAAATCGAAGCACACTTGATTATGAGAAATTACGAAGGCTTTGTTAAAAAAGGAAAGATAGCTGGTAGAAGATAAATTCAAGAGGGTGAAAATTATGAACCTTATATTCCTCGGACCTCCGGGTGCAGGTAAAGGTACATATGCTAAAAGAGTTGTGGAAAAATACAATATACCTCATATATCAACTGGAGATATCTTTAGAGAAGCGATAGCAAAAGGTACCGAACTTGGTAGAAAAGTCCAGGATATAGTGAATTCAGGAAATCTCGTTCCGGATGAACTAACAAATGCACTTGTCGAAGAACGCTTGAAACAAGACGATTGTAAAAAAGGATTTATACTCGATGGTTATCCAAGGACATTAAATCAAGCCCAAGCTTTAAATGAAATGCTCAAAAAAATGGGTAAGGAATTAGATGGTGCTATTTACTTTGAAGTAGACGAAGAAACGGTAGTTCAGAGAATATCCACAAGACGTGTTTGTTCCAAATGTGGTAAGGTTTATAACGTAATTACACTTCCATCTAGAGTTGAAGGCATTTGTGATGATTGTGGAGGAACATTAATACAAAGAGATGACGACAAAGAAGATATCGTAAGGAGCAGATACAGAGTCTATATCGAAAAAACATCGCCGTTAATCGAATATTATAAAAATCAAAACAAACTTTTTACATTAGATGGCAGAAAAAGTGTAGAAGAAGTAATGAAAATATTGTTTAATATATTAGGTGGCTTTGAAAAGAAATGATAAGACTTAAGACGAGAGAAGAAATTGAGAAAATGAAAATAGCTGGTCGGGCGGTTGGTACTATACTTATGGAATCAAAAAAATTAGTGGTAGAGGGTGCAACCGCCCATGATATAGAAATCTTAGCTGAAAAGATTTTGAAAGAGCTTAAATGTAAACCTGCGTTTAAAGGGTATGGTGGATATCCATATATAACAACTGTCTCAGTAAATGACGAAGTTATACATGGTTTTCCGCTGAAGAAGAAAGTTTTTAAAAAAGGTGATATAGTTTCAATAGATGTTGGAGCAATTTATGATGGTTACTATGGAGATGGAGCGATAAGCTACATAGTTGGTCAAACAGATGAAGTTGGTGAAAAACTTGTAAAAGTTACTCAGGAATCTCTCTTTGAGGCTATAAAAATAATAAGACCTGGCATAAAATTAGGAGATGTTTCTTTTACAGTCCAAAATTACGTTGAAAGTCATGGTTTTGGTGTTGTAAGAGATTTTGTAGGGCATGGAGTAGGAAAGTCTTTGCATGAAGACCCACAAGTACCGAATTATGGAAAGCCAGGTACAGGTATAACACTTAAAGCGGGAATGACAATTGCGATAGAACCAATGGTTACTGAAGGCGGCTGGCACGTGGTTATATTAGATGATGGTTGGACGGTTGTAACGAGGGATGGCAAGAGAGCGGCACACTTTGAACACACGATAGCAGTGACAGAAGACGGTTATGAAATTTTAACTCTTGCCGAATAATACAAGCTTAAACTGAGAGAAACTTTCGTATTCGCGAGGTGATTTATCTGAAAAACAAGGAAGACGTCATACGAATGGAAGGAACAATAGTTGAAGCACTACCAAATGCTATGTTCAGAGTACAACTCGACAACGGTTTTAAAGTGCTCGCTCATGTTTCTGGTAAAATGCGCAAAAACTTTATAAGGCTTGTACCAGGTGATAGGGTAGTCGTTGAACTTACAATCTACGACCTCACTCGTGGAAGAATAGTTTACAGAAAGAAACTTGACTCAAAGGGCGAAGAAGAGATACTAGATGACGACGAATAATTGAAAAATAAAATGAATATATCCGAAAGGAGAGATTAAGTATGAAAGTAAAGGCATCAGTTGGAAAAAGATGCGAATATTGTAAGGTTATCCGTAGAAGAGGAAAAGTTTACGTTGTATGTAAAGTAAACCCAAAACATAATCAGAGACAAGGTTAAGTACTAAGTATTAATAGTTGAGAGATAGAATTAAGGAGGGAGATTAATGGCTCGTATCGTTGGTGTTGAAATACCAAGTAATAAAAAAGTACATATTGCATTGAGATATCTATACGGTATAGGACCAACACGCGCAATGGAAATATGTAAGAATACAGGTGTAGACCCTGACAAGAGAGTTAAAGAACTTACTGAGGATGAAATAAGCAAAATAGCTTCTTTCATTCAACAGAATTACAAAGTAGAAGGTGAACTCAGAACAGAAGTGATGAGAAATATAAAGAGATTAATGGATATAGGATGTTACCGCGGCTTAAGGCACAAGTTAGGGCTTCCAGTTAGAGGTCAAAGAACAAGATCAAATGCCCGTACAAGAAAAGGTCCAAGACCAAGCAGAATTAAGAAAAAGGGTAAATAAGTTTTTCTTTAAAATCGGACCCGAAAAGATGTTTAACTTGTAACTAGCGAGTGCATGTAAAAGTATGGAAGAAATGTAAAAGGAGGGAAAATAATGGCAAAAGGCCGAACAACAAGAACAAAACAAAAGAAAAGAGTAGCGGTTGATCATGGTGTAGTCCACATAAAGTCAACATACAATAATACAATAATCAGCTTGACAGATCCAACAGGACACGTTTTAAGCTGGGCAAGCGGTGGAACGACAGGTTTTGAAGGTACAAGGAAAGGTACACCGTACGCAGCACAACTTGCAGCTGATAAAGTAGCGAAAGATGCTGTCAAAATGGGAATTAAAAGAGTTGACGTTATTGTCAAAGGACCTGGTGCTGGAAGAGAAACAGCTATAAGAACTCTTCAAGCAGCTGGATTGGAAATTGACAATATAAGAGATGCTACACCAATCCCATTTAACGGTTGTAGACCTCCAAAAAGAAGAAGAGTATAATACGTGAAATAATTGAATCGATATAGATAAACTTAGTAAACTTTGTAAGAGAGGGCTAAGAAAAGTTACATCTGATTTTTGAAACCAAAGGAGGGAAAATAATGGCACGAAACACAGGGCCTTTGTGCAAATTGTGTAGAAGAGAAGGAATGAAATTGTACCTTAAGGGTGAAAGATGCTTCAGCGAGAAATGTCCATTTGACAAGAGACCATTCGCACCTGGACAACACGGTAGAGAAAAGAAAAAACTAACACAATACGCTCTCCAACTCAGAGCTAAACAAACAATGAAGAGAATTTACGGAGTACTTGAGAAACAATTTAGAATATACTACGAAAGAGCTGTCAAACAATCTGGCGATACCCGTGAAAACCTGGTAGCACAAGTTGAGAGAAGACTTGATAATGTTGTTTACAGACTTGGATTCGCAATTAACAGAAGAGCAGCAAGACAACTTGTCTCTCACGGACATGTACTTGTAAACGGGAAGAAAGTTGACATCCCATCATACCAAGTCAGACCAGGTGATGTTATTTCTATAAAAGAAGGAAGCAGAACAATAGAACCAATCAAACAAGCAATAGAGCTAAATAAAGGTAGAGCAATTTCAAATTGGCTTGAAGTTGATTACGATCAATTTAAAGGAGTATACGTAAGAAATCCAAAATTAGAAGAAATTATTGATCTCCCAGTTAACGTACAGGCTATTGTCGAATTCTACTCGAGGTGATCTTAATGATTCAAATTACAGGAAGGAAATTCAAATTAGAAGAGCAGGTAGAACACGAGGACCATTATTATGCAAGGTATTCCCTCTCACCGCTTGAAAAAGGTTACGCCGTAACAGTTGGGAATACACTTAGAAGAGTTCTCCTCTCTTCTATTCCAAGTTTTGCAATAACTGATGTAAGATTCGTAAAACCAGAAAAATACCATGAGTTTGATACAATCGAAGGCGCAAAAGAAGACATAATGGATATACTCTTGAATCTTAAGAAAGTGCAATTGCGTGTTGATACTTACGTTGAATCACCTGTAAAATTGACGATAAATAAAAAAGGACCAGGAGTACTTACGGCAGGGGATATTGAATGTCCAGCAGGAGTAGTTGTAGTGAATCCAAGCCATTACCTTGCAACGTTGAACGAAGATGCTGATTTAGAAATAGAACTCTATGCAACATTTGGAAAGGGTTTTGTCCCGGCAGCAGATAGAAATGAAAGACCAGAAATAGGTTGGATTGTTTTAGATGGAGTCTACAGCCCAGTTATAAAAGTCAATTGGCTTGTTGAAAATGTTCGTGTTGATAAAAGAACGGACTATGAAAAACTCATTCTTGAAATTTGGACAAAGAAAAGCATAAAACCATCTGAAGCTTTGAAGCATTCACTAAAAATAATTCTTGACCACTTTATGTTTATCGAACAAAGTCTTAGTGATGTTGAGGAATTACCAATACCAATAATACAAGAAACTGCAGTAGTAACAGAAGAAATAGGTTCGCCAGAAGATGTAATGAGCAAAAAAGTTGAAGAACTAGAACTATCTGCAAGATCACTTAATTGTTTGAAGAGAGACAAGATAGAGACAATAGGTGATCTGTTATCAAGAACAGAAGAAGAGTTGATGAAAATAAAGAATTTTGGCCTCAAATCTCTCGAGGAAGTAAGAGAAAAACTCCGTGACAAATTTGGTCTGTCACTAAGAAAGGGGGACAAATGAAATGAGACACAGGATGAAGAGAAATAAACTAAATAGATACGGTTCACACAGAAGGTCACTCATGAGAAACCTTGCAAAAGAAATCATAGAACACGGCACAATAATGACAACAACGGTAAAGGCAAAGGTAGGAAAAGAATATATTGAAAAACTTATAACAAAAGCAGTAAAAGCTTACAAAATAAAAGATGAGAATAAAGAAGAAAGTATAGCGTTAAGAAGACAACTTTTTGCAGAACTTGGAGATAGAAAACTTGTTAACAAACTTGTCGACGAGATTGCACCAAAATACACAGGCAGAAACGGTGGATACACAAGAGTAATAAAAGTTGGTCAAAGAAGGGGCGACGGTGCAGAAGTTTCAGTATTGCAAATAGTAGAGTAATTTTCTGTAATTAACCTATAAAAAGGGGCGAAATTGCCCCTTTTTAAAGTGAAAAATTAGGAGGTGTAGTAATGCAAATTAATGAATTAGAAAAAGATAAAAATGTCATTGTAAAAGAATATATTTTTGATGCCAACGATGTTAAAAGATTAGAAGATAAAGCCGTAAATTCACTTAACAGCAAAGGATATCAAATAGAAGGATTCAGAGTAGGAAGAGTTCCAAAGGAGATATACAAACTTAGACTTAAAGATGCATTCTATAATATTTATGTAGCAGATGAAGCGATAATAGAAGTCGAAGATGAACTCGACAAAGAAAATATAAGTGTTGTTATTCCTCCAGTTATCGTTGATGCAAGATTTGATGCTAATGGTGGAAAAGTTGTTGTTGAGCTTCACCTCGAACCAGAAGTAACGTTCGACCCGTCTAAAATTAAAGTTAGAAAAGCAAAAGAGGATGAAGTGCTTGAAAGTTATGTCGAAATGAGAGTAAAATATATGTTAGATGAACATGCTGTTCTTGAACCAAAAGAGGGAGAAGCACAAGAGGGTGATGTTGTCAAGGTTAAGGAAACTGTTTTACTGAACGAAAAAGCAATTAGAGACCATGAAGAAAGAGAATACTTACTTTTAAAAGACGATGAAAGAGATGCTGTCAAACAGCTTTATGGTAAGAAAAAAGGTGATACTGTTGAATTTGAGAAGACATTTGAAAAAAGCGAAAATGAGAAAATTACCTATAAATATATACTAGAAGTCGAAGAAGTATATAATAGAATACTCCCCGTTTTGAACGATGAATTTGTCAAAAGCCTTGCTATAGAAAATGTTGAAACATTGGAAGGTTTAAAGGAAAAGTTCAGAAACGAGGGTAAGGAAATATACGATAGAGAATTAGGCGATTCTTATAAGATGCAAATAATTGACCAAATACCATCAGCAACAGATATTGATATTAGTGAAAAAACAATTCAAAGAGCTGTTGAAAATATAATAGATAATTTAAAAGAAGAAGGAAAATACGACGATTATATCAAAAGCTACGGCAGTGAAGAAAAACTCGTTGAGGAGTTTAAAAACTATTACATCAACCTTATCAAGAAAGACCTTGTAGTTAAAAAATTAGCCGAGGAAAACGATGTAAAAGTTAACGATGAGGATATAAAAGCATATGCGGAAATAGTTTCAGTTGAATGGGGAGTAAGCCCAGATAGAGCAGAAGCTTTGATTAAATCAAGAATAGATCTCAGAAACGAAGTTGTAATGGATATAGTCGAATCAAAAGTCGCAAACTTACTTGTAGACAAAGTTCAAGTTGAAGAAGTTTCTTTCAACAAAGATGAGAAAAATGAAGATGAAAAGTCAGAATAATTTTTGAATTTGAAGTTTGAAAAAGATGAAAAGTGGTGATAAAGCATGGAAATGGATAGAGAACTTAAAAAAATACTCGATCAATACGTCCCAATAGTTATCGAAAGCACAGGTCGCTATGAAAGAGCTTATGATATTTACTCAAGACTCCTCAAAGATAGGATTATCTTCCTTGGCAGTGCAATAGATGACCATGTTGCTAACCTTGTTGTTGCACAACTTCTTTTCCTTGAAGCGGAAAATCCAGATAAAGATATCCAGCTTTATATAAATTCACCTGGTGGTCTTGTAACAGCAGGGTTGGCTATATACGATACAATGCAATACGTAAAATGTGATGTTGCAACGATATGTGTTGGTCAGGCAGCGTCAATGGGAGCTGTATTACTTGCAGCTGGTGCAAAAGGTAAAAGATTTGCACTTCCAAATAGCAGGATAATGATTCACCAACCATTAGGTGGTGCGGAAGGCAGTGCCAAAGATGTTGAAATATTAACGAAAGAATTATTAAGAATAAAAAGAATAATAAATGAAATTCTCAGCAAACACACTGGGCAGGATATAGAAAGAATAGAAAAAGATACCGATAGAGATTTCTTTATGAGTGCACAAGAGGCTATGGAATATGGTATAATTGATAAGGTAATTAAACCAGGCGAGAGATAAAATATTTTACGAATTAGAATCAATTAGAGAGGGAATTTAAAGGAGGAGAGATTATGTCAGGTCACAATAAGTGGGCAAATATTAAGCATAGGAAAGCCGCACAAGATGCTAAAAGGTCAAAGATATTCACAAAATTGATTAGGGAAATTATCGTTGCAGCAAGAGAAGGTGGCGGAAACCCAGACACAAACCCAAGGTTGAGGGCTGTCCTTGAAAAAGCAAGAGAAGCCAACATGCCAAAAGATACAGTTGAAAGGTCAATTAAAAAAGGTACAGGAGAATTAGAAGGCGAAAAGTACGAAGAAATTATATACGAAGCCTATGCACCAGGTGGTGTTGCGCTTTACATACTTGCGTTGACAGATAACAAAAACAGAACAGCGCAGGAATTAAGACACATACTCAGCAAAAATGGTGGCTCACTTGCAGAAAGTGGTTCAGTTGCTTGGATATTCGAAAGAAAAGGCGCTATTGAAATTCCTGCTTCAAAAATTTCCGATATGGATGAATTCACACTATTGGCGATTGATGCCGGCGCGGAAGATATAGAAGAAGGAGATCCAGTAACTGTCTACGTAGCTCCAGAATCCTTAACAGCAGTAAAAGAAGCACTTGCAAAGAATGGATTTGAAGGAGAATCAAAGATAACATACAAACCAAAGAACACAGTAAAAGTAACAGGTTCAGAAGCGGAAAAAGTACTTAAGCTCATCGATGCACTTGAAGATAACGATGATGTACAAGAAGTATTTGGAAACTTTGACATAGACGATGCAGAACTTGAAGCAATAATGGCAAAACTTGAAGGCTGATGTGAAAGTTGACACCCTTTCAACGTTTTAAAGGTGCGATTAGATGAAAAAAGTCAAATATGTATCTTTGCTCTTATTAGTAATGTTATCTTTAATGAATATTAATTTTGTATTTGGAGAGGCGTTGTTTTTTAACGTCTCTCCATTTGATAATGTTTATGGCTTTACACTAAGATACAATTTTAACTTTTGGAAGTTTGATGTAAGGTTTTACCTGCCCGTTGATGTAAAAATCAAAATGGGTTTTCCACAAATAGACGCCAAGTTTTCAGATATCATAGACAAATTTCATTTTGAAGATTATCCGTACAAAGTTACATATGATTTTATCAATCAAATACCTTTCACGACATTCATAAACCCCGCACAAAAAGTTTGGTATTCGACTTGGCTCAAAGCTGGTTATTATGGCGACAAACTTTTTTACATCGACGATAATTTTTCGATTATAGGAGATTCGAAAAATCTAAATGTTTCGTTAAACATACTTGGATACACATTATTTGTTGAGAAGATTGATAATAATTATATATTTGGAGCAGGTAAGGGTATTTACGCATTTTTTGGAAATAAATCCGGAATGGGAATAAATTATGTGAAAGAAAGTCTACTAATTTACTATTTGTTGTACTTAGCTGATGGAAAGATTAATTCTGAATTTGGCTTTTCCTTAAAAGGAGATAACTTTGAATTTAATATTGTTAATAATATAAATTCACCTGGGATAAATGGGAGTATTGTATGGAAGGTAGGTGAGATATATGTCGTTGGACGACAACAAGGAGAAAAAGTTCGCTTGGCTGTCGAGTTTCCAATCTGGTGAAGTTCATGAATTGCCATGGGAAGAATTCGAGTGGTTTGTTAAAAGAATAAAAGATATAATGAATTTAGATCTTTCTGGATACAAGCCGGAAAGAGTCAAAAGAAGAATAGAAATGCTTATTAGGAAGTACAATTGCAAATCGTATAAAGAGTATCTTGATATGATACTGAAAGATAACAAGAAAAAAGATGAATTCCTTGATAAGTTAACGATAAATGTTACAGAATTCTTCAGAAATCCTGAGAAGTGGTTCGAACTAAGGGATAAATTTTTACCTGAACTTTTGGCAAAGAGCGGTTCGAGGTTTAAAGCCTGGAGCGCTGGTTGTTCTTCTGGTGAAGAACCTTATACCATAGCCATACTTCTAGAAGAATTAAAAGCGCCCTCGAGTGTGAAAGTATTAGCCACTGATATAGATATGGGAGTTTTGACAAAAGCACAAATTGGTGAGTACGACGAGCGCTCAATGGTTAGCACTCCTCCGGAATACATTCAAAAATACTTCATAGTTAAAGATGGAAGGTACATAGTCAAACCAAACGTAAAGGCGCGCGTTCAATTTAGAAAGCATAATCTTCTTCAAGATCCATTCGAAAAAGACTTTGACCTTATAACATGTCGAAACGTTGTTATATACTTTGAGATGGAAGCGAAAGATATGTTATATCGTAAATTTTCTGAAAGTTTAAAACATGGCGGAATACTCTTTGTTGGAAATACCGAGAGAATATTCAATTACAAAGCACTCAATCTCGAAGTAGCTTCTCCGTTTATTTATAGAAAGATTTGAAAAAACAATTTAAAATCGGCAGAGAGTCTGCCGATTTATTATCTTCTTATCTTTTTAATATAAGTGAAGGGACTGATTTTGTGTTTTGGGTTGTCCTTGCTGTTACGCTTGACCAAATTACAAAACACTTAGCAAGTTTATTTCTTCAAGTAAAATATATACCGATATTTAATTTCTTTTATCTAACATTTGCGACAAATCGTGGCATTGCATTTGGACTATTTGCAGGTGTAAAGGAAATAGTAATATATCTATCGCTCGCGATAATCGTCGCAATTTCTTTAATACCTAGATACGTAAAAATCAGCCAAAGCACAGAAAAATACTTAGCTTTTATCGTTGGTGGAGCGCTCGGAAATTTGATTGACAGGATAAGGTTTGGCTATGTGATAGATTTTCTAACGATGAAATACTGGCCAACCGTTTTTAACGTTGCAGATATGTTTATTTTTTTCGGAAGCTTAGGACTAATTTTAATATTTATAAAGCAAGAAATAAAGGAAAAAAACAGTAAACACACCACAGATAATAGGAGGGAAAAATTTAGTGGATATACAAGTTACATCAAGGGAAAACGGATGGAGATTGGACAAATTCGTTATGGAGAAAACACCAGAATGGATATCGAGGACCTTCATACAAAGAGCGATAAAGAACGGGGAAGTATTGGTCAATGGGACTTCAAAGAAGCCGAGTTACAAGGTGAAGTCTGGGGATATAATTACCTTGAATGCTCCAGAGGCCCCCGAGATACCAGAAATCCTACCTGAGGATATACCGCTTGATATAATATATGAGGATAGGGATATTCTCGTCATAAATAAACAGCCAGGTATAATAACGCATCCAATCCCATCTCACACATCCGGAACAATTGTAAATGGTGTATTGTACCACTGTAAAGATTTACAGGGAATAGGCGGAGTTCTAAGACCAGGGATAGTCCACAGGCTCGATAAAGATACAAGTGGTGTTATGATTATCGCTAAGAACGACCTTGCGCATCAGTCACTCACAAAACAATTTAAAGATAGGTTAACAGAAAAATTGTACATTTGCCTTGTAAAAGGTGTACCGAAGAGAAAAGAAGGCGATATAGAAATAAATATAGCGAGAAATCCTGTTCTTAGAGTAAAAATGACAGTAACAAATTCAGAATACGGCAAACCCGCATTGACTCATTACAAAGTTGTAAGAGAATTTGGTGATATCGCCGCATTAGTCTTTGCATATCCAAAAACAGGTAGGACTCATCAAATAAGAGTCCATATGAAATACATAGGTCATCCGCTTATGGGAGATGAAGTTTACGGAAGGACAAAAGAAGATGAAATATTCGGTATCAAAAGACAGATGCTTCACGCACTGAGCTTATCGTTTTATCATCCGAGAACAGGCGAAAAAGTTAAATTCATAGCTAAAATTCCTCAAGATTTCAAAGAGGCCATACAAAAGCTCGATGATTTCATTAGAAAAAATAAAAATCTTTAATAATGCTTTTACTATTTTAATGTTTCAAACAAATCTAAGATATCTGGTAATTTTCTATCAAAAATTTCTATTAGATTTGGGTCAAATTGCTTACCTTTCATATCACGCATATATTCAATCGCCTTTTCAACAGGCCAAGCTGGGCGGTAACATCTATCGTGTGTTAGTGCCTCAAAGACATCTGCAACTTGGACTATACGAGCTTCTGGAGTAATTTCTTCTTTTGTTAATCCATAAGGATATCCATTTCCGTCCCATCGTTCATGATGCTGTAAAGAAATTGCGGCACCTAACTCAAAGACTTTTAAATGGGAATTTCTCAATAGTTCAAATCCGATAAGCGTGTGCTCTTTCATTATTGAAAACTCTTCATCTGTTAGTTTTGCGGGTTTGTTTAAAATATGGTCAGGAATACCTACTTTTCCCACATCGTGCAATCCCGATGCATTCTTAATTAATTGAGCTTCTTTTTCCGCAAAACCATACTCGCATGCAAGAATGTACGATATTTCTGAAACTCTCTCCACGTGCTTTCCTGTTTCCTCAGATCTTGTTTCTATTAGATTAGCTAATCTATAAACAAGTTCATTTTCAACACTTGATAAAGTGGAATAAAAGTAAGATTGCTTTAAATTTGATAAAAGCGCACGTACGTAATCTTTGTCTATATTGCTAAGTTGTTTCGAACTTTCAAGAATTAATTTTACATTCTTTCCTGAAATTTCTTCTTCGAATGTGTATTTTAATGAATTTGTAGTATTTACATATTTTACAGATTTTGGTGGGAATATTTGGTTTTTATCGACATATATTTTCCCATGAATTTCGATATTTGGCATTTTCAAACTCAAAAACGAGCGAATTTGGAAAAATGCTTCCATTAAAAGCTCATCCAAATCCATTTTGTTTGAATTTTGAATAACGTGGTCTATCGACTTTATAGCTCTTTCAAACGCAATCATATCTTTGTACACTCTTAAAAGTGATAAAACTGTCAACTTTAAGCTAAACTCGTTCATTGTTTCTTTCTCGATGTAAGCATTTATTTGATAGTCTTTTATCAAAATGTCTTGTGGAACTTTTTCAGGGTTGGCTGTCATCAATGCTACGCGTGTTATCTCATCAGATAATTCATTTCGGATATAATTTATCACTTTTATTCCAGAATTATCTTCTTCCATAACCAAATCTGTTAGAACAAGTGCGTATTTTCCAGGATTGTAAATCTTTGTGAAATCTGAATAGCTGTAAGAATGGTAAATTTCAATGGGGATATTTTCAACAGTTATATTTTTTATTGTATTTTCGATTTCATAGTGTATTGTTTTTGAGTCGTCTACTATTAAGACTTTGAATTTATCCATGTAGTCGCCTCCTATAATAAATCGTCTAAAAATATTATATCAAAAAATACATTTATTAAGCTTTAAATTGTATAACTTGAAAAGTGAAATGATTGTGGTAAAATAATATATGCAATTTTAAAATCACACTTTTCTGGGCGTAGTTCAGTTGGCTAGAACGCCAGAATCGGGATCTGGTGGTCGTGGGTTCAAGTCCCACCGCCCAGACCAGAATTTTAAAATATGGGACTTTAAGAACATAAGAAACACCCCCTTTTTGGCTTTATATACCATTTCGGGGGTGTTTTGCTTTATTTTTTTGGTTTTATCGCGTTTTTATTTTTTCATATTTCAACAAAAATTATTTATTCCTCAGCTCATTAACAATTGTTTCTATTGTGGAAAGCTTTCCTGAGAGTCTTTTAACCTCGTCTGCAAGCTTGGATACTGCATCGTAAAGTTTTATTATATCTATATCTTGCTCTTTCGTTTTTTCTGCAAGTTTTGCTGTTTCATCTGCAAGTTTATTTAGATTTTCTTTTACTGGGATAATCATTTCTTCAATTTCATCTAATGATGGTTTTGAGTTTGCAAGTTCGTATATCATATTTGTGTATTCCTCAAGAAGTTCAATTCTGCTTACTATACCATAATCGATACTTTCTTTGGTGCTTTCAAATAATTTATTTATCTTTTCTTCAAGTTCTTCAAGTGTCGAAGTATCTGCTTTGTATGCTAAAGCATCGTAGATGTTTACTATATCTTGGTCATGGAAATCAACTTTCAACGCGAGTGTTTCAAGATTTTCGCTCATATTATTGACGTTGGCGTTGACATCAGATACTTGCTCATTCAGAGCAGAAATTGAATCTGAGAGTTTTCCAAGCTCATCGTATATCTTGAGTATATCACCATCGTGGATGTCGAGTGTAACTTGTAAATCTTCGATAGCAACTTTTAAATTATCCAGAGCTTCAGGAATAAATACTTCTTTTATTTCATCAACGGACACTTGAACATATGAAGTAAGCCTTTCTTCTAAAGACATGAGATTTTGGGCAAGTTCGTAGACTAAACCTTGTATTGATGGAAAAGCTGTTTCAATAACGTTTTCCGCGTTTAATAATCTTGTTTCAAGTTCACCAAATCTTTCATCTAATTGAGCTTGATAATTTTCAAAGTCTTCTATGGAGAGTTTTGAATCAGCCAATTCGTAAATTAAGTTTATGTTTTCTTCAAGTTCTGCTAGTTTTTGATAAACTTCGCTGTCAACTTCCAATAATTCCTGAGTGGCTTGCAACGAAATTTCACGCGAATCTGCAATTTCACAACCGCAATTTTCATCATGTTCGTGTTCTTCACCTTCCGCAAAGATGAATACAAAGCTCAATGCAATTATAAATAACGCAATAAGTTTTCTTAGTTTTGCCATACCCTTTTCCCTCCCTTGTTTTGGTAGTATTAATATTTTATTTAAAAACTTATCAACAAAATTATACAACAAATCTTTTAAAAAATTGCAATGATTTACAAAAAATAAAAAACCACAGCGGATGCTGTGGTTCTAAGTAAAGTTTGACAATATTGTTATATCAGTATATATATCCTATTTTTGTTTTTGGCAGGTTGGTTTTTGGCTCACCGAAGACTATTATTAATTGATGGACGGGTTCATGTTTTGGAATTTTAATTTTCATTGTAAATCCAAGTTTGTTCAGTGAGTTTTCCAATGTCTTATTTCTTGTATAATCATGCATGCTAAGAACAAAGTGTCCTTGTTTTACTATATTCTCAATTTCTCTCCATAGAGTTTTTTCTCTATCTAGTTGAAAGTCTGCAAATCCAACAGAGTAAACCGGTCCTTTTTGTGGTCTGTTAACGATTTGATTTTCCAATTTTCCCACCATTCCAATAACCATTGTTGGTGGGATGCCTTTTCCTTTGTACGTATTGTACAGTGAAGCATTTCCGGATGCAACGGGTATTCCAGAAAATTCGCACGCGTCTTTTAGTCCTTTCATTTGAGCTGCGAGACCTTTAGGTTCGATATCCGGATCTGCATAATTTATACCGTCTGTAATTGCAAGTGGTTTTGCACCAACGGAGAGTGTTTTTCTAACGCTTTCAATTAGAGTTATGTAAGCTCCCCAGTATGGACTTTGCAAACCGATATCTGCTCTACTGTGTATTGAAAGTGAGTATGCTATTGAATTTTTTACGCGCATTACAGCAGAACCAAATCCTGGAGGAAGTAGTGTATCTGTACCAACCATGTAATCGTATCTTTCAAATACTTTATTTGCGTCGATGTTATCAAATCTTATCCACTTAAATTTTGGCATGTCTGCTGATGGTGTGTAATCGTAAATTGGCTCTTCTGGTGATTCTTCAAGTAATTTTGCCGGTACGTCTAAAACAACTTCTCCTTTGTACATTGCGATGTACCTTCCTGTATCCGTTACTTGGGCAACTATATCGCCGTACAAAAGATGTTTTTTAGCTATTTCGATTACTCTTTTAGCTTTTTCTGGGGAAGTAACAACTGCCATCCTTTCTTGGCTTTCGCTTATGAGTATCTCTATCGGTAACATATCAGGTTCACGCAGTGGGACTTTATCAAGATGAACTACCGCTCCAAATCCTCCTCTGGCAACTAACTCGCTTGTTGCAGAAAGTACACCACCTGCTCCCAAATCTTGGGCGCCTTCAACGAGACCTTCTTCAACCATTTGCAAAAATGCCTCTATGAGATTTTTCTCCGCGAATGGGTCTCCAACTTGTATGGACAGTTTTGTGGCTTTTTCCCCGGTTAAATCCTCCGAGGCAAATGATGCACCGTGTATCCCATCTCTTCCAGTTGCACCACCGAAAATGACAATTACTTGTCCAACGTAAGATGCTTTAGATTGAATAAGGTGTTCATTTTTCCCAACGCCAACTGCCATAACATTGACAAGAGGGTTATGTTTATAGTAATTAGATATTCTAAGTTCACCACCAACTGTTGGCACTCCTATGGAATTACCATAGTCAGCGATTCCTTCAACTATACCATCGATTATTCTATCCATATGGAGTGAATCTAATATGGCTGTTGGTCTTGCACCCATTGCAAGAACGTCGCGTATAATCCCCCCTACGCCGGTGGCTGCGCCATTGAACGGTTCAATGGCACTTGGGTGGTTGTGGCTTTCCACTTTAAATGCCAAGAAATGATAATCGTCGAGAGAAACTATACCTGCGTTACCACCAACACCGGCTTTCGGTAATTTCCTAATGTAGCCTTTTGTATGTGAGTATCCACAATGTTCGCTCCACATTACTGTAAATGCTTCAATTTCGGCTTTGGTTGCCTTACGACCAAGTTTTGATTCTAATATTTTTAGGTATTTCATTGTTTAACACCTACACTTTTGCTAGTTTCATTGTTTTTTGTGGTTTTAATATAACTAAAAGCACTCAAAAATACCCTAAGACCGTCATCTGAGCCAAGCAATTTTTCAACTGCGCGTTCTGGATGAGGCATCAAACCAAGAACATTACCGTATTCATTCGATATTCCAGCGATTAAATCATCTGAGCCGTTTACATCTTTTGTATATCTAAAAACAACTTTCGGTTCTTCAACTTTCACATACCTGCCAAAACCATGTGCAATTGGTAATTTGATTTTTTCACCCTTTTGAAAATACCTTGTGAACGGTGTTGAATTATCCACAACTTCAAGTTCTACGATATCACAAATAAAATGTCCACAAGAATTTTGAAGAAGAGCACCGGGTAAAACTTCCATTTCAACCAATATCTGAAATCCGTTGCATATACCAATAACAAGCCCCCCACGGCTAATGAATTCTTTAAGTTTGTAAGCTATTGGTTCTCTTGCGGCGACTGCGCCAACTCTTAGATAGTCTCCATACGAAAAACCACCGGGTAACACAACCAAATCGGCGTCAATATCATCGTGGATATCTATGAATTCAGCGTCAAAGCCTGTGTATTGCAGTGCCCAAAGGGCATCTCTATCACAATTACTACCTGGATAAACAATAACTTGTGCTTTGGGGATGATATTTGGAGAGCTCATAGAATCATAACCCCTTTATCTCAAAGGTTTCTGTGACGGTATTGACTAAAAGTTTTTCACACGCACGTTCGACTAATTTTAAGGCTTCTTCTTTAGTTTCCGCTTCTACTTCAAGATGGACTGATTTGCCCAATCTAAGATTTTTCACTGGAATTTCATATTCTTCGTTTAATACGCGTTTAATTGTTTCGCCCCGAGGGTCCCTTACGTGACTTTTGTACTGAATATCGACTACAAACTGATAGATTGGCATAAATTCAACACCACCTCGTATTTTTCTAATGGATTTCCTAAATCTCTTCTATAGATATCTTTATCAAAAATTTCGCCTGATTTCCTAAGTCTCATTGTATCTGGTGATATCTCATCACCAAGGCATACTTGCCCATTTTCATCTATACCAAACTCGAATTTCATATCCCATAATTCTAACCCGTGTTTTTCGAAAAATTCTTTTAAGTGTATCCCCGCTTTTTTCGCTTCTTCAATAATTTTCAGAGCAATTTCTCTATTTGTAATGCCAAGCACTTCAAGATGTTCTACGCACATAAGAGGGTCGTGGAGTTGATCGTTTTTGTATGTGAATTCTACAAGTGGGGCTGGTAACTCTTCACCTTCGTTACCACCGTATCTTCTGATAAAGGAACCAGCTTTTTTGAACCTTACTATTACTTCAAGTGGTATCATCTTAAGTTTTTTTGCGCGGATTTTGTTAGGTGGGAGATATTCGAGAAACATTGTGTGAACACCTTTTTCGTTGAGATATTTCATAAGTCTTGAGGTAATTTCAGAGCAGATTGTACCTTTCTTTTCTAACACATCGTGTTTAGCTCCATCTCCTGCTGTGATATCATCTTTAAAGTGTAGTATAACTTCACTGCCAAGGTCTTCCACTTTTTTTGTTTTCCCTTCGGAAATGATATTCACGATTATTTACCTCCTTCGTGACTTTCATTAATTTCATGACTTTGGTGTTTCTCATATCCTTCATACCCTAATTCTTCCAACAATTTAGCTTTTTGAATGACTTCTTGCTGTAAAGATATTCTATACTCTTTAATTTTTTCCTTCAATTCCGGATATTTTAAAGACAGTATTTGAACAGCAAGCAAACCTGCGTTTTGCGCATTATTTATCGCAACTGTTGCGACAGGTACACCTTTTGGCATTTGCACTATAGAAAGCAAAGAATCTAAGCCATCTAATGAGGAAGCTTTCACAGGTACACCTATTACTGGCAGTGAAGTAATAGATGCAACCATACCTGGAAGATGAGCGGCACCACCTGCACCAGCGATAATAACCTCTATACCCCTTGATTCAGCATTTCGCGCGTATTCAAACATCCTTTGAGGTGTTCTGTGGGCAGATACAATTGTTATTTCGTAAGGAACATTAAACTCTTCTAAAATTTGTGCTGCAAATTTCATAACCTTTAAATCAGAATCACTGCCCATTATTATTCCAACAATAGGGTGTTTTGGCATATTTGCTTTATTAGTCATATTCCTATCCTCCACCAATTTTTTTATCACCTACTATTTTAACCTTTTCTCTCAGGTATCTTGCTTTTTCAATCGCTTTTTCCAAATTTTCATCCAAAACTGTGATATGGCCCATCTTGCGTTTTGGAAAGGTTGAATCTTTACCATAAAAATGGAAATACGCACCTTCTATTTTGAAAACTTCTTCGAGATTTTCGACTATCGGTTTACCTTGATATCCTTCTTCACCTAAGAGATTTATCATAACCGACGGAGTGTGCTGATAGGTACTACCAAGTGGAATATTACATATAGCCCTTATATGTTGCTCAAATTGATTTGTGAAACATGCTTCAATCGTGTGATGGCCTGAATTGTGTACTCTTGGAGCGATTTCATTTACAAGAATATCATTATCCTTTGTTACGAACATCTCTATAGCAAATACCCCTACTCCTTTAAGTGTTGAAACTATCTTTATAGCGATATCTTTTGCCATTTGTGCTATGTTTTTATCTATTCTTGCTGGGCTTATTAGAAAATCTAATATGTTTGCCTTTTCATCAAATATCATCTCAACAACTTCGTACAATTTGATTTCTCCATTTTTATTCCTTGCCAAAAGCACAGAGATTTCTTTACTTATCTCAACGTATTCTTCAATATACGAATCAGATTTTATTATTTTACTTAAATCATCTTTTTCTTTAACAAGGAAAACCCCTCTCCCGTCGTATCCTCCACGCCTCGATTTTTGAACAAAAGGAAATTTAATGCCGTTATTTTCAAGAGCTTTCAGTATGCTCTCTGTATCGCTAAATTTTGAGATGTCCAATTCCAATACACTTGGGGTTGGAATGCCATTTGATATGAGAAACTGTTTTTGCTTGAGTTTGTCGTTTATAACCTCAAGTATATAAGGTGATGGTTGGATATTGTAACCTTCATCATACATTTTTTTCAGAAATTCTGTATTTGTATGTTCTATTTCGTATGTTACAACGTCAGATTTCTCGATTAAATTTCTTAAAGCTTTTTCGTCGTACAAATCCGCGACGATAAGCTCATCACTGAGGTGTGATATAGGACAATTGGGCTTTGGATCTAATGCTATAACCTTAAATCCAATGCGCTTAGCTTCAAATGCCATCATTCTTCCCAATTGTCCTCCACCGATGAATCCAATAGTTTTAAATGGATAAACAGTTCTTTTTTCAGTATCCATAAAATCTATAAATCCCCCACGACTTTATGCGGTTTTCTTTATTTTTCTAACTTTTCAGGAATAACAAGATTTGCGATTATACCAACTATCGCGGCAAGAGCCATACCTTTTAATTCAATACTTCCAATCTTTACACTTGCTCCACCAATTCCAAGCGTTAGTATCAATGCGGCGATTATAAGATTCCTTGATTTTGAGAAATCCACTTTTGCTTCAACCAAAGTTCTTACGCCTATCGATGCAATCATTCCGAATAGTATCAAGCTTACTCCTCCGATTACAGCTGTTGGTATCGTTTGGAGCACTGAACCAAATTTTGAGAAGAACGCTATTATCATTGCTATGAAAGCAGCGCCTCTTAGAATTGATGGATCGTAGACTTTTGTAATTGCAAGTACTCCGGTATTTTCACTGTACGTTGTATTCGCTGGACCACCAATGAGTGCTGCCAACATTGTTGCCAAACCATCGCCAAGGAGAGTTCTATGTATGCCGGGCTTTTCGAAGAAATTTTTCCCAACAACCGCTCCATTTGTTGTTATATCACCTATATGCTCCATTACAGTGACAAAAGCCACTGGTGCGATTAAACTTATCGCGCCCCAATCGAATTTTGGCAGTATGAAATTTGGAATTGAAATCCAGGCTGAATTTATGATAGGTAAGTAATCCACTATTCCAGAGAGTGCCGAAGTGATGTAGCCAACAACCACGCCGATTAAGACAGGGATAAGTGAGAAGAAACCTTTGAACACCGTTGCAGATGCTATTACTGTAATTATAACCACGAATGCGATGGGCCAATTTGAAGATGCCATATTTACCGCAACTGGTGAAAGACCTAAACCAATTACCATTATCATTGGACCTGTTACGACTGGTGGGAAAAGTTTTTTGATTATATCTGTTCCTACCAATTTGACAATTAGTGAGAATATCAGATAAACTGTTCCGGCAACCACAATTCCACCGAGTGAATATCTTATATCACCGTATTTTTCCTTAACCATGATTATTGGCGCAATGAAAGCAAAGCTCGAACCCAAGAAGACTGGTACAGTACCACCGGTCACAAAATGAAATACCAAAGTTCCTAAACCTGCTGTGAAGAGAGCAACAAGAGGATCTAAACCAGTCAGGAGAGGAACTAAAACCGTTGCGCCAAACATCGCTACGAAATGTTGGAGTGAGAGGATAAATCTCTTCGATGGCGATAGAGAGGAAACATATCCTGAGGAATTCGAAGAAATTTCATTAGAAATACCAATAATATCAGTTTTTTCCATCTTTTTTCCTCCTTTCTCGCCTCACTGGGCGAAATTAAAGGTATTTGACTTTTTTTCTCTTACAAAGCTATCCTAACACAAAAAAGTACACAATGTCAACGTTAATAGTAAGTAAATTAAGTTACATTTATAATAATAAGGTTGCAAGATGTCAAATAACTATAATTGGGTATTCTACATCTGGAGAGTGTATAATCTTTAAGTTTATATCGTATATTTTTTCGAGAATATCTTTATTTATGATTTCTTTTGGTGTACCTACTTTGGTTATTTCACCATCTTTCATAAGTGCTATTATGTCACAGTATTTCGCAGCGATGGTTATATCGTGGAAAGTTCCTAATACAGTCTTTCCCATTTTTGTTAACGATTTTAAGTAATCCATCACTTTTACAGACTGACCTATGTCAAGATGATTTATCAACTCATCTGCGATTATTATTGGTGTATTTTGGTAAATCGCTCTTGCAATAAGGACGCGTCTTTGTTGACCACCACTGAGTGTTGAAAATGGTCTTTTTCTGTACTCTACTAAATTAACAGTGTTAAGAGCATTTATAAGTTTCGATTCATCAACTTCTGTATCAAAGAAATTTTTTGAGTGAGCTATGCCTCCCATTTCCACTATTTCTTCAACTGTATAATCGTAAGATGGGTTGAAATCTTGGGCTATGTACGCAATGTTTTGTGCTATCTTTTTGTGTGACATATGCTTAATATCATTTCCGTTTATCATAATTTTTCCCGAAGCGGGTTTTAGAAATTTCATTATTAGTGATAAAAGTGTTGTTTTACCCGAGCCGTTTGGACCTATTATACCGAAGAACGTTCCCTCTTCTACGTATAGGCTAATATCCTTTAACTCAAAATTTTCACCGTAAGAGAATGATATGTTCTCCAAGGAAATTACAATTTTTTTCGTGTTTGACATTGCTTTCAGTCCCTTCAATTTTCACTTTTTGTTGTTGATGTATCGGTTGAGTTTTCATTTATAGTTGAATTTGTTGTTTGAGTTTCTTGAGTTGTTTCTTGTGTTTCTTGAGTTGCTTGTTGTGTTGATGAACTTTCCGAAGTTTCGATGAATGTATTTATGTTTATTTGAGCTTTTTCTTTAAGCTCTTTTTCGTGTAAACTTTTATAATATTCGTACTGTTGCATTATTGTGGCAGCATATTTTTGCTTATTTTTACCATTGTTATATTCTTCAAGGGCTTTTGAGAGCGAGCCTGTTTTTTTATAAAGGTAAGACAAATATGCTGTTCCGTAAGTTATGTTCAATTTATAATCAGTGAGCAAAGCATTCCAACCATCTTTTGGAACTTCCAGTTTAAGTAATCTAGCTATACCTTGTGCAGTTGACGGCAAAATCTGCATCATCCCAAGTACCCCACCGGGACCTTTAGCATTTGTAAAGTTACTTTCTATGGCTATTACAGTGCTTATAAATACAGGATCAATGTTGTATTTTTCACTTATATCTGAAATAGTATTCCATAAATCGTTAATGAATTCTTCTGTTGTTTTTTCCTTCACGTTTGCTCTTCTTTTAGTAACCACTTCCAAAAACCATTTAGGTGTTTCACAAAGCGCTATAGAGCTTAGTATTAAAATAAAAGACAGAACTAAGATTAATTTGCTAAGCTTTTTGGCATTATTAAGCAAAAAGTCACCCCCGGAATATAAAAATAATTTCTATCAGCGCATAACTTTTACAGTTATCAAAGCAACGACCCATCCCAAGAAGAAACCGTATATAACTTCCATAAGGGTATGACCTTTGTTTGGGTCAACGTTTCTTCTTAAGCCAACGGCATCAGCTGTAACTATTGAAAGAAAAATAGCGGCAATAGCGGTTTGTGAAGAAGAAAAGCCTGTTGTATATCCAACTGACCATGCTAACGCGGAAGTTGTAGCCACATGTGCGCTTGGCATACCCCCGTATCGTCCGAAAACTCTTATGTCTTTATATATGATAACTTTCAAAAATTGTGCTGAAAGGAATCCAAATAGCGCAGATAGAAAACATGTGTTTTTAAACAATTCTTTAAGCCACAACACACTAATCTTCCTCCGTTATTTATTCTAAATTAATCCTTACTAATCTTCTTTTTTCGGTGGGAGTAGGTATTTTTTCCTCAAATAGAGGAGATTGCCTTCAGAGACGTCCTTGAATTCCATGACATCAAATATACGTTTAATTATATATACTCCCAATCCACCTGGTCTTATGTCGTCAAGGTCACGTGACTTAATTTGGGAAGGATCAACTTTTGGCCCAAAGTCCCTCAAGAAAATTTCTAATGTATCTGGTTCTAACCAATTTACTGTCATTGTTATGTACTTTGGTTCTCCTTTATAAGTATGTTGGATAATATTAGCTATAGCTTCGTTTATAGCTAGTTCTGTATCGAATATGTCTTTATCAAAGACACCTCTAAACGTTAGAAATGTATGTAGAATAGCACGTGTTATTTTTATATTTTCAACCAACCCAGGAAACGAAAAAACAATTGTTTGGTTCAAGTCATCGACCTCCCGTATAAAGAAAAGGAAAAGTTTTATTTGTGAATTTTACTAACCAAAATACCCAACGTTATTTTCTCTATATTCTTCGAAGGATTAAAGTATGTTTCCTGCTTAAATTCATTTAGTTTGTTGATTATTGGCCCAAAGTATTTTTCATCGATGTCTTTGAATAGTACATAACTAAGCAGTTCTAACCACTTTTCTAAATCAGATTTTTCTTCTAATTGTTTTTCTAGTGCAATATTTGGTAATTCAGTATAATCTCCTCCACCGAACCATTTGTTAATAAGTAACGCTTGTCTTAACCCTTCTTCTGGTGTTTCTACAATATCCGATATGCTGTAACCATACTTAGTTTTGATTTCGGTATTTGCAGAAAGCAAGTGGATATCTAAATTATTGTAACTTACAACACCAAACGTTATATTTGAAAGAGAATATCTTGAAAACTCTTTCTCTTCTGGACTGTTATATTTTACCACAAGAATCTTGAATTTTTTCAATTCGGTTTTAAAATGTTTCGCCAAGGTTTTTATTTCTTCAGGATAAGTGTAATTTTCAAGAACCCACTGACGTACAAATTTATCCAAAAGTTGAGCAACAATCTCTTTTTCATCATTTACTTCTAGTAAAACAATTAAGTCACCAATTTGATAAGGTATGAGCAAGTATTTCTCATCTTTGTATGTGTATTCAATCCTAACTTTTGAATTAATAGCTATATCTGCGTACATTTGTTTTTCGAGTTCAAGTTCTTCCTTTGATAGGTAAATTTTCATTTGTTTTCACCTCATCGTTATTAATTGTGGTTGTTTTGAACTCATTGAATAAACGCAACCGCAGTAATTTTGTCTGTATATTCCAAGTTGCTTGATTAGCCTCTGAGCATCGTTATAAAGTGGGCTTTTACGGTACACATTTGGAAGGAATTCTACCCCAAAATTTTTCATAACTTCAAGCCCTATCTTATTTATCATTTCAACAGATTTTCGTGGTGAAGATGTAAGTGTTGTAGAGAAAGAACGATAGCCGTTCTCTTTTGCAAATTTTGCTGTTGCCTCAAGCCTCATTCTTATGCATATTTCACACCTTTTACCTTTCTCTGGTTCATTTTCAAAACCTCTGGTTAATTTAAAGAAATTTTCGGGGTCGTATGGCACATCAATCACATTTAAATTCCACATATTTGCAAGCTTTAGTACTTCATTGTATCTTTTCTCGTATTCTGTTTTTGGGTGTATGTTTGGATTGTAGAAAAATACATCACCACGTGCGCCAGAAAGATAAGCGATAACCAAATCTGGAGCGCAACAGACATGTAAAAGATGGCATTTCAAATTAAAACACCTTCTTTGAATCCAAAAGTAAAGTTACAGGTCCGTCGTTGTGTATCTCAACTTGCATGTACGCAGCGAATATTCCCGTTTCAACATGCACACCATATCCTCTCACAAGTTCTATGAATTTTTCGTATAGCTCTTTTGCTAATTCTGGGTTTGCACTATCAGAATACGATGGTCTTCTACCTCTTCTGCAATCGCCGTACAACGTGAATTGTGAGATAATCAAAGCTGAACCTTGAACATCTAATAGCGAAAGATTCATTTTCCCATCATTATCATCAAATATTCTCAAATTTACAATTTTCTCAGCTAAGTATTTTGCATCATCGATGTTATCATCTTTACCAACTCCAAGTAAAACAACAATTCCTTTCTCTATTTGTCCAACAATTTTACCATCGACTGAGACACTTGCTTTTGTAACTCTTTGGACAACTGCGCGCATTTTTAAGAACGCACCACCTTTCTAATTCCAGGAAATGACTTGAAAAATTTCATTATTTCTTCGAGCTCTTCAAGGGATTGGACGTTGACGTTTAGAGATATAATAACGTAATCGTCAGAAATTATTTCGAATTTAAAGTTTCTTATTTCAACTTTCTTTTCCATGGCTTTGGACAAAAGATCAGGCACACGTTCTTTTCTATCTAATTCTATTTTAACAAGAACATTGAATTGAGCGTTGATATCCGCTCTCCAAACTGCCAAAAACTTTCTGTCATTTCCCAAGTTTACTACGTTAGCACAATTCGACCTATGTATAACCAATCCTCTTTTACTTGCAACACCAACTATTTTGTCGCCAGGGATAGGATTGCAGCATTTAGCAAACAAAATTTCGAGACCCTCAAGCCCATCGACGATAACTAAAGAACCGGTAGATTTCTTTTTCTTAGTTTGAGTTTTCTTCTTTTGTTGTTCTTTGATTCCAAGAATTGAAAGCAAATCATCTTGTGTTAACGTTTTATCACCGAGTCTGATGATAAATTCTTCTTCATCTATTTGGTGAGCTGTTTGGTACTTTTTTATCTCTGGTTTTTCCAATAATTCTTCAATTGAAATATTTAATTTCTTTGCGATTCGCCTAAGTACGTCTTTACCTCTTTCTATCAGTTGTTCTTTTTCTTTCTCTTTAAAAAATCTCTTTATCTTTGCCTTTGTTCTTGGACTTTTGGCGTATCTTAGCCAATCAAGGCTAGGTCCAGGTGAAGATTTATTTACTATGATTTCTACAACGTCACCGTTATTCAATTGATAATCTATTGGTACAATTTTTCCATTGACCTTTGCACCAGCAAAGTGATGACCAATTTCTGTATGTACCGCGTAAGCAAAATCGATTGGTGTCGCGCCGTATGGAAGGTGGATTATTTCACCTTTTGGCGTCAAAACAAAAACTTCAGACATCTGGAGCTCTTTTTTCAGATCATCAAGACTTGCGTAACCTTGCGAAAGTTCTTTCCGCCATTCAGCTAACCTCAAAATCCACTTTTGTTTTATATCTACAATCGGTTCCCCTTCTTTATATGCCCAGTGTGCTATCAAACCATACTCGGCCTCTTCGTGCATTTGGTAGTCTCTGATTTGCACTTCAAGTGGTTCGCCAAATTGCGTAATAACAGTTGTGTGGATGGACCTGTATCCATTTGATTTTGGCGCGGCGATGTAATCTTTGAACCTTCCCGGCAATGGTACCCATAGGTTGTGTACAATGCCTATCGTAGTATAACAGCTTGTTACATCATTTACTATCGCTCTTAAACCCATTAAATCGTACAATTCGTTAAAATCTTTGCCTTTTTGAATCATCTTTTTCCATATACTGTAGTAATGCTTGTATCGACCTTCGACTTTCGCTTTGATATTATGTTCTTGAAGAGCTGTTTCCAATTGTTGGATGTATATTTTTAGGCGTTCTTCCCTTTCAACCTTCTTTTGTGCGATCATCTGCTTGATTTTTTGGTACTCATCGTAATGAAGAACTTTAAAACTAAGGTCCTCAAGTTCAGATTTTATAACGTTAATTCCAAGCTTATGTGCGATAGGCGCGTATACTTCCAAAGTCTCAAGTGCCTTGTAGCTTTTCTTTTCAACATCTTCAACGAAGTCTATAGTTCTCATATTGTGTAGTCTATCAGCTAATTTTACAAATATAACACGTACATCCTCTGCCATTGCAAAAAGCATCTTTTGAATCGTTTCCAATTTTTTCCTTTGCTCTATATTTCCAACGGGCGCGTTTATTCTACTTACCTTTGTTACACCATCAACGATTAGTGCTATATCGTGCCCAAATTGTTTCTCTATCATCTCGTAAGTTACTTTCCCATTACTATCTTCTATAGCATCATGTAGGATGGCGGCTATAATACTTTCAATATCAAGCTTCAACGAAGCAACAATTTTTGCCACTTCCAAAGGATGCGAAATGAACGGCTCGCCGGATTTTCTGTACAATCCCTCGTAAGCTATCTTAGCAAGTTCGATTGCTTGAGCTATTTTTTGTTCGTCTTCGTTTGTAATTTTTTTCTCAAGTAACTTTTCGATTTCATTTATGAAATTCTTGGTCATTTCATCGTTGTTATTATCTTTAACCATAGTGAGCTCTTTCTTTTCACTTTTACTTTCTGACATTCAAACACCTCTGATGTTTTTAGTTTTCAAATAACCAACTTTTTAACCGCATCGAATTTCTCTTTATCTGCTACGTGTAGATAAATACTTGTCGTGCTTAAATTTGCGTGGCCCAAGAGTTCTTGTACAATTTTTACGTTTACGTTGTTCATTATAAGATGGGTTGCAAAAGAGTGTCTTAGCGTATGTGGGTGAATCTTCTTATTTATGCCAGCCCTTTGTGCGGCACGCTTTACTATCCTAAAAACAGTTGCTGGATGTATCGATTTTCCACGACTTTCGATAAAGTAAACTTTCGGTTTATACCTTTCCACGTACTTTTCAAGTAAAGGAATTATGCTATCGCTGATTGGAACGAGCCTATCTTTGTTTCCCTTACCCATAACAACCTTTATATATGGTGGATAGAAAGACACATCTTCTACTCTCAAATTACACAATTCACTTACCCTTAACCCACAAAAATAAAGAACAGATATGATCGTTTTGTACTTCAATTCTTTCTCTTCGTCAAAAGTATTTATCATCGCTTTGACTTCTTCCATAGTGAGAAAACTTGGAATTTTCTTTCTAAGCCTTGGATGTCTGACACGCTCGGTTGGGTTTTCATTTACTACTCCTATGAGTTGGAGATAATCGAATATAGTCTTAAGCGAGGAAATGTATCTTGATATAGTTGTTTCAGTAACTTCTCCACCGGTAATTTCACCTTTCGAAAGTGCTTTGACAAACTTTTCAACATCGCTTCTAACAATATCCTTTGGAGGTTTTTGTATATATTCAAAAAACCTCCTTATATCTTTTATATATGCCTTTACTGTATTTTCAGAACTTCTTCTCACATGTACAAGATAATCTTCGTACGTTCTCAATAGCGCTTCTATATCGATAATATCCACTCCTCAATATTTTCACTATTTGTTCTTTGTTTAATTTTCGTCTCTTGTTAGAATTTCGTAAGCTTTTTTTGCGGCATCTTTTTCCGCGTCTTTCTTTGAATTACCTATTCCCATCGATATCTTTTTTCCCTGTATGTATAATTCGACTAAAAACTTCCCGTTTTCATCGTTCTTAACCGTTTTGTACTCTGGCAGTTCTTTGAACCTCTCTTGCGTAATTTCTTGAAGAGCGGTTTTGTAATCGAATATCCTTTGGCCTGTGTAGAATATTTCAATCTCTCTCTTCAGTTTTTCGCCAAAAACTTTTACCACTGACTCAAGATTTCCATCGAGATAGATAGCAGCACACAGCGCTTCAAATGCGTCTGCTAATATACTACTTCTTTTCCTTCCACCTGTCTTTTCTTCGCCTTTGCCAAGGAAGATGTACTTACCAAGCTCAATTTCGTTTGCTAATTCAGTAAGTACCTCTTCGCTAGCAACGGCACCTTTCACTTTTGCCATATCGCCTTCATTTGAGTCTGGGTAATTTCGATAGAGTATATCACATACGACGAGTTCTACAACGGCATCACCTAAGAATTCTAATCTTTCGTTGTCTTGAACATCTCTGCCTATTTGATTGAGTTCGTATGCGTAACTTGAATGGCAGAGGGCATTGAACAAGAGCATTTGATTTTTAAAAGTGTATCCGAGTCGACGTTGGAGTTCTTCAAGTACTCGTCTTTCTCTGTCTCGTAATTCGTCCATTCACATACCTCCACAACATGGAATGTTCTTAATTTATTGTTTTTTGACTCGTACCATTCTACCTTAATCGGTACGGCAAATTCTGGCTTGAGTTTACCTTCTACAACCCAAAACTTTGATTCTTCCACCCTGTAGATTGATGGATTTGCAACTATTTTTAAAATCAATGGTTTGTCTGCGACGATTACATCGTCGACAACATCTATGTTTTTGAGGTCTTCAGCCAATTTGTACACTTCTTCCCTAAACGGTTTAACATTTATCACCGCTATATTTTTTGATAGTGGCCCAACGATTTTTATATTGGCGATTTCATTGCCATTTGGGAAGTAATCGAGAACCATCTCATTTGCAATAGCTGTTGCTTTTCCATGGTAAGCCGGATTTGTCATTGGTTTTAAAAGATGCTTTAATTTACATCCTTCTCTAAGGGCGTGTTCACCTATTCGTCTGATTTTCACACCGTATTTATCTAATATTTTTCTAATTTCATCTTTACCTATATCACCTAATGGTGCATACATTGAATTAAATACACGTAATCCAGTTTGTCCCCATGTATCCGATGAATTTGAGCCTGTTACGACGATTCTGCCATTTGCATAGCTCAAGACTGTTCCCATCTTTATCTGTCTTGTGCACATGTTACAAGACGGGCCATATTTCCATATCTGTTCTTGACCGCGATTATATAAAAAAGTTACTTTGAAACCAAACTTTTCAGCAAATTCTGAAACTATTTCGAGACTATTAGAATAAGTGTAAGGTCCATATACAACGTGTACTAATTCAATATTTTCTTTTCCAATAGCTTCAGCGCACAAAAGAGCACTTGCGGTGCTATCCATACCACCGGAAAACGCTACTACAAAATCTTTACCGTATTCTTCTGCAACATTTTTTATATCTTTCAATATATCTTCTATAGTTACTATAGCCATTAATTATTTCCTCCTGCAGTATTCTATTGTTCTATAACCTAATTTTCTATATTTTACCATAATTTTCAACAATTTTGAATAGGATTAACATTTTGTGAATTACATTGAAAATCGTACAAAATTATTCTGATTTCTTGAAATTCTCTTTTTGATAAATTGAGATTGCAGTGATAAACTATTGATAAGATGTTTAACGAGATAAAATTTGGAGGTGATGAGAGATGTTAAGTGATATTGAGATTGCGAAACAAGCAAGTTTAAAAGATATTAGAGATATTGCAAAATCTTTAGATATTCCTGAAGATATGCTCAAACCTTACGGCAGGTATATAGCTAAAGTTGACCATAGGTATTTGAACACGCTCAATGCCAAGCCTAATGGAAAGCTTATACTCGTTACAGCGATAACACCAACACCGGCTGGGGAGGGTAAGACAACCACCAGCATAGGTCTTTCCATGGCGCTGAACAAAATTGGGAAAAAATCGATAGTTACTCTCAGAGAGCCATCACTTGGCCCTGTTTTTGGTGTCAAAGGTGGTGCGGCGGGCGGTGGGTATTCCCAAGTACTCCCTATGGAAGATATTAACTTACATTTTACCGGTGATATACATGCAGTAACGACCGCACACAACTTAATCGCCGCGATGATTGATGCGCATATTAACCATGGAAACGAATTAGGAATAGATTTGAGGAAGATTTATTGGAAACGTGCTATGGATATGAACGATAGAGCTTTGAGAGAAATTGTAATTGCACTTGGTGGTAGTGCAAATGGTTATCCAAGGGAAGATGGTTTTTTAATCACAGCTGCTTCTGAAATTATGGCAGTTTTGTGTTTAGCAAAGGACTTAACTGATTTGAAAAGAAGAATCGGCCAAATTGTAATTGCTCAAGGAAGTAATGGATTAGTTAGAGTGAAAGACATACAAGCCGAAGGCGCGGCAGCTGCACTTTTGAAAGATGCAATTAACCCAAATCTTGTTCAAACAATTGAAAACACTCCTGCGTTTGTACATGGTGGCCCATTTGCAAATATTGCGCACGGTACAAACACATTAATTGCAACTAAATTAGCGCTCAAACTTTCAGATTACGTTGTTACAGAAGCTGGGTTTGCGGCGGACCTGGGTGCTCAAAAATTTTTAGATTTTGTTGCTCCAACTGGTGGTTTATTTGTAGATGCAGTTGTTATCGTCGCATCGATACGTGCATTGAAATACCATGGTGGAGTACCGAAAGATAACCTTAACGAAGAAAATGTAGATGCAGTAATTAAAGGCTTGGAGAATTTGAAAGTGCATATTGAAAACATGAAAAAATATGGTGTGCCCGTCGTCGTTGCGCTGAACAGATTTTCGACCGATACAGAAAAAGAAATAGAAGCTGTTTTGAAAAACAGTCCAGCTAAATGTGTGCTTAACGAAGCCTACGCGAAAGGTTCCGAAGGTGCGATAGAACTTGCGAAAGCAGTAGTTGAAACTATCGAAAATGTGCCAAGTAATTATAAGCCTTTAGTGCCAAGTGATTTACCTGTTGAGCAAAAGATAGAGTTAATAGCAAAAGAAATTTACAGGGCAGGAAAGGTTATCTACACTGATACAGCAAAATCAAAACTTTCGATGTTAAAAAAGAATGGATTTGGAAATTATCCGGTAATTATAGCCAAGACACAAAATAGCATCTCAGATGATCCCAAAAAGATAAATGCTCCATCTGGATACGAATTTACGGTGAGAGACTTCCAGATAAGTGCTGGTGCTGGATTTGTCGTAGCTTTAGCAGGCGAAATAATGCTTATGCCAGGTTTGCCAAAAGTACCAGCTGCAGTAAACATAGATATTGACGAAAATGGAGAAATTACAGGACTATTCTAAAAAAATTGCATACTTGAATATCTTTGAATATCTCAAAGAAAAAGAGAGATTTTCAATAATTTTCCATAAAAATGTGATACTCTTCACAAAAATTCTGGTTGATACTTTTAAATATATGGAAGATAATAAATTTAGAAACATCTCTTAATTAAACTCGCCGGTGAAAGATAGCCGAAAATCAAAAAAACCGGCGTTACAATGATTAGAGGAGGGTGTAAAAGATGAAGATTAGCGAGATGGGTAACCTCAAGCCATTTGGACCACTATACGAAAATGCTCAAAAGCAGTTCTTAAAGGCAGCAGACCTTATGAACCTAGATCCAAACATTGGAAATTTCTTACTCTGGCCACAAAGGATTTTAGAAGTTCACTTTCCAGTAGTAATGGATGATGGAAGAGTTGAAATATTTGAAGGTTACAGAGTACAACACAATACAGCAAGAGGACCAGCGAAAGGTGGAATAAGATACCACCCAGATACAAATCTTGACGAAGTTGCATCACTTGCATTCTGGATGACATGGAAATGTGCAGTTATGAACCTTCCATACGGTGGCGGTAAGGGTGGAGTTAGAGTAGACGTTACAAAACTTTCCGAAAAAGAACTTGAAAGGCTAAGCAGAAGATTCTTCTCCGAAATTCAGATGATGGTTGGACCACAAAAAGATATTCCAGCTCCAGACGTAAACACGAACGCGAAGATAATGGCATGGTACATGGATACATACAGTATGAATGTTGGCTACACGGCTCTTGGTGTTGTTACTGGTAAACCACTTGACCTTGGTGGCTCAGACGGAAGACCGGAAGCAACAGGTAGAGGAGTTTCCATTGTAGCAAACGAGGCATGTAAAGCTCTTGGAAAAGATATATCAAAAGCAACAGTAGCAATTCAAGGTTTTGGTAACGTTGGTTCATACAGTGCAAAGATACTCAGTGAAGAATTTGGCGCCAAGATAGTCGCAGTTAGCGATGTAAGTGGTGGAATTTACAACGAAAATGGACTTGACATAAATGATGTGATAGCTTACAGAGATGCCAACAAAGGACTTATAAAAGGATATCCAAAAGCAAAACCAATCACAAACGAAGAACTTCTTGAACTTGATGTTGACATACTCGTCCCAGCCGCTCTTGAAAACGCAATTACAATTCAAAATGCAGACAAAATAAAGGCAAAGATTATTGTTGAAGGTGCAAACGGTCCAACAACACCAGAAGCAGAAGAAATACTAATAAAGAAAGGTGTTCTTATTGTTCCTGACATTCTTGCAAATGCTGGTGGTGTTACAGTTTCTTACTTCGAATGGGTACAAGACCTCCAAACATTCTTCTGGGACATTGACGATGTTAGAAAGAAACTCACAAAGATGATGGTTAACGCATTTGCGGAAGTTTACAAGACAAAGGAAAAATACAATACAGACATGAGAACAGCCGCATATATTGTTGCTATAAGCAGAGTTGCAAATGCTGTCAAAGAAAGAGGATACTACCCAATGTAATAATTAACCGAATTAATAGTAATATGAAATCCCCAGCTTTCGCTGGGGATTTTCGTTTTATATATTTATGACTTTAAATACTTGTTAAACCAATCAGTTATTTCCTGTAATCTTCTCAATCTATGCTTAGGTTTACCACTCCTAGAAAGTTCGTGATTTTCTCCTTTGAATATAACCAATTTAGCATCGACTCCAAAGTATTTTAACGCGGTGAACATCTGAATACCTTCAACGAGCCAACATCTGTAATCCTCATCTGAATGGATAAAGAGTGTTGGTGTTTTAACTTTATTGGCGTATTTCATTGGGGAATGCCACCAAAGTTTTTCAAAATTATCCCATGGATTTGCTAAATGTTGATCTTCTACAAAATAGTAACCTATATCTGTTGTTCCAAATTTTGAAATCCAATTTGCGATACTTCTTTGTGATACTGCTGCTTTGAATATATCTGTGTGACCAATTATCCAATTTGTCATATACCCACCGTACGAACCACCGGTTACTCCTAGTTTATCTTTATCGATAAATGGATATCTTTTTAGCGCTTCATCAACGAATTTCATTAAATCCTCGTAGTCAACAGTACCATATTTTCCTCTTATATCAGCAAATTCGTTTCCTCGTCCGTCACTTCCCCTTGGATTTGTAAACATCACGACGTATCCTTCATTTGCCCAAACTTGCATCTCGTGGAAAAATACCTCACCGTATACTGTTTTTGGACCACCGTGGATATCGAGTATTGCTGGATACTTTTTTGAGTTATCGAAATCAACGGGCTTTATTATCCAACCTTCTATTTCAACTCCATCATCAGAGAAAAATGTAAATCTTTCTGGCTTGGAAATTTTCCTTTCTTTTAAAACCCACTCATTAAATTCGGTAATTTGTTTTTCATTGCATCCTGGTTCCAATTTATAAACTTCCTGGAGTTTATAATCCCTTAACCCAACAAAATATATTTTTCCGTTCTTTACGTCAAATCCATCAATTGACCCGCCTTTATTTGTCAATTTTTCTATTTTTCCATCTTTCCCTATTTTATTCAAATAAGAACTATTCCATTCTGTTGTGACAAAGTAAAGATATTCTCCATCAACTACGGCATTTTTGTTTGAGCCGTACCTACAATCAGAACCAACGCTATTCCAAACGCTTAAATCAAATTCTGGAGTAAGCAATTTTACATTTTTTGTAGAGAGTTCTAAAAGGTAAAATTTCGGATTTTCATTTATACCGTATTTTTTCATGTTACTACCAGCGAATATTATTGAATCATCCAAAAAGTACGCATAAACATACTCAAATAGTTCTTCATGGGTTAATTTTTCAAGAGAATTATTTTCTATATCATACAAAAACAAATCACTTCTTATTTCCATTTTGTTTTCGTATCTATTTGAGACAAATAAAATTTTCTTTCTGTCTTGACTTACATCAAAATGATGAACATTGGTGAGCTCATCAGTGATAGGCATGAATTTATTTTCTCTTAAATTAAACAAATACAACCTTGCTCTTTTTTTGTTGGTAAAACCTTCTCCATTCGACCAAAATGGTATTTCGTCTATCACCTCGTAGTCTTTTTCTTCTTTTAATTTCTTTAAAATTTCCTGCTTATCTTTCTCTTCAATATTTGAGAAATCAGGTATGTACTTACTGTAAGTCGATAGTAAAACGAACATTTCGTCACTTAACTTTTCAATTTTTCTAATGAGAAACGGTACCTCAAAATATTTCTCAGCTTCTCCACCGTTCACGTTAATTTTGTAAAATATTGTGAACATTTCGCCATTTTCCATTCTCTTTTTGTCTTTTTCTTCCCTAATTTCTGAAAATAAGATACTCTCATCGTTTAGCCATATAAAACTTTTTTCCTTTCCGAACGATGTTAATTGGAACATTTTTTCTGTTTCGGTATCCAAAATCCATATGTTTGATGTGTAATTGTTTTCCTCCTCATTCATTGTGTGGACGACAAAGCCGACTAATTTTCCGTTGGGTGAGAACGAGATGTTAGAAACAAATTTGAACTTTAATAAATCTGATATAGTAAGTTTTTCCATGAAGACACCTCCAATCTAAGATAAAATACAATAATGGTTAATTATTTCTATTATACTAAATTTTATTTGAAGAAAGAAAATCAATTTTTCATACTGTAATTTTTAATTCAGAGGTGATATAATTGTTAGTGATTCAAACTATTTTTTATTTATAATTAAGTATAATTTTGTATATAATTGCTTGATTGGAGGGATTAATTTGTTCAAGGAATTTCTCAAAAAGCGCTGGCATTTTTATATTTTTGGAATTATTTCACTGATTATAATCGATTTACTGCAACTTTTTGTTCCAAAATTTGTTGCGAAAGCGGTAAATGCTCTTCAAACGATTAAAGATATAAATGAAGTTAAGACTTTTGTGCTTTCGATATTAGCTTTAGCGTTTGGAATGCTTATCGGTAGATTCTGGTGGCGTTACTTTATTATGGGAAGTTCAAGGTATTTCGATTATTATGCCAAAAAGAACCTTTTTGACAAAATTCTTGGACTTGATATGTTCTTCTTTGACAAACATAGATCGGGAGATATAATGGCTTACTTTACAAACGATATAGCAACGGTTGAAAGAATGCTTGGAATTGGCGTTGTTCAACTTACCGACGCTGTTTTTATGAGTTCCATGACAGTTTTTTTCATGGCAACTTCAACCAATTGGAAACTTACACTGATTGCACTCTCGCCACTTCCTGGGATTATATTAATCTCTGCGTTGTTTGGAAAATTAATTTTTAAACGTTCGAGGCGAGTACAAGACGTTTATTCGGAACTAAGTGGTTATACGGAAGAGACAATGGATGGTGTAAGGATTATAAAAAGCTTTTCTATAATCCCAAAAATCGAGGAACTCTTTGAAGAACGCGCGAGAAAACACTTTGATGCAACAATTTCACTCATCCGAGTATGGGGCGTCATGTGGCCATTGGTGCACTTTGTTGGAACGTTGGCGTTTTTCTTGGCGCTCACCGTTGGCGGTCCTATGGTTGTAAAAGGGACCGTTACATTAGGAGACTACTTGGCCTTTAACAGTTACATAGGTATGCTCATATGGCCATTGACAGCTTACGGCATGGTTATGAATGTTATCCAGCAAGGGCGAGCTTCTTTGCAAAGGTTGAGAGAACTTCAAAGTGTTCAACCTTTTGTTGTAGAACCAGAAAATCCCGTAAAATTGGAACATATAGAGGTTATAGAAACAAAAAAATTATCATTTAAATATCCAGAAACGGATAGGTTTGTGCTTAAAAATGTGGATTTTTCCGTTAAAAAAGGACAGTTTGTAGGCATAGTTGGGACAGTTGGAAGTGGAAAGTCAACACTTGTTAAGATAATTAGCAAATTGTACCCTGTTGAAAATGGGCAAGTTTTCATTAACGGAATAGATATAAACCAACTCCATTCAAGGGATATAAGAAAATTAATATCGTATGTACCACAAGAAACGTTCTTATTCTCAAATTCTGTTAAGGAGAACGTCGCTTTTGCCATGGAAGAATACGATTTTGATAAAGTAAAAGAAATGGTAAGACTCTCTGCTGTTGAAGAAGATGTTGAAAAGTTTCCGAAAAAATATGATACAATAGTGGGACAGAGAGGTGTAATGCTTTCCGGTGGTCAAAAGCAAAGGTTAACAATAGCAAGAGCGCTTATGAGAGACGCTGACGTTTATATATTTGACGATTGTTTATCTGCTGTTGACCCAGAAACTGAGCAAGAAATAATCGAAACACTTCGAACAAAGATGAAAGGTTCTACGATGATAATAATAACTCACAGATTAAAAATTCTGCAAAGTGCTGATATAATATATGTGTTAGACCAAGGGCAAGTAGTTGAGAAAGGTACGCATTATGAACTGCTTAGAAACGAAGGATTGTATGCAAGGATGTATAAGAAACAGCTTGTATTGGGGGAGTGAATGGAAAATTAAATACTTTTCAGTAAACAAGTTAAAAATGAAGGTGAAAATGTGGAGCAAAGTTTACTTTTACCTTTTCTTATTGTTGCTTCTTCAGCGGTGGTTTTATTAACTATTCTTTTTGTAATTCAATATAAGAAGGTAAGAAAAATTCAAAAAGAGAATGAAGAGTTAAATAATCTTCTAAGTATTTTTGGTGCAATAAGCAATAATTATCAATTTGGTATCGTTACTTGGATTAACGATGAGCTTGTGTACATAAACTCAAAAATTATAGAATATGCTAATTTATTGGGATTAGATTTAAAAAGTAGAGAACAAATTCAGCTAATGCTTGATAATCCTGAAAATTATCTTACAATATACGATATTTTGAAAGATATACGTGAACATCGAGACATAGATTCAGATTATACCAGAACGTGGAACAAGGAAATAGGGAAAAAGTATGTTGAAATAACTTATTTAGTTAGAATTCAAGGTGATAAAAAAATCAGAGCTATAATTACAAAAGATAGCTCCTTCGAATACCAAAACATCGAAAGGCAGATTTTAAGTGAACTAATAAATATAATTTCAAGCGAACTTTCTAAAAGCGATGTTAGTATAAAAAATTTAGGTGAAAGCATTAGAAAATTATTACTTTCACATGGCCTTATCGATACATTTGGAATAGCATTTTTGGAACCTAACGGTTACATTTATTACCCATACTTCAAGTACGTTGACGATGATGATAAAAGTGGCATGCGTTTTGGGCCCGAGGTAAAAAATTTGACAAGGTATGTTATAGATAAGAATATTAAGGTTCATATTCGAAACAGTGAGAAAGAGTGGGTACTACCCGAAGGATATTCTTTGTATAAAATTCGTGGTGAATTGTTCACAATCTACGCTGCTCCGATTGTTTATAAATCTCTTGTTCACGGCGCTGTGCTTTTTGAAAAGCAAGGTGAAGATCAATTCTCCGATGTCACAATTAACCTATTTGAAAAAGTTGCTAATATAATAACTTTGGCGTTCTCGTTTTTAGATGTACTCAATGAAGTTGAGGAAGAAAGAAGAAAGTTATTTGAACTTTCGATAAAAGATTACCTTACTGGCGCATACAGCAGAAGATTTCTTGAACAATACCTCGAGAAAGAATTGTTTAAGAGCAAAAGAATGAAAACACCTTTATCAGTTGTGTTCATAGATATTAACGACTTTAAAAAAATCAACGATATTTACGGACATGTGTACGGTGACAACGTACTTAAAATGTTTGTTAAGATTGCGAATGAAACTATTAGGTCAATGGACTTGATAGCAAGGTATGGCGGCGATGAATTCGTGATTGTTTTACCAGAAACGGGAGTAGAGAATGCTCAAAAAGTCATCGATAGGATAATTGACAGATTAAAGGAAGAAAATATAAACATCTCTTATGGAATCATCGATGCTTCTGAGTATGGCAGTATAGATGACGTATATAAAAAAGTCGATGAAAAAATGTACGAGATGAAGAAGAAGAAGAATCTTTAACTTAAATGTCAATAGTTTTTAGGGGGAAATATTGTGAACATAAATTTTGTGAATTTTAAGCGGTTTAAAAAGTATTTATCAATGCTAACGATAATTTTTATTGTCGCTATTTTCTTTTTATTATATTCCTGCACAAATAAGTTGAACAATTCAAACAATATTCCTGATAATACATCTTCTCAAGAAGATTATTTTAATGACAGACTAATCGTAGGATACGAAGATGAAAACAAAATCCCCGATATACTGAATTTGTTAGATGGAGAAATTATTCTGCACATCCCTGAACTAAATGCTGTTTCTGTCAAAATTAAGCAAAATGCTGAGTATGTTATAAATAAATTATCTAAGATGGGTGACATTTCAAAATGCGGTATAAGATACGTTGAGTTATCTTACAAAAGGTACTTAGAGCCAGCTTATAAAAGTAAAGAACCAGAAGTATCTTTGTCTAAAGAATTAATCGGGGTATCACATTTTGCGTATGCAAATTACACAGGTGAATCACTTGATTTTTATTTATGGAGTCATAGAGTTGTTAATATAAAAGATGCGTGGAATGAAAACCTTTTTGGCGATGACATAGTCGTCGCGGTTTTAGACACAGGAGTGGATGGAACAAATCCGGACTTACAAGGTCAGATTATCGAAGGTTACAGACCTTTATATGATACAAACATCCCACCTAATTCTGATTCCTCTTACGGAGGTTCTCATGGCACTCATGTAGCTGGAATAATTGCGGCAAAGAAAGATGGTAAAGGTGTTGTTGGAGTAGCTCCAAAGGCGAAGATAATGCCGATAGTTATATTTGATGATGGTGGTTGGTATATTGGTGATGACTACACTGCAAAAGGTATTATCTGGGCAGTTAACCATGGAGCTAAAGTGTTAAGCAACTCTTGGGGTGGGCCAGGTTATTCTCAAATTCTAAAAGATGCATTTGATTACGCGCTTGAAAAAGGAGTTACTGTAGTAGTCGCGGCTGGTAATTCAACATCTTCCCAGACGTTTCTGTATCCTGCAAACTATCCGGGTATCATACAAGTTGCCGCAGCTGAATTTAACGGTGGCAATGTTAAGACTGCGTATTTTTCAAACGGGAGTCCTATGATTACAGTTGCCGCACCTGGTAGTAATATCCTTTCGACGATGCCACAGGATGGATCGAATGGGTACGACAGCGATTCATTCATTTGCGACGAAAATGGTGGATACTATGGTTTCATGTCAGGTACATCTATGGCAACACCTTATGTTTCCGGACTTGTTGCATTGTTACTTCAAAAATATCCAAGTGCAAAACCTTGGCAAATAAGAAAAATTATCGAAAGTTCGGCATTGGATATTGATGAACCTGGGATTGATGAAAGATCAGGCTTTGGACTTGTACGAGCAGAAGCGGTTAGCGAGGAGCTTCCAACAACCGGAGGTACTGATTTCATCGTACATACCACCGATTATTTCGGAAGTTGGGATATTCAATCTGCATTTGTTTCATTAGTTGGTACTTCCACGGATAATAGACAAGTTAGATATTTTGCTAAGACAAATAAAGACGGTTTGGCAAAGTTTGTAAGTATAGATAGTGGTATATACGATATATTTGTAGGTGGCCCGGATAGTTTTGAATCATCAACGGGTTTAACCACACAGTGTTTAAGAAAAGCGGAAGAAAGACAATACAATTTCAAAAATTTTAACTTGAGCGATTTAAACACACTTAATGTAAAATTTTCTTCAAGTGCAGGCATAACCTTGGAAAATAAACCAGCGAATATGAAACTTGTCTTTCAAGATATGTTAAAACCTTCAACTGATACCACCGCATACACTTGCGTTGACTTTTCAAGTATTAATTCATATGATTTTTCCAAAATGAGTGGTAAGTATTATATAAAAGCGGAAATTAATCAGCCTGCGATGAGTGACATAACCCTTAATGGAACAGTTACCATCAACGGATTTAAAATACCAATTTTTGGTACAATAACAAAAGGTTCAACAAATACAGTTCTTCGCGATAAATCAGGAAATTACTGGACGGTGTTTGGCAATGAGTAAAATGAATAGAAATTATAGAAAGTTCTTCCTCATAATAATTCTTATAATTACTATTTTCCTTTCCAGTTGTGTTAGTTTCAAAAATTCTGAGAATTATATAAAGTTAGTAATTTCAGAATACAATTCAGGTCCCGCGGTAGAAGGGGCTAACGTAAAGCTATACAGTGGAAGTACATTATTGGAAGAAGCAACATCTAATGAAAAAGGAATAGTTACATTCAGTAAAACTATTCAAATTGGTAAACCATACACAATAATTATCTCAAAACCATCCCATGCTAAAACCGTTATAGACATAGAGAGATTACAAAGTTCATTGACAATAAACACAACTCTAAGGAAGGCAAATTTTGTTGAAAACATGGAAAATAAAATGAACATCATCTATTCAATCTACGATTCGGAACAGAGAAAATTAAAATATACACCAAACGAAGAAGGTATCTATAATATTTTTTTCACATCTTCTATTTTCATCGAAGCACAAGCGACCTCATCTGATATTCCTATCTCGCACATGTACGCAAAAATTGGTACTCCGCCGGGGGCGGAGTTTTTGACTTCTCCAAGATTGTACAGCGAATCTAGTCGTCTATCGGGTAATATAGAAACAACAGGTTTTTACGGAAAAACTTATCTTTTTATCGATTGCTATGACGTAAATGATAACAGATATGAGAAAATAATACCGATTTATTTCTCAGATTCAGTTAATTTAAAAATCAAACCTTACATAGTGGAACCACAAAAACCCGCACTTTATGCTTACACAATTAGAAGTGAAACAAAATACTATAATTTTTCACCAATCTTGGAAATTTTAGAGAGTTCAAGCGTTGGTTTAAATACTTACATAAAAATAAATTGGAAAAGATGGGAAGAGAGTACACAAAATTTAATTACAGAAAAACCTTACGGATATGTGGTTTATCGTTCTTACGACGGGAAAAATTTCGAAAAAATAGCCGTTGTTTCTGATAGAGAAAACTCATACATAGACACTTCGCCAACAAATAGATTTGGAAAAAGAGTGTGGTATGCCGTTGCTAGTGTTTATAAATTTTTGGAAGGGGCAAGAAGCATAGTTGGAAGTGTTGTTTTACTCCCATCTTTTAAAATGACTAATGTCAAACCGTATGATGGTGAAACAAACGTTTCTGTGACACCAGAATTTTCTTGGAAATTTGAGGGACTTGAAGATTTTGAAGGAATAAAGTACAAATATGAAATATGGCTTTACGATTGGACTGTAAATAAAAAACATTACTACTATCCAGTTGATAGTAGTAACAATCGAATAATATTTAAAACGAAAAATCCAGAAGTTAACATAAAATTTGAAGATTATAGATGGAAAGGTTTAGATGAAAATAAATTGCAATCCAACAAGCCATATGAATGGGCACCTGAACTAATGGCTGCTATTTTAGAAGACGATAAAAATAACTCTATTGCGGTATCTATCGTTTGTGATTACAACGGAAGCATATCTCCGGTTTTGATACCACCTGAAAAGTATTATCTTTTTATAACAGGAAACTAATTATCTTCATTGATTTTGATATTTTGTGCTATTTAACAACCCCAAGTACAAAAAGCCTTATAGTTTCAGATTTTGTGGGAGTTCCATAAGGTTGATAGGCTCCTGTTATTATTCTTGGATCGTACGAGTAAGTTTTGTAGTAACCTGTTACTGTCTGACCAGTTGATGGGTCAAACGTTCCAACAGGGCCACGTACGTTTTGCATTATACTACCAAATACAAAGAGTTGACCAACTGATTCATCTGTATCGTACCCTTCCACCTCAAATGATCCATCGAAAGAAAATATACTTGAAAACAATTTCATGTTATGGAGTTTCTCTTTTATTACAACATCCTTAATTGCAACGATGTTTAAAGCGGAAGTTTCATTTGATGTGACAAAATCTTTTATCTGCTCAATCTTATCTGCTGTTACGACTTCACCATTAGGACTGTGTTCACTTGCGTTAAAAACTTTTTTATATGTTTTGTAAGGTATTATCCTATCTTTTATGTAAACACTCTTTTCCGAAAACAAAGTATAATTGCCATTATATGTGGAAAGACTAGTTTGACCACCTATAGTCATGTTACCTGTCGAATATATCACTCCGTTGAAATTGAAGACAAATTCATCCGGTTTTCCTCCTCCTTGTTTCCTTATTCTTGCCAAAGGTGGACCCGATGGTTCCCATTTAATTATATAGTCAACGTTTCCTTGAGATATTTTGATGTCATAGTTTGAATTTCCTTGACCATGATTGAAACTGACAGTTATATCACCCGTAAATTTGAGCCCACTTAGTTTATTTGGGTTATTTTTCACATTATCGTATGTATCAACAAGCGAATTAATTGAACTTTGGTATTGAGACTTTATAGCATTAAAATCTAAAGCATTAATATCTTCTTGAGTTAAAATTTTATACGGTGGATTTCCCAACAGATTTGCGTAGTTAGAATAATTGCTCGGTTGAACTACATTACCATTTTTGTCTTTAATTCCAATGATTTCAATTGTACTTAGAAATGTAGGATTACCACCAACATTGTTTATATTTATATAATCATGTGTTCTGAGTGGGCCATCAATGGTTTCACCTGATTTAAAATATATTGTTTGCCCGTCTGGAATTTTTTCTTTATTAGTAAAATACACATATTGATTTAAAAGTTTTGAACCAACTATTCCATAAGAATAAGTTGAATTTCCATTTTTTACAACACGCGAAACTAAAAATAAATTCAGTTTATTCATATTGAACGCATATATTTCAATAGAGTCTAAGCCTCGCTCCGATTTATAATTCGATATTTCACTTATTACCGATGGATCAATTGAGTAATTTTCATTACCAGTCATGGAAATCACTTTATAAACACTATTAGCTTTAACATTTTTCGTTACAAATTGTTTCCAATCGTTATTTAATTTGTTCAAAAACTCCGAATTAAACCAACTGGGAGAGTTAGGTGAAAAGGGAATATCGAAACCAAGTATACCGGCACTTTTACTTCTTATCATGCCTATGCCGACGTTTAATGTATTTAAAGCATCAACTTCTAATTGTGATTCTAAACGCATTCTTATTTCGTTATTTCTGTAATTCGCAAGTACTTCGTATATTATAAGGAGTAATATACTAGCAACAGTAAGAAATATCAGTACAATTGCGACCGCAAAACCAGGTTTTTTTCGATTTGGCATACTTATTCCCCTCCTCTATTATCCCGCTTCTGTTATCCTGCTTCTGTAAGTGCTGAAAGAAGGAAAATGGGATAAGATCCTGGTAAATATTGATTTGGATCTTCTAAAATTTTTTGCAATGTTTTTTGAAATTGATTTTTAAAAACTTCTTGTAAATTTCCGTTTTTTGGTTGCACCATCATTATTATAAATTTTTTTAAATTAATTGTTCCTTTCGCAAACCTAGCACTTCCGATTGTATTTGGAATATTCATTATTATTTTGCCATTTGAATCATTGTAATCACTGAAGATTAATTTACCATTTTCAATTTTAAGTTTTTTCTTCTCAATTACTGCACTTAAGCTTGATTGCTGTGGAACGAAGAAAGGTAGTATTAAATAATTATTGGTTGCTTCTAATTCTTCCGTTTTCCAAACGCTCTGAGACAAAAACATATCAATTGTGTTTGTCAAATTTTGAACATCCGCGTAGAATTCCGCGTACTCTTTTTGTTGATTTAAAACGTTTAATGTCGCGTTAAATATTAGCCCTAACATTCCAAAGATTATTACAAACACTATTAAACTAGCTATCAAACCTGTTAAAGTAAGGTCCATTCATCTCTCCCCTTAATAGTCTAATTTAATTTGTGGATTTATATTTGTAAACCGTGAAATTGCTTATCTTACCTGGCGCGTATTCTATCGTGAATGTAAATTTATCAAAATAATTGCCCGAAATGGAAGTTCTGCTGAAATTGTTTAACCGTGGATAATTACCTGGTAATGGATTACCGTAAAAAGCAGTATTTATTTCGTCTACCGCGTTACTAAAATCTGTTTGGATATAAACCCACCTTGCTATAAAATTCTGTAGTTCGGTAACCTTTTGAAAATTATTTAGCATGGCAACCGAATTTATAACAGATGATAGTCCATATGTTATCACCATAAACACTATAGAAATCAACAAAATAGCCATAATACTCTCTGTTAATGTGAATCCTTTTTTATATATACTAATCATTTGATTTATCTACCTCCCTTTAAATCCTCTAATCCTCTAAATATTAGACAGCTATTTCCGATAATTCGTTCAGAAGAGGAAAAAACACAAAATTTGTTAGGGGTGTTGCCTAATATGGAAAAATTGCTTATTTTCGATGAAAACATAGCAAAAGCTGATAAGATACAGAAAAATGAACATCTAAATAAAGATTTTTTAAGTATAGCAAAGGAACTAATAAGTACATTAAACGAAGTTGAGTTTATAAATAAGTTAGCCTCTATTATCTATCTCAACACATCTGTGGTAGGTGTTAGGGCAATGACAGACTCGTACATAAAGATAATCGGAAAATCATGCAAAATTTCAAGTTCATTTCAATCTGATAGTTTGAAACTAACGATTTATCACACAGACTTTTCAACGCAAGAGCGCGATTTTATTAGCAACATCTTTGAAATTGCTCAAACGCATTTACAAAATATATTATATCATAACAAGTCAGTATATATGCTACTACGTGATCAACTGACCGGAGCATATACAAGACAAGCTGGTATGGAGATACTTTCGAACATCTTTGAGAGTGTTAAGCGTAATGATAGAAAAGGTTTTTTAGCGTTTATTGATATTGATAATCTTAAGGAATACAACGATAAATACGGTCATGCAAGAGGTGACCAAATTTTAAAAGATTTCTCAAAAACATGCCTAAACATGATAAGAAAGAGTGATGTTCTTGTAAGGTATGGTGGAGATGAATTTTTACTTTACATAGACTCAAATGAACCAGAGAAAGTTATTGAACGTGTAAAATTAACATCCATCGTTGAATTTTCATATGGAATTGTTAGTTTGCAAAATTACAACTCTCTTGAAGAAGCAATCCAAAGTGCCGATTTAAAGATGTACGAAAGTAAAAAGATGAATAAAGCAGATAAAAAGATAATCTATCAAAATTTAAGCTCGTGATAAAACTAATGAGATCTAAAAAAATTTCCCTTCTCCAAGTGTGTCGTGGTATAATAATATCAAATTGGGAATAGTATCGGGAGTGATTCACTTGGGGAAGGGGAATTTTTTGTTTTCTCTCACAAATTTGTTCACGATTCAGCGTTGGAATAACCGACCGGCGATAATAAGGTTTTCCGAAGCTGATAATTCCTTTAATACATTATTTTTATCTTTCCTTTTCAAAATTTCCGAAGACCAATTAATTCAATCAATTGAAGATAGTCTAAAATGGAGGTTCACACGTGAACTTCCAAAGATTGTGCTTTCCGATGTTTCACTGCAACTCAAAGAACGTATCGAAAGGTTTTCGCCACAAGTATGGAAAGAAGTAACTGAGAAATCTATTCAGGATTTACGAAAATTGTCAGATGAAGAAACCGTTGATTTATTAATATCACCTATTAAAGAGAATCCGTTAGATAAGATTGCTGATTTGTACGTGAGCTATCTTGAAGCATATGAAAATGGAAAGCTTTTTGATTACTCTCAACCTTTGAAAGAATTGGAAGAAAAGATAGAAAAAATTGAAAACCATTTTGGAAAAGAAAAGAGCGACAAGTTGTGGAATACCGCTAAATACTCTTGGCCTGCCATTTTAAATCTCACTTCTATGGTACGATGGAATAGAACACACCGCAATGTTCGAACAACTGTTTCAGGGCACTCTTTCCTTGTTGTTACAATCGCTTACTTGATTGCGAAGTTATATAAATTTGAAAATATCGAAGAAGTTATTCTGAAATCAATCCTGCACGACTTGCCAGAAGCGTTCACAGGTGATGTTATAACTCCGACAAAGAAAAAAGTTCCGGGGTTAGAAGAGCTAGTCAACGTCGTTGAACGTGAAATGATTAAAGAATGGATAAACGGAAATGAGAATGTAAAACCTCTTGAGAATTACATAGAATACTGTGTTGAACCATTTAGTGAGGATTCTGGAAGAATTGTAAGAACCGCTGATTACTTTGCCGCACTCCTTGAATGCGCTGTCGAAGTACATTCGGGAAATAGATTGGATGTATTCCGAGATAGCTTTTTTACGTTTAAAAAGCTCATCAAAGAAATTTCACCGATAGATGTTTCGGAGTGGATTGATGAAATAGAAGCGCTAATACTCTGACTTTTATGATAAGCAAGGAGGAATCGTATGGTAGATTTCAAGATGACAAAAGATGGTTTAGTGCTCTACATTAAAGATTACACTGACATATTCGATGTTCTTCAAAAGATAGAGGATAAAGTAAAGAGCATGGGTAATTTTTTTGCAAAAGGTGATAAGATAATGCTTCTGATTGAAGAACATGAGAAACACATCGCCGACGTGCCTAAGATAGTTGCGAGAGTCCAAGAACTTGGACTTACAATCTCACATGTCCTTATGGGCACGGAAGGCGCAAATGAAGTTGTGGTAAAGAAGAAAGTTGATATGGTAAATCAAGGTGATACGCGTTCTGGTACAAAAATAGTTAAGAAGAACCTCAGAAGTGGGCAGAGTATTATCCACTCTGGTGATGTGATATTGATTGGCAATTTGCACGCGGGAGCAGAGATTGTTGCTGGGGGAAGCGTGGTTATCTTTGGAAGGTGTCAGGGCATAGTGAGAGCGGGAATAAACGAGGGAAGAGAATCGGTTATAGCCACACTTTCTTTTGAATCTCCTTTCGTTCAGATTTCAGATTTAAAAGGGACATTCACAGAAAAATACGAATTTCCATGCATTATTTACGTTAAAAGTAGTAGAATAGAAATAAACAAATACGACAGCAAACTGGGAGGGATAAACGTTGAGTAAAGAAAAATTATCTACGAAAGACTTACTTTTAAAACTTTCCGCCATTCCAGGTCCTTCTGGATACGAAGACGAAGTCATTGAAGAAATAAAAACAATTATGTGTGATTACTCTGATGAATGTTTCAGAACACCTATGGGCAGTCTTGTGTGTGTTAAAAAAGGTATTGGACCCAAGATTGGATTTTTTGCCCATGCCGACCAAATAGCGTTTGTTGTTACAAAAATATACGAAGACGGATTTTTGAGACTCTCTGGAGTTGGTGGGTGGGATCCAAAGACAGTTGTAAGCCAAAAAGTATGGATTCACACGAAAAAAGGGAAATTACGAGGCGTAGTTGGCTTCATGCCTCCGCATCTCCAAACAACGGAAGAGTCGAAAAAAGTACCAGATTATGACCATTTATTCGTCGACGTTACTATGAACCCAAATTGGAAGGATATATCGATAGGTGATTTGGTAACTTTAGATATAGAAGGATTTGAGAAAAACGGGACGATATTCGCACCTGCACTTGATAACAGAGCAAGTTGTGTGGCTATAATTAAAGCAGCTGAGTTACTCTCGAAAATTAATACAGACGCGGAAGTTTATTATGTATTCTCCACTCAAGAAGAGATAGGAGGGCCAGGTGCTAAAAGTGGTGCGTACATTTCAGAAATAGAATACGGCATAGTCATAGATGTTACGCATGGTGATGAGGATATACCTGGTTATCCTAAGATAAAGATGGGCGAAGGACCAGCCGTTGCTGTTGGACCTGTTACAAATAAAAAATTTGTGGAGCATATAAACAAAGTAGCTGGGAAATACAACATAAAGACTCAGATAGAACCCATACCGGGAAGGTCTGGAACAGACACCGACGAAGTCCAATTAACAAGAATAGGCGTTAAAACAGCTTTGATATCTATACCTCTAAAATACATGCACAACCCATACGAAAAAATTACAGTTAAAGATGTCGAAGACACAGCCAAACTACTTGTATTCACTGCGGTTGAAATCACGGAGGTGGAAGAGCAATGATGAAATATTTAAAAGAACTCACAGAGCTAAAGGGCGTTTCTGGGTTTGAAGATGATGTAAGAGAATACATAAAAGAGAAAATAAAAGAAAAAGTCGATGAATTGTTTGTAGATAGAATGGGAAATCTAATAGCGCTGAAGAAAGGCAATGGGAAAGGTAAGAAAATATTGCTTGATGCACATATGGACGAGGTTGGATTTATGATAACAAACATCAACGAAGATGGTACATTATCATTCGCGCCAGTTGGTGGTGTTGACCCCAGGGTCATAATTGGTAAAAAAGTTCAAGTTGGTAAAGAATCAATAGGTGTGATAGGTTACAAAGCTGCTCATCTTCAAAGAGAAGGAATGATGAACACACCAAAGTACCCGGAGCTTAAAATAGACATAGGTGCGAAATCAAAGCAAGAAGCGGAAAAACAAGTCAAAATAGGCGACATGGTGGCATTCACAACAAATTACGAAGAATCTGGGGACTTCGTAATTGCGAAAGCTCTTGATGACAGATGTGGTTGTAGTGTGCTTATGGATTTAATAGATGAATTATCAAATAAAAATTCGTTGCCAAACGACGTTTACTTTGCTTTCACTGTCCAGGAAGAGACAGGTTTAAGGGGCCCTGCGATAATAGCGGAACAATTAAAAGTTGATATGGCGATAGCTGTTGAAACAACAACAAGTGGTGACGATCCAGAACTTGAAAAACAACTTTGGTCCACTCACCTTGGTAACGGTCCTGCGATAACATTTATGCACAGTGGATACGTTGTTCATCAAGAAATATTTGAAAAACTCGTCCAGATAGCCAAGGAAAACAATATACCATTCCAATACAAAATGCGCACAGTTGGAGGCACAAACGCAAGAAGATACGCTATAACTGGAATACCCGCGGGAGTTGTATCAGTACCAGCAAGATACATTCACAGTCCAGTCTCGTCGATAAATAAAAACGATTACAAGCATACGTTAAATTTGTTAGAAATGTTTCTTGAAAAAGAATAAATTTTGGTTTTTTAAGTTACTTTTTTGTAAAAAATATTTATTGACAGGGTATGAAGTTTTTTATATAATTTTATAATGTTGATTACTATTAAACTAATTGAAAGCTAGAAAATTTTACGATATTGGTTGATATTTGGGAAGCTTTTAAGGATTAAAGTAACTGAATAACACCATTTCAATAAAGGGGGGATTTAGGTGAAAAAGAGTATTCTATTAACAACTTTTTTACTTGCGGCAGTTTTGATTTTCGTACTTTCAGGTTGTCAACAGGTATTTAACAAACCACCTGTTTGGAAGGACATACCTGATCAAGTTGTTGGAAAAGGTCAAGAAATTGTTCTTGATCTCAAATCATATGTCAGTGACCCAGACAATAACCTAAAGTCTATATCACTTGTAACAACTGGTAAAGGTATTATCGAAAATGGTATTTACAAATGGACACCTACAGAAGAAGGAGATTTCTTAATCAAAGTTGCTGCCGAAGACACAGCAGGAGCAAAAGTGTTGCATTGGTAGTTGATGTTTTGAATTTTTATTTAACTAATAAATGTTAATTGAGTTTTATTAAAAGAACTTGTAGTAGTTATTTTCGAACATTTGATGTTGTTTTAAAAAGAAAGGAAATCTTAATACTGAAAGTATTTACGTTTTGATATCTATTTCTTGAAGAATATATTGTAAAGCATGTTCTAAATTTAAAGAGATGTTTATATTTTTGAGAGTTTTAATACTTTTATTTAAAACCATTTTTTAAGCGAGGGGGGATATGTTGTGAAAAAGTATTTTTTGCTTAGTTTGATTGTACTGTTAGTTTTGGCTTTTGTGTTTTCATGTACTCCACTTAATAAAGCACCGGTTTGGAAAGATGCTCCTTACGAGATTTCGGGTACTGTTGGTGTGCTACTCGAGTTTGACCTTTCTGACAAAGTTTCAGACCCAGATGGTGATCCTGTGAGTATTACCATAGTCAGAGGAACCGGAGCAACTATTGAGAACGGTGTTTTCAAATTTACACCATCTGAAGCAAAAACTTACACATTCGTTCTTGAAGCATCTGATGGAAAAGGTGGTAAAAACACAGCTACGTTAGTTATAAATGTCTCAATAGTTCCAAACAATGCGCCAGTTTGGAGTGCCTCGAGTTACACAGGAAACGTAAATAAAGGAGAATTATTTATATTTGATTTAAGCGACAAAGTAAATGACCCTGATGGAGATGAAGTAGAAGTAACTATTGAGGGCAATACACGTGGAGCAACTATTGAAGGAAAAGTTTTTAAGTGGAATACTTCAGCTATTACTGAGGGTTCTTACAGCTTCTTACTCAAAGCAAGAGATTCCAAAGGAGCTTTTTCATATGCGACTTTAGAGATTTCTGTTCAACCAGCTGTTATTCCAAACAGACCACCTGTAGTATTACCACTTCAGAATCTCTCAACAAAAGTTGGTAAAGAAGTTTCAATCAACCTTAAAGACTATGTTTCTGATCCGGATGGAGATGCCGTACAAATAACGAAAGTTAGCGGTCCTGGTGCGATTGTTGGAACAAAATATGTTTGGTTCCCAGAAACTTTGATGAATGAAACAAGCGTTACACTCAAATTCTCTGATGGAAAAGGTGGCGAAGTAACAAAAACATTTAAAGTTAGTGCTACTATTCCAGGAACAGGTAATCTTACGATTTACATAACTGATTACAAGAGTGGTCCAGCGACAAGTGGAGCAACCGTGAAATTAATGAAAAATGGTAGCTTGGTAAGTGAACAAACAACAGATTCAAGTGGTAAAGTAGTGTTTAATAACATAACTTTAAATACAACAACTGATTTTGATATAATCATTTCCAAGAATGGGTATGCGAAGACCTATATAGAAGGATTGAGACTTAAAGATGGCGAAACTATAGAATTTGAGACGCAAATGCGCGTTGCAAAATTAGGTCCAACAAGCTCTGATAAACCATTTGAACTTGAATATGTGATATTGGATGAAATGGGAAGAGAATTAGTTGATAATGTTGTAAGTACTGATGGAATAAAGGTTTTAGGTACTGCTACTTCCACCGAATATACGTTTAATCTGTGGTACGTGAAAGTTGGTGGAGTACCAGGTGCAGGAACACTTACTAATCCAAGAGTGATTGGGTACTCACCGGCAATTAGCGCTTTAAGCTCTGTCAAAGAATTTGAAGGAATGGTACCAGTTTACGTTGATCTTTACGATCAAAACGATAATAGATATGAGAAGATAATTTATCTCTATGTTTCAAGAACCCCATCGGTTGCAATAACACCTTATATTGTTGAAAAATATACTAACGCAGTTCCTACTGGATACAATATATTAGCTTACACACGTCGTGGAAAGATAGAATACTATGGTGGTAAAACTCCGAGTCCAACAGTTGCAGATAAAGACCAAAATCTCTATGTGAGAGTATACTGGAGACCATGGTATAGTGCATCGGGAACAACTCAACCGAAGGCTTACAAAATTTACAGATCATTCGATGGAACAATCTTTGAACCTGTAGCGACACTTCCAAATAATGTATATACATACACAGACTATTCAGCAAAACTTGAACCAAATAAAAAAGTTTGGTATGCTGTTTCATCGGTTTATGATGGTTATGAAACTCCTTACAGCGTAGTTGGTAGTGTAATACCGCTTCCAATGTTTGATGTTCAATACATCAGTCCTGTCAATGGCTCGACAAATGTGCCAAGAGATCCAGAATTTAGCTGGCAATTTGTTGGTCCAACTTCAACACCAGAAGGTAATGTTACCTATATATACGATATATGGTTATACGACCTTGTAGTTAACGATTTTTGTTACTACTCTATCTCAAGAGCTCTTGGTGGAAGTTACTCAATCTTTGGAATAACTCCAGCTACTCAAGGCAATACTGTTAGCTTTAAATTCTCAGATTTTACCTCTGAATCTGAAACGTATAGATGGGTTGACTTCGAAGCCGGTACTTGGTATCCATACGATAAATTACAAGCTAACAAAACGTACGAATGGGGTAATGAATTACTTTACGCAAGGGTAATAGACAGTTCTGATAGGACAGTAGCTTACGCAATTCATACTGACAACAATAACTATTTGGGAACAGGTACGATAGAAACAGACATGTATCACAGATTTGTAACTGGTGAAAATTGAGGAAGGGGGGATAAATGATGAAAAAATCATTACTTTTCGTTAGCATTGCTCTTGTTTTCCTTTTGGTATTCTCCTGTGCTTTAAATAAGCCAGATTCTAATAAATCATTGAAACCGTTTGAACCAGGTTTTGATCCAAGAAATGTTGAAACAACAAAGCCAGATGGATTTAAGATAATTTATGGTGAACTCAAAGAAGGGGAATATACTGAAGGTAAGGTTCTTGTCGGATACACGGATAGAAATGCGGCATTAGAAGTAGCAAAATTGCTCAACGGTAAAATAATCGTTGATTTGCCAGAAATTAACATGGTTTCAATCAAATTCAACGGAACAGTTGAAGAAGCTTATGAAAAAATAAAAGAAGCAAATATTAAAGGAATTAAATACGTTGAACCAAGCTACAAAAGAGAATTAATAGCACCTACGAAATTAACACCTGATCAGAACATACTTGGAAATAAAGGAAAAGTTTCACCTCTTGCACGTGATTATGGTGAAGAACTATCGAATGAACTATGGGGACTTGAAGCGATGGGAATAACGTCATCACTTTGGAATGAAGCAAGTGGTACAGATATTATCGTTGCTGTTGTGGATACGGGTGTTGATGGAACACATCCAGATCTTGAAGGACAAGTTATTGAAGGATATAGACCATTTATTGGTAAAGTATTACCAGCAGGAACGGATTCATCATATGGTGGAGCGCACGGAACACATGTTGCAGGAACAATCGCAGCGAAGAAAGATGGAAAAGGTATCGTCGGTGTTGCGCCAAATGCAAAAATCATGCCAATAGTTATATTTGATGATCCTGCTCTTGTTGGTGGAAATGGATACGTTGGTGATGATTACATTGCAGCAGGTATTATTTGGGCGGTTGAGCATGGTGCGAAGGTTATGAACCATTCTTGGGGTGGCTGGGGTTATAGCCATACAATGAAAGCAGCATTTGATTATGCACTTAAGAACAACGTTGTAATGGTTGTTTCGGCTGGAAATGACCATACAGATCAACACCATCATTACCCATCAGGTTATCCTGGCGTTATCCAAGTTGCGGCAGCGGAATACTATGGTGGTAATTACAGGACAGTTTGGTTCTCAAACAGAAGCGATGCAATCACCGTTGCAGCGCCTGGTGTTACTATACTCTCCACAGTTCCAGGAATCAATAGCATTGGTTATGAAGGACATAATAGTAATGTTAGAGTAAGTAATGGAGGAACATATGATTACTACCAAGGCACGTCCATGGCAGCACCGCATGTAACAGGAGCTGTTGCTGTATTACTACAAAAATTCCCGAATGCAAAAGTATGGCAGATAAGAAAATTGCTTGAGCAAACTGCAATGGATATAGATGACGCAGGTTTTGACCACAGTTCAGGTTATGGACTTGCCCAACTTGATGATGCGTTGAATGGAATTCTTCCAACAGATGGAGGAATTAATGAATTAAACATTTTAGTAACAGATGCATATGGTGAATTTGGTGTTCCAACAGTTATGGTTAAAATTGTTAGACCAGATGGTGCTTGCTATTACGCAAAAACGGGTTTAGATGGTTACGCAAGATTCTATCATATTGACAGTATTGATTTTAGTGACCCAGATGTGAAATTAATCGTCGCAGGACCAGACCACTGGGAAAGGTCGCTTGCACCAACTGCTGATGGAAGTTTAATAGGCGCTTGGCAAGTAGCTTTGAGAATGGAAGAAGAAAGAAAAGGAGTTGTAGTTGATCCAGAACCACTTGGTCTTATTTCCGAAGATGCTACAATTACGGCCGTGTTAAGCTCAGAGTTTAAGATTGAGCTTGGAACGAAATTGCCAAATGATGCGATGATAATCATAACTGATCCAATGGCATCATCTGTATATGGAACTTTACCGTATTCAAACAATCCAATAGATCTTTCTGTGCTTTCAGGACAAGTTACCATTGGAGTAATTAAGCTTGTACCACCTTCACAAGATATAACAATTCAAGGTACAGTAACTCTCAACGGAGATGAAATACCAGTGTCTGGAGTTATTAGAGCAGGAAAGACATTTACTGTAGTTGATGACTACGGTGGAATGAATTTTGGTACTGAAACGGAACCATTCTATGCATGGTGGACAGTATTTGGGAAGAAATAATGTGACTCAGAAATAATACTTAAATATTCAAAAATATTCAAAAATCAAAGCCCTCGGGGTAATTCCGAGGGCTTTTTACTTTTTGAATGTTGGAATTTTTGAATTTTTTAAATTGATTTTCGATTGATTGTATATAAACTTTATATTATAATTTTCTTGAAGACTATTTAAAACATTTGGAGGGATGGGATATTATGAAGAGAAGTTTTTGGAGGGTGGTTATTTTTACTTCAACATTGTTTTTATTCATACTTTCAAGTTGTGCTATGCTGGAGTACTATACCACAGCAGGAATGCTTGAGGCGTACGTTCTCAAAGGACTTTTTTTGTCACCTGTTGAAGGCGTTACTGTCGTTGTAAAAAGTAATTGGGGAAGAATAAGGGGAGAGGGAAAGACAGATAGCTCAGGCATCGCTAAAATTGGTACGAATTTGATAAAAGATGGCGAGCAGTTGAATGTGATTGTAAAGAAGGAAAATTACGGAACGGTAGTTTTTCAAGATATCAAATTCAAGGCAAATGATTCTATACGAATTTTTCCATATTTAGAAGAAAGTGTGGCAACACCCACTTACGAAATACCTATAGATATCGATGTCAGACTTTACACAGATAGTACTAAATCTAAATCAGTTGATCCATCTTCCGTTGCAACTGATACTATATATGTAGTTGTTAACGCGAAGCCGAAAGAATTTGATATCAAAAAGATTTACGTGAAAGTCAACGGAACTCCGGGAGTTATTCTTAACTTACCCGCTGATTTATCAAATGAGTACAGTACCAATTTGGAAGACACAATTTCACTCAAAGATTTGCAAGGTGAAATACCGTTGATAGTTGTAGCACAAGATAAAAATAACGATAAGGTGCAGAAAGTAATATATTTGAATATTGTCAAATAGGCTTCAAAGTTAAAAAAAGCAACCCCAGACTTTGAAAGCCTGGGGTTGTTTTTTCTTTTGTATTATTTCATTTCTTAACCACATCTTGCTGGTTTCTTGGAAGTATTTCGAATGTGTCTTTGTACAAGTACATGATACCTGTAACTGAAACTTTATCGCCGACTTTCAAGTCTTTTGTCGATACATTAGCTTCTTTACGTAGGTAAATGAGAATCTCAAAGTATTCTGTTTTGACTGTGAATTGGTATCCTTGTATGCTTGATATCGTTCCTTCAAGGGTAACTAACATGGACATAACAGAGTTAAATGCTTCACCTATTTTTTGTTGTGAGACTTTTCCACCGTTTTGTTCGGCTAACTTGTTGAAGAGTTCATTTAAGTTAACGGGTTTTACTTCAGATTTTCCTATGACTTCAATTTTATCTGGAAGTATCTCCAATATACCGTAGTACAATTTCGTTTTACCAGTTATTTTTATAACATCGCCTAATTTAAGTGTTGGAAGATTTCCGTAAACCATAATTCCCGCGGTTGAATCTTGAATCCATGTTGTCTTGTTCATCAACGCGCTTGGTTCCACTAAAACGACACCTGTCGCTTCAACTGTTTCGCCTTCTTTTAGTTTGTAAATTTGAGCGATGGGAATAACTTCAGAAAATGCGCTTACTACCAAAAGCACGAAAAAAGAAATTACCAAAAGTTTTTTCATAACCTAAGTCCTCCCCTTCATATTTTGAGAATTTGAGAGTAATTAATTTTCAATAACTATCTCAAATGGTGCTCTGAGCATTATCGTAGGTTTACCTTCGTCGTTCCAGAGTTCGCCGTAGAATTTTACTTTTTTGTTTTTCAATGTGTATAAATTATAGTTGTTGAATATGTACCTGTATTCTTCGTCTCTTATCTTCACGGTTGCAAAAGTAGATGTTATATGCCATATTCCAGAATATTTATACACATTTTCGACGTTCATATCTAACCATACTATTCTGCCTACGTAATTAGACCAATTTGTGGTGGATGATGTGATAACAGGTGCGATTTCCCACTTTGAAAATATTCCAAGTTTTTTGTCATATGCGCTTTTGTAGGCATTTATAATTTTTTGAGCGTATTCAGAAACGTAGTTGTCTGAATAGAACAACGGTCTTGCGTATCCTAACTCTGTAACTGATGCTTCATAAAGATATTTGTTATTGGAACCATCTGTTCCAAATACGTACGCTAATTTCCTACCGTAATCATCTTGACCTTTAAATTCGAGCGATATTTTTAGATTGCTTATAAACCACCCTAAGTAATTTTTTGCATCCTGTCCAAATTCTCCTACAGGCTTTGATGAACCTGAGTATGTTTCTGGAGTGTCAATGCCTATAATTCTTACTGTATTACCATTTGCTTTTAGGGTATCACCATCAACAACTTGTATATAAGAGACAACTTCTTGAACAGGTTGACATGAATTGAGAAGTACAATTAGAAAAATTAAAGAAACTAAAGCTAAGTAAGCTTGAAGTTTGTAGTTCTTGTTTTTCAACATTTTATTTTATCCTCTCCTTAATTATTTAAATTTTAACTTATTTTTCTATAACAATATCCTCCTGATACCTTGGCAGGATTTCCAGTTCATCTTTGTAAAGGCTGACTATACCTGTTACAGTTAACTTCATACCTTGCTTAATTTCTGAAAGAGATATTCCAGTCGCGCTTTTAACGAAGAGTTTTACTTCAGCTTCACCGGTATCTATTATAACTGTATCTTTTGAAACGTTCTTAACTGTACCTTGTACTTTTACAAGATTTGACAAATGTTTCATCTCTACTTTCTTTGTTTCAACAGTTTTTGGTTGTTGAGTACCAATTTTTGTTATGCTATCAACTACAATTTCAAGAATACCGTTGTACACTTTTGTAGTTCCAGATACACTTACTAAGTCTCCTGGTTGTAAGTTAGTTGGAATTGACTTACCATAAAGCATAATTGCACCGGTTTCATCTTGGATGTACGTAGTTGCAGAGTTAAGTAAGCCAGTTGGAGCAAGTACGACCCCGGTGGTTGTGACTTTGCTACCTTCTGAAAGTTTGTAAATTTCTGCGATATTTATAGATTTTTGTGAAACTTGTTCAGGTTTAGTACTTTGCTGTACACCGCTTGGAACGAAAGAACTTATGACTGATGATAGTGCTCCTTCAAAATCAAATGAAGCTTTATAGTTGTAAGTGAGCTGAAGAAGTATGTTCTGTGTTCCGAGTAAAGTTGATGATAGGTCACCGTTGGCTATAGATATAGTTAAGTCTGCAACTTTGAGTTTTACACCGTACAAAGGTAACCATTCGTTAGCTAACCACCTGCTGTTGTGTTTTAAGAATAAAGCAACGTACATTTGTGGAAGTTCATATCCGAGTTCTGTCATAAAATTCCAAGTGTATGGAGCATTTGGATTTGATGGTTCTCCGGAAGCAAATTCGACATCGTATTTATTCGCTCCAATGTATACAAATTGTGATGACAAGTTAAAGCTATTTTGCTTCCATGTTGTTCCAATTATAAAGCTCGGTTCTAAAAGGTTACTTTGCGCGGCAGCTAAACCTGTCCAAATATCCAATTGTCCGAAGTTTCCTTTCAAAGTGTGTGTATAATTTATTGATAAATTTTCGTACCTATTTTCGTAGTATACTCCAATTCTTCCTGTGCCAAGCTGATTAAAGTTTGTATTTAACGTGCTATATACAGCAAATTTTCCTAAGTCTAAGCTATAAGCTCCTCCCAGTTCGAAATTTAATCCGAATATTTTGCCAGAAAGATATCCGGCGAAACCACCGAGTGTTGCTGGTTCTTGAACTGATGTGTTGTATGTGTCAAATTTGAATCCACCGAGTCTTACACTTTCAAATTTTTGTGTGTTGTTCCTTGAAAGTCTTAGCCTTCCAAAGCTAAGGTACAATTTATACTGCTCGAATGTAAAAGTTGAATCTATGAAATAATATCTCGGCAGTATAACGCTGTTTCCAAGTATGTCAATTTTACCATGAGTATAAGTTAGATAGTCTGTAAATTTCAAGGAGAATATGTTTATAAAACTTGGAGGTGTAATTGTGAAATAAGCTATCGGAAAATTATCGTAAGTTCCATCAGTCAATCCATATGTTAAATAACCCGTCAAACTAAAATCTAATTTAAACGCTAACGCAAAAATAGAAATCACTATCATTACAATTATAAGTAATTTTTGAACTTTGTTCAATAAACTCATCAAATTTCCCCCCTTTGTTTATTATTTAATTTTTTATTCCCATCTTAATCTTGGATAATCATTGCCCTCGTTGATTATCCAAACGTTTGTAAAGTCCCAACCAACGAATGTTGATTGCATTTTCATTTCCGCTGTCGTTTTAGCTGGAGTATTTAATTTGTCACTACTTGTTCCTGCTACATCTTTGTCAAAATAATTTCCTGAAGCTCCGGAACTGGAACCACCTGATGGAATGTATCCAACAAAACCTTGCCCGTTCGTAACTTTAATCGCCACGTAATTGTTCCTTACTTGACCAGCTGAAACGTTATAATTGGAAATAAAACCACTAGTTGCTGTTGTTGATGAATAGTTGCTCTTTACTTCTCCACCTTCCACATAACAATTTTCGATAAGAGCGGGGTTAGATGCATTTGTACTCACCAATTGACCTATTAATCCACCACCAGCATATTTGGCAACTGTTATTGTTGAGTTTCTGACAGCACATTGTTTTACAACTGTACCTTCCCCAGCATCACCTATTAATCCTCCGGCATATCCTGAACCATCGATAGAAGCGTATATATTTGCGTTAACAACTTTTACTTTTTCGATGTATGAACTTTTTACTGCGCCTGCTAGTGTACCTGCTCGTTGTTTTGCTCTAATCGTAACGTTTTCGATGATAAGATTTGTGACTGTTGCGTTATACAGGTATCCGAACAATCCAGCGTTTGTTCCAGTCGTTTCGTTATTGTAAACGAAATTCGAGATTTTATGGTTATTTCCGTCAAATACTCCTTGGAATGCTGTCTTTGTCAAATCAGTTGAATATGTGCCTATTGGCGACCACTCTTGACCCTCTAAGTCTATATCTGCGTTGAGTTTGAAGTATTTACCTTGTGTTGCCATTGCTTTGACACTTATAAGGTGTAATGGACTTTCTATGATGAATGGATCATCTTTTGTACCAGTACCACCCGCAAATGAGAAGTATTCCCACTCGGCTCTAAGATTAATTGTATACCTTTCGGTACCTTCTGGCTTTGTGAGATACCCATAGAATGTTACTATTTTATTTTTCAAGCTATCGATTGGTGATGAGAATAGATACTTGAAATTCCCGGCAGATATGTTAATTTGGAGCCAATCACTTACAAGAAGAGTTTTATTCCTATCTTCATTTGAAATTATATCGTTGACAGTTCCTGTCACGAAAACAAATTTGTTTACGTTTGATAACGCCATGTCAGCTGAGTTTACAGTTGGTGCGTCTGAGAATGTGCTATAAACTCCTAATTTTTTGTTGTAAGCTTCTTTGTAAGCTAATTTCATCCTTTCATACATGTTTGGGTTGTCTATTGTAGCATCTATATCTATCAATGCATTACCGGTTTTAAGTAACTCTTCTTGGTAAAATTTATAACCATCTTCACTGAATAAGAAAACGTGGATTGCGCCGTTTTCATCTCTTTTACCTTCAACTACTTGGACCAAACCATTATTTTCATTTATAAAATTCTCGAGCGAAGTTTTTGATGCGTTGTTTAGTGAGACATCTATTCCCGTTATTTTATAAGTTTTTCCAAGAGCGGTAAATGTTAATCCGTCGATAACTTCATCTACGTATATTCCATTACCCACAATTTGTTTTCCTAACGTGGCTTGCATAATGTTCAATTTCCATTTCCCACTTGAATATTGAAGATAACCTGTTACCGTTGCTTCTGTTGTGTAAGCCAACGGTAAAGTAAGAGCTCCTGTTAAAGAAGATATCACTATTTTTTCACTGGTATTCGAGCTTGTTGTGTAACTTAGTATGTAATCACCAGTTGAATTTTGACCTCCGAGAATAAATCCAGAAACTGTTACATATCTAAAGTCCCAAAGTGCTCGCGATTTATCACTGTTATCTAATTTTACATCCAATGGGGTAGGTGAAATGCTATCCGATGATGTTTGTAATGTTTTTGTTCCACCTTTGCTCATATCAATTTGTATGGAATCTCTGTATGTTGTTCCAATACCGTTTGATATTATAACTTTCTTACCCTTATCTGAACTATAAAAACCGCCTTTGTAAACGTATATTCCTGTCTTTCCATCGTGAATTATTCCATTTCCACTAGTATCGACATAGATAAGTGTACCTTCAATTGACTTTATAAGCACATTACCTGGAGAATTCAAAATTTCCATTTTCCATGAGTAAATATCGTTACTTTTTGGCTCTGGACGTTGTGGAACACAAGAAAGTATTGAGAATAACATAATGAAGATGACAAACGTAAATATAATTTTTTTGATTTTCATAAATTTCAAACCACTCATACCTTAGCCTCCCGCAAATATATTTTTTTGTACTTTTGTCCTTTTTAGCTAACACAACCGATGGGGTGTGTTTCCCATCGGTTGTGGATAATTAAATAGTTAAATTAAGCGCTCTTAATAAAGGTACAACTTTTTTATTTTACATCTTGTTCCCACTTTAATCTTGGATAATCGTTACCTTCGTTTATTGTCCAAACGTTTGTAAAGTCCCAACCAACAAAATTTGAACTAGACTTCATTTGTGCTGTTGTTAATCCGTCTTGAAGTGTTGCCTTTGATGAACCAGATGGTGTTGCTGAAACCTCTGTGTCAAAGTAATTTTTTATTGTTGGATCTTCAGCTACAACAGAGCCGCCTACGAAACCTTTCCAGTATGCGTTTGTGCCATCATTTGCGATATTAGATGGAGCAACTGCCGCATAAGATTGGTTGATATAATTTTTGGCTGTAGAACTTGTTCCGCTTGACGTTAGGCCTATTAATCCACCAATATTCGAAGAATCTTTCGATTTGAATTTTACTGTTCCTGTTGCGTAAGACTTTGAAACGTTGTTATCGCCATCTGTTGAATGCATCAACCTTCCTACTAATCCACCAACTCTGGCGTTGTCATAATTTGGACCAGAAACAGTTATATTATTAGCAAAAGATTCTTCAATAGTCACTCCACCAGATACATCGCCTATTAATCCTCCTGCGTAGATGTTGTAATTGTTGTTTGTTCCTTCAACTGCAGAATTTCTTACACCTACTCTGTATATCATTGATTTTTTAGCAGAACCAGATAATGCGCCAACGTATTGTTTAGCTGTAACATTTGCGTTTTCGATGATAAGATTTTTAACAGTTGCGTTGTAAAGATACCCAAACAATCCTGCGTTGCTTCTGCTCGTATCGTTGAATGTCAAATTTGTGATTTTGTGATAATCACCATCGAGAGTTCCTTGGAATGCGGTTTGTGACAAATCAGAAGAAAAATTTCCTATCGGTGTCCAAGTGAATCCTGTCAAATCTATATTAGCAATGAGTTTAAAGTATTTATTAGCTGTGAGATATTGTGAATCGTTTAATCTTTGCAGTTGCCATGCCGTGCGGATTAAATATGGATCATCTTGTGTTCCTGTTCCACCATCGAATGGTAAGATGTCAGCTTTAGCAAGTTCAACTTTTTGACCTTCAGTTTCAAAGCAATAAACTGATACGGCTATTTTTTCCAAATTGTTATAATCAACAAGTGAAAGTTCGATGGTTGCTTGTTTTTCTGTTACTTCGGCTACTTTTACAAAATCGCTGTCTGTTGGTAGTTTTCTGTAAATTATATATTTATCAACTAAACTGTTATGATCCCATGTTAGTTTCAACTGAGCCCCGTCGTAATACCCTTTTAGGTTAGTAACTGCGCCTATTGTAAATTCTTGAATTTGGTCTTTCTTTAATACAACTAATCCACTTTCTTTTCCATCTTTGTAAGTATTTATCGCTATTCCGCTTATTCTGTCGTACTCTGATTGGTCAAAGTTTTCAATAGTGTAATTTTTATCCTGAGTATTTCCAACAAGTTCATAATATGTCTCATTGTCTTGAGTGACTATTTCTTTGTATATGTAAAATTGCGCGTCATCGTTATAATCCCAAGATAGTATAAGCTTATTTGCGTTTTTAACCCAAGTTGCGGTTAGATTTGTTACTCCTTGTATATATGGTAAATTGATTTGCGTTACTACTACGGCTACTTGTGGTTCATTGGTTTGTGAGTCAAAGTATACTTTGAACTTTATCTCTCTTATCTTTGCAGGTGATACTTCTATGCTAATTGATTTTTCAAGGTCTTTGCTTGCTGGTTCTGTATACTGGCTTTTCGCTGCAAGGGATATGTTGAATTTTACATTCCACATTCCGGGGTATACCGATTTTGTTAATACAGTTGATGTACTTGAAAATGTTATGTTATCTTCTTGAGATTGCGTTTCTACATCTTTTTTGTATGTAAGTTTTGCTGAAGTTACGTTGTATTTATCCCATATTGCTTGTTCTATTTCTACAGTTGCCTTTATTGTCCCATTGACGAATGTGGCATCTATAACTATGGTGTTGTCATTTCCTTGTGCTACAGTTTGATTTTCTTTGGCCCCAGAGAATATTTCTGTATCGTTTTCATAACCTTTTACTTCGAAAGTATATGTTCCTGGGGTTAGTTGAATTTCGAATGATGGATTAAGCTTGTTTGTAGTTTCAGTTGATTGGACAGGGTTACCACTCGAATCTTTTACTGTAAGTGTAACTTTTGTGATGTTGTCTGTAAACGCGTTGGTCTTTGTTGATGTTTTTTCTGAAGGCAGACTGACGTTGACTTTTACAGTTACTTTTTTATCAGTTGGTGTGTTGGCCGACGGTTTGGAAGTACAACTCGTTGTTAAGAAAATAGCTGTGAGTAAAATTAAAAAGGATAACAGAAAAACTTTTCCAAGTTTGAACCCTCTAAGCATACTTTCTCCTCCTTGGTGGTTAATGGTACAATTTCGTAATAAGGTTTAGTTTATAATTACATATTCCCATGATGCACGTAGCAAAATCTTATAAATTCCTGATTCATTCCAAAGTTCTCCATAGAATTTTACCTGTTTATTGTTAAGATTTGATAAATTTTCATTATTGAAAAGGCGTGTGTACTCTTCGTTTCTTATTTCAATTTTTGCCCAACCGTTGTCTAATGTAATGGTCCATTTTTCGTAGCTAGAGTCATATGAAATTTTACTTACTGTTCCTTTCAACCAAACAATCTTTCCAACGTAGCTATCTTTGTTTTGTGTGGTATTTTCTATTATGGGCGCAGTGTCCCATTTTGAGTAAATACCGTTTTTGTTTTCATATGCGTATCTATAAGCATTTATTAGACGTGGTGTTAATTCTGGGTCAGCATTTTCATCGTAGAATAAGGGTCTCGCATAACCTGCTTTTAAAATTTCTTCTTCAAAAAATCTTTTCCCAGAGTCGTTGAATACGTAAACAAGGTAACGACCATAACTATCTGTGCCTTTAGATATAACCCTTACGTATCCATTTCCAGAGTTAACAAAATTCTCGAGCATTTGCTTTGCTTCTTGATTGAATTCCCCTACTGGCTTTGTTCCAGCGGATACTTCAGGTGTGTCTATTCCTATTATTCTGTAAGAATTGTTATTGCTGTCTCTAAATGTATCTCCATCATGTACATCATTTACCTGACGAATGGCTCCGATTTTTTCTTCGGGAGGGATTGGTAATGTTATTGTATTTCTTGAATTCTGAGATGGGCGGATATATATGAATATTTCCTTGCCAGCTGAATATCTTTTATCTATTGGATTTGTCTGGTTTCTCGCAATTATTTCTGGAACTAACTTCCAAACCCCTGGATAGATTTCAATATTATTGGTGTTTGAGTTTAGCGTTAGTATCTTTCCGTTTGCCTGATTTAGCAATGTTATCGTAGCTTGAGTTATATCAAAATTTTGGTCGTTTGTTAAAAAATTAATATTTGCTGTACCTGAAGCAAGCCGAGTATCTATGTATACAGTTGTGTTTGAATCAATGTTTACATTCTTTGTACCGTAGAAAAAAAGCAGTTCTTGAGAATTTTCTTGGTAATATGCGTTAAATACGAATTTATAATTTCCTTTAGGGAGTTGTATTTGAGAAAAATTTAGGTTGTTGGTTTCAAATGAGTTTATAAGGTTTTCCCCATTGTAAATCAACAATTCCGATTTACTAATTTGGTATTCAGAGAATGAGTTTTGAGTTTTTTGAGAGTTCTGATGCTGATTCGTTATTTCTGATGGCAAGTTTAAAGCTATTGAAACTGTATAATTAATTGTCTTAGGATTTTGGCATGTTGATAGAGTGAGTATGAATATAGCTAATGTGATTATGTACAGTATTTTTATCGTTTTTTTGTGATTGATTGAATTTTTAGACATTCCTATCGCTCCTTATCCTTTTTTAATTAAATTAGTTTTCGAGTATGTTGTCTTTTTTGACAACTACAAGTTTACTTTCTTTTCCGTCTTTGTAAGCCAATACGCCAAATCCGGTTGAATTTTCGTATGTTTGATTAGAGAGATTTATTTCTATGTTATTCTTATCTGTACTTCCAATTAGTTCGTAATAAACGTTATTGTCTTCTTCGTATTCTCGATAGATGAAGAAATTTACGTTCCCATATGTGTAAGACCAAGAAAGTCTTAGTTTGTTTTCATTTTTGTTATACGATGCACTGATATTTTCAACAGGTGCTATTATTCCTAAATCCACGGAGACTTGGGTTGGTACAGGGGGGATGTCTAATGTGACATTTGATTTTCCAAATGGAATTATATGCCATTCTGAAGAGCTGTTTGAAGATATTTTTCTATACAAATATCCTGTTACTGTAGCATCCACTGTGATGGGGATAAATTTATTTTCATTGAATGATTCAATTATTTCTTTGTTGTCAATGATTATAGTATTGCCGATTTTATCTTTTATAGAGTATACAGTATTTTCATTCGAGCTTCCAGAAAGCTTACCAGCGATTTTTACATATTGTCCGTCCCAAAAGTATGTTTCTTCTTTTTTTAAGTTTTTAAGTGATTTTTCAAGATTAAGTACTTCTACGGAAAATTTTTGTGATAAGTCTACTTCTATTTCTGATGAGTTATCAAGAGTTAGTTTTATCATTCCGTCTGATGATTTTACGACTCCGTTTTTAATTTTCAAAAATTTTCCTATGTATTTATCCGTTATTTTTCCTCCGACAACGTATATAGCTGTTTGCTTGTCTTTCAAAACGAAATCACCGTTTTCATAGACCCATATGACTTTTCCAACCAGTAAGTCAATATTTTTAGGTGTATTCGAGTTTAATACTTCCGCTTTTGCTTGTAACAGAAGGTTCGATGGTTCTGATGGTTGTTTTTCAGTTTGATTAGGGGTATTAAGCAATGAGCAGCTGAAAATCAAAAAAAGTAACAAAAGAAACGTTAAATAAATAAGATACTTTTTCACTTTCCTTCTCCCCTCTCTTGTAAGGATTTTGTTAACCAAAGGTATTGATAAATTTCAAAAATCATATTATCTTCTTAAATAGGGGACACCCCCCAATATACTCTCAATAAGGAGGTATCCCGATATGGCTAATGTCCAACTCAAATGCCCTCATTGCGGCTCTTCTAACTTCATCAAAAACGGTCATGATAAGTTCAAAAACCAAATCTTCTTTTGCAAAGACTGCAAGCGTTACTTTAAACTTTCTTTCACCAAAAAACACAAACTCTTCTCTTTCCCTTACCCTCGTTGTGTTCATTGTAACCATGTCATGGAAATTT
>NZ_LNGG01000002.1:0-83739 GCF_011057735.1 Fervidobacterium sp. 2310opik-2 | reverse complement strand
TTTTTATTTTTTTGTTTTTCTTCCTCTTGCGCTTTGCTTTTTCGCAGCGCGAGTTTCATTCTACACCATCTTTTGTTAACTGTAAAGCCTTCTCGCGTAACAACTATCTACCTTTGTCTGTTACAAATTACATCATCCTTCCTATTACTCAGGCGTTTAATTGTGCTTTGAAGCTTATGAATAAACGAAAAATAAAATTTTACACACCTAAAAGTTTCAGAAAAAGATTAACGAATACGGGTACTAAAATTGAAACTACAAACCCATGGCCAAACGAAATAAGTGCTGTTTCTCTATCGCTATACATAGAAATAATTCCTAATAAGGTATCCATTGATGTAGCACCAGCAACGGATATAGTACCATATCTGCTTTTTTTCAAAGCAAACGGCGAAATGATTATAGCTATCAATTCCCTAAGTACATTCGCAAAGAAAGAAATGCTCCCAATATACGCACTGTATGTACTGGTAATTATAACCGCTGATAAGCTATACCAACCAAAGCCAGATGCCGCAAGAAGTGTTTCAAGCTTTTTCAGTGGTAAAAATAGCGAAAGTATAAATGCGAATATTAGAGTCCCCACTATTGTCGAAATTATTGTCATGAGTATACCTTTTAAAAATCTCTTCTCTATCTTTTCTTTACTTAAATCAAGACCAACTAAAAAAACAAGCGCATAAAGAATTATTTCAACCGCTTTACCGTGCAATTCGAAATGGGCCAGTCTTCCTATAAAAAGACCTGATATAACTGATAAAATTAGGAATAAAGCACTCATTTTTTCCAACCCGCCTTTTCAAAAAGTTTTTCGGAAATGTAACCAAATAAAAAGCTCCCGATACTTCCAAATAAAGCTATAAGTAACGCGTAAAGGAATATCTTATCAATCTTTTTGAAAAGCTCATCATTAGCACCTATCTCAAGACCTAATGAGAACAACAAAAGCATAGTCAAAATTATAACGACTTTGAATTTGCTTATCCATTCAGTTTTGATGAATTTCCCTATAAAGAAACCTGCAAAGAATACTATCAAAACATACCATATCATTTTTCTCACCTTTTTCAGTTATTTTTTGAGCGCTTGTAACTATTCTGGATAGTCAATTTTTTCCCAAATTTTGCCAGTTTCAGTTATTGTACAAAACTAATTAAATTTTATCATTTTTGAACTGTTTTGAAAATATATTTTTTCATGATATAATATATACAAAAGTATACTTGGAGGGGTTGGTATGACGCTTGAAGAAAAATTGAGTATTCTTTCTGCTGCTGCAAAATATGATGTTTCATGCTCTTTTGGGGAAAGAAGAAAAAATTTTGTATATTACAGCGCAGCAAACGGTAAATACATTCCCATACTAAAGATATTACTTTCAAATGCGTGCATATATGACTGTGCGTACTGTATAAACAGAAAATCAAATAACATAAGACGAGCAACGTTTACAGTCGATGAGGTGGTAAAATTAACTCTAGATCTTTACAAAAGGAATTATATAGAAGGTCTTTTTTTGAGTTCGGCAATAATAAGGGACCCAAATTACACTATGGAACAAATGATTAAAGTTGCAAAAAAACTCAAGGAAGAAGAAAAATTTCCTGGATATATCCACTTAAAGATAATTCCTGGCGCAGATGAAAAATTGATTGAAAAAGCAGGAATGTTTGCAGACAGGGTAAGTATAAATGTTGAATTTTTGAAAAAAGAGGCGTTTTTCAATCTCACACCTGAAAAAAAACCGGAAGAAATACAAAGGCCTTTACATATTTCCTCAATTAAATATCTTCAATACGTTGAAGAAAAAAAGAGGCACCCACATGTAAATCCATATTCTCCTCTCGGACAAACAACACAAATAATAGTTGGTGCAACTAACGAATCAGATAAAAAAATAATAGAGTTTTCAAATAAGCTCTATAAAGTGTATAAACTTAAGAGGGTATACTATTCAGGATATGTTGCTATAAATAACGATGAAAGACTTCCTCAAAAGAGCGAAAATCCCTTAAGAGAACATAGACTATACCAAGCAGACTTTCTCATAAGATTTTACAATTACTCTATAGAAGAAATTTTTGATAATTCGGAAAATCTAGACTTAAATATTGATCCGAAAACGCTTTGGGCATTAAAACATCCAGAGCTCTTTCCAATAGATATATCAAGAGCAAAATTTGATGAATTAATAAGGATTCCAGGGATTGGTTTGAAATCTGCCAGAAAAATAATTGAACTAAGAAAGTACGGAACACTTAACCTTGATGCTCTAGAAAAAATAGGAGTTTCGCTAAAAAGAGCTAAAGACTTTATAACTGTTAAAGGTAAAACATTTAAGGATTTAAAAACTTATATGCCTTTGTTTGAATTTTCTCAAAATGAGTACGATTCGTAATTGTTTAATATTTATATTAAAAAAACCCGTTTCTAGTTCGCTACTACTAGAAACGGGGTTAATAAAAATTTGGCTTATAGTTATTAAGGATGGACTCTGTACAACGTTCTTGCAAATGGTATGGCTTCTCTTATGTGTTCTAAACTAGCAATCCATGCAATTGTCCTCTCAACACCAAGACCAAATCCACTGTGAGGAACACTTCCGAACTTTCGTAAGTCTAAGTACCAGTCGTATTTTTCAACAGGCAAATTGTTTTCTTTCAGTCTTTCAACCATAAGATCGTAATCGTGTATACGTTGCGATGCGCCTATAATTTCTCCATAGCCTTCCGGTGCCAATAAGTCATCGCACAACACAACTTCTGGGTTGTTAGGATCAGGTTGCATATAAAATGCTTTTGCTTGCCTTGGATAATGAGTTACAAATAATGGGCTGTCAAATTGTTTTGCCAACACCGTTTCTTCATCTCCTCCAAAATCATCGCCCCATTTTATATCAAAACCTTGCTTCTGAAGGAATTTAACAGCTTCCGTGTAAGTCATCCTTGGGAATGGCTTTTGGACTTTTTCAAGCTTTGATACATCTCTTCCAATTGCGACCAAATCGTCGTATACATTATTTAGAACGTACTGGACTATATAGTAAACAAGATCTTCCTGGAGTTTGACATTATCTTCATGTTCATAGTAAGCGACTTCTGCTTCGTTCATCCAAAATTCGATAAGATGTCTTCGCGTTTTGGACTTTTCTGCCCTGAATGTTGGGCCAAGGTTGAATACTTTACCCAAAGCCATACAAGCAGCCTCAAGATAAAGTTGACCAGTTTGTGTAAGATAAACTTTTCCATAATCGAAGTAATCTACTTCAAACAAATTACCAGCTGTTTCACCTATCGCGCCTGTAAATATAGGCGTATCAACTTGGACAAAATCCCTTTCCCAATAGAATTTCCTTATAGCTTTTATAACCGCATCCCTTATTCTCAGTATGTGGAATTGTCTTTTGGCTCTAAGCCATAGGTGTCTGTGTTCCATCAAGTATTCTATACTGTGATCTGGTTTTTGAATTGGGAAATCCTCAGTCGGTATTTGAACAGGAACAACTTCATTAGCAAGAATCTCAACACCATTAGGTGCTCTTTCATCACTTCTTACCTTACCACGAACAATTAAAGATGATTCTAGTCTAAGTTTATCTGCTTTCTCAAAATTTTCGTCACCAACTGTTGATTTTTCAATTACTACTTGAACAAAGCCCGTTCCATCTCTCATTTCAACAAAAGTAATTTTTCCACTCGATCTTTTCCTTCTAACCCAACCTCTTAGCTCGATATCTTGACCTATATAATTCTTAAGATCCTTGATGTAAACCCATTTCATCTCATCAAACCTCCTTAACCAGCGCGGATTATAAATTAAAAACTAAATTGATTATACCATAATCAGATGACAAAATACACAGGGTTTTTAAAATTTTTGTGATATAATATTTTTTAGTTAAATGCTGAAATATCGAAAAATCAAGGAGGAACAATTTTTATGAGAAGATTTAATGTGATAGCGACTATTAGTCTATTAGTTATATTTACTATATCATCATTTTCTTTCACTACAAGAGAATTAACAAATTCTGAAATTGAGCAAATATTCAATATACTTTCAAAACTGAAAGGTACTCCATATGTCTGGGGTGGAACAAGCGAATCCGGAATAGACTGTAGCGGCCTCATCATATTTCTGCTTAATCAAATTGGTTTTAAAAAAATGATATACAAACAAACACTAGTATACGATGTGACAGCTGATAACTTTTACAAATATAACACCAAACCTATCCAAAACATAAAAGAGCTAAAAAAAGGGGATTTAATATTTTTTGATATGAACGAAGATAGTGTTTTCGACCACGTTGTTATATTCGAAATGATTGACCCATACGGCAACATATGGGTATGGGACGCAGCCGAGATGCCAGATGGTATCCATCAAAATAAAGTCGATAGGCGCCCACTTTCTTTAATTAATGCAAGGAAATATGCTTTTGGAAGAATTATCGTAGCAATTGAATAAAGGCTAATTTGGAATTAAAGGCGATAAAATTATGGAAAAATTATATTACTATGTCAGGCGTATATTTGACAAAGCTATCAATTTCCTTAATTTAATAATCAAAAAGAAGAATCATCGAAAAGTTATAACACTTGCAATTATACATTTCGATGGTATGGATTTGAAAAGGCTTATAAATGAGTTTAGAGCTGAGTTAAAATCGGCAGATATAATCATCGGTAAAAACTTGAAATCAGCCGAATTGAAGAAAAATAGTATCCAATTAAAGGGCAAAAATTTTATTTTTCTAAATAAAGATTCAAAAGAAATGGAAGTATCAGGTCAAATGGTAGATTTTATTGATAACTTTGATGTAAAAAAATTACGCTCGTTTGAAAGACGTGGTGTAAAGGTTGTGACCGTAAATGATAAAAAAACCGCATGGATGATAAGCCAAATGTTCGCTTTTTATTGCGTAGTTCCTTCCGAACCATTCCAAGAGTGTGTGATAACTTCCCCTATCCCTCTCACGCGTAACTCCGACGGATACTATTTTACTAAGATTGCATATAGAAACCAAGTAACTTTAGTAGATTTGAATATCGAAATTCTAAATGATTTTAGAAATCCTCAACAACAAGAGTAACGAGTTGAAAACATTTCCACAAAACCACATAAAAAATGTATAGAAAACTTTCTTATTTTTCAATCCTTTCCTAATACGCCTCTATCTTTTCATTTGCTTTTCATTTTTTCTATTTTATATAAGTATGCTCAACATTGTAACATTTTTATTAATCGTAAATGGGTGGTAAAATTCTTGTATGAACTTTTGCTGGGGGGTGATGAACTTGGAAAAGGAAATAACGTTAGAGCTTGTTAGAGTTACAGAAGCTGCTGCGTTAATGGCAAGTAAATACCTTGGAAGAGGCGATAAAGAGCTTGTAGACCAAGTAGCTTCAGACGCGATGAGAGGAATGCTCGACTATATTGAAATGAGAGGAACGGTTGTTTTAGGTGAAGGCGAGAAAGATAAAGCGCCTATGCTATACATAGGTGAGCAAGTTGGAAGATGGGAAGAAAGTGACCCTGAACTTGATATAGCAGTCGATCCTATAGACGGCACAAGACTTGTAGCATATGGTCTACCAAATGCGATAAGTGTCATTGCTGCAACTGAAAAGGGAGGTATTGAATACTTACCAACATACTACTCTTACAAACTTGCAGTTGGGCCAGAACTTGCTGGTAAACTCGATATTAACGCGTCGATAAGAGAAAACTTAAGAGTCGCCGCTGCGATACTTGGAATGGAGATATCTGAATTAACTTGCGTCGTTTTAAATAGGGACAGACACAGGGAAATTATTGATGAAATTCGAAGAGTCGGCGCAAGGATTAAATTAATAAGTGACGGTGATATTGCGGCGGCTATCGCGACGGCATTACCAGAAAGCAATGTGAATATCTATATTGGTATAGGCGGGTCACCAGAAGCTTTATTGGCTGCTGCCGCTTTGAAATCGCTTGGCGGAGAAATTCAAGTTAAACTTTGGCCCTTAGATGAAGATGAAAAAACAAAATTAATCGAAAAAGGTTATGATTTTGAGAAAGTCTACAAAACAGATGATTTAATAAAATCAGATAACGTTATCTTTGCCGCGACAGGCGTTACCGATGGAGACATGTTAAAAGGTGTAAAATTTTATAAAAATACAGCTATCACCGAATCTATTGTTATGAGATCTAAAACAAGAACTATCAGAAGGATTATCGCTCAGCACAACATGAATTACAAAACGATACCTCTCAAGAGCGCTGGTGAAATAAGATTTCTTAATGGCATGAGAAAACACTGATTGTACTAAACGCTTTAATTGTTATATTCAAAAATAAGGGACAGATTTTTAAATCTGTCCCTTTATTTTTTAAATATTAAATACATTCTTTCCAGCTGTTATTTTTTGCTTTTTCCCGTGTATAATTACTTCAAAATCCCCTGTCGAATTGATTTCCAATACCATGCCATTTCCTTCTTTTCTTATCTCAATATTAATAGCATTCTTTCTGTAATTAATATTGAATTTTAGTTTTTTCCAATGTTCTGGTAACCAAGGATTGAATTCAAGCATGCCTTCACTGTTAAGTGTCATTCCACCAAAACCGTTAACAACACACTGCCATGCCCCTCCGGCTGAAGCCGCATGAAAACCGTTGTTTGTGTTTCCTTGGTTGTCTTCAAGGTCTACCAATACCGTTTTCATAAAATATTTATACGCATTGTGCGTATCTCCAACTTTTAAACCCATTATGGAATACATAGATGGACTAAGTGATGATTTATGCATTGTGCGCTTTTCATAGTATTCATAGTTGATTTTCATCTCTTCTTGGGTAAATTCCTCAGGTAAAACAAGCATAAGCATCACAACATCAGGTTGCTTTATCAACTTTGTTTCACCAAGCTTTGTTAAATCAACCGTTTTTGGCCATTTTGGAAGCCCATTCTCATCCCATTCCGTTATCACGTGTTCTTCTAAATCGAAATATCCCTCAAATTGTTCTATAAGCTTTTCACCTTTTTTCCTTGGTATGTATATCTTTTCCGCTATACCTTTCCAACTTTCAACTTCCTCATCCGTCAAACCAAGGTGTGTTTTTAACCTTTCAAATTTTACAATATCTTTTTCTTTTAACCACTTGTAAAATTCCACAGCTTTTAACATATTCCACTTTGCTAAATAGTTCGTATAAACATTGTTGTTAACGTGTTCGTGAAACTCATCTGGGCCAATAACTCTATTTATTTCATATCTATCATATTTTTCGTTGTATTCTACCCTTGAAGCCCAAAATCTTCCGGTTTCAAGGAGTATCTCAACTCCGTAATCTTTCATGAATTCTTCATCACCGGTAACTACAAAATAATGAATCAAAGCAACCGCAATATCTGCATTTATATGGTATTCCTCATCACCAGTCCATATTCTCACCGGATTTCCTAAATAATCTTCTCCCCACTTTGGGGTTACTTCCGTTCCATCATCCGCAGATTCCCATGGAAATTGTGCACCTTTGTATCCATTCATCTGAGCGTTTCTACGTGCACCAGGCAGTGTGTTATACCTATAGAGTAACAAATTCTTTGCGTATTCTGGTAATGCGTATAGATAGAATGGGAACATAAATATTTCTGTATCCCAAAACACGTGACCTTTGTAACCTTCTCCGTGCAATCCGCGTGCACCTATGCTTACTTTTGGGTTATCCGGCGCGCAGGAATAAAGATGGAATAAATTAAATCGGATCCCTTGCTGAGCAAGCTCATCGTTCTCTATAACTATATCTATTCTGTTCCATACATCTTCCATTATATTAATATGCTTTGTGATTTCATTTTCAAGACCTTCGACTATGAACTTCTCAACTTCGCACCTTACTTCTTTAAATGCATCTTTCGTATCCATTGAAGTATATACACTACCGTACTTTTCTAAAGTAAAACTTTTACCTTCGGTAACAAAAATAGTATAAATCTCTGTGGGGTGAGTTGTGATTTGTCTGTATTTTCTGTATCTCAAAACATTCTCTCCATTCAAATCTTTACCTACAAGAATCGTAGCAAAAGCAATTTCATGTCCTTTGTCGTTTGTCTTAACAATTATTCCAACGCCCGGCTCGATATCTTTAATTTCCTTTACTTTGTAATGCTGAACTTTGTTTAATGGGTCAAGTAATCCATTAAATGTGTTTGTATCGATACAATTCTCAACGATTATCTTTCCAGAAAAATTAACAGGGGTTATAACATACTTTACACCGAATCTGTGAATATTTGCTCTACTAACAAACCTTTTGGACTCAATTGATATGATTTTTTCTGAAACTTTGAATGTATAATTCGAAATAAGAAGACCTCTTTTCATATCCAATTTTCTTTGGTAATCTAAAACATTTCCACTATCAAGGTTTAAAGGCACACCATCTACGTATATTCTAATCGCAAGCGGGTCTGGAAGATTAACAAGTTCTACAACTTGGGCTTCAGATTTATCAAATATTCCAGCAATGTATGTTCCCTTCATCTTATAGTTTGAAAATTCCTCTATTCCTCTTAAGCTCAAATAACCATTGGCAAGTGTAAAGAGAGTTTCATAAACATAATTGTCTGAATGAGAATAGGAATTCCTTACAACATCCCACACCTTCGTATGCCTCCTCTCTGAAAATTTTCTCTAAGTTTTTCTTCAAATCTCAAAAATCAATTAATTCGAGATTTTGACCTTCGAAAGTCTGGATAACTTTATCCGCTTCTTTTAGAATATTAGGGTCACCAACACCAATAACTTTCATCCCAGCCCTTTTCGCAGCTTCTATACCGGCTATGGCATCCTCAAAAACACAGCATTCTTCAGGTGGTATATTCAACTCTTGCGCAGCTTTAAGAAATACCTCAGGATCCGGTTTTGCTTTGGAGATTTTTGTACCATCAATTACAACGTCGAAGAAATCTTTTAAACCTATGCGTTCCAAAATAGTCAAAGTATTTTTACTCGCCGAACCAATAGCTATTTTTATACCATTGTCCTTAAGCAAATTCAAAAACTCTCTCACACCAGGTAGTATCTCTTCTTCTGTCATTTTGCTTATATACTCAACGTACCAATTATTTTTCTTTTCGGCAAGTTCTTCTTTCTTTTTTTCATCATCTATTTTTATATTACCAACAGAGAGTAATATCTCAAGGGAGCGCATACGGCTTACACCTTTGAGTTGTTCGTTATCCTTTTCAGTGAACTCAAACCCAAGCTCATGAGCTAATCTCCTCCAAGCAAGGTAGTGATACTTCGCTGTATCGACTATAACACCATCAAGATCAAAGATGCAAGCTTTTACTTTTGCCATTGCAGAACCTCCTTTTTTTCTCTTATTATTTACTTTACCCTTTAACTGCAACCGCTTTACCAGTTTCAATAAAATACCTTTGGAATGAAAGGAATATTATAAGCATTGGAATGGTCATAAATATAGAAGCTGCCATCATGTATTGCCAGTAAGTGTAATAAGATGTTTTAAAGAAATTCAAACCCAATGTAAGCGTGTACATCTCTTTTCTGCTCATGATTATCAAAGGCCATTGAAAATCATTCCAAGCTCCTAAGAAAGTGTATATGGCAAGCGCACTGATAGCTGGAAGCGCATTTGGAAGGACAATTTTAAAGTATGTTCTCAAAATTCCTGAGCCATCTATTCGTGCTGCTTCCTCAAGTTCTTTCGGAAAGTTTAGGAAAAATTGTCTCATCAAAAATAAACCAAATATATTTGTTAGCTTGGGCAAAAACAAGCCGGTGTATGTATTTATCAAACCATACCTAACAAGTAAATTGTACTGAGGTATCAGTGTTACCTGACCTGGTACCATCATCGTTGCAAGAAACATAGTGAACCAAAGGTTTTTTAGTGGGAAATTAAGCCTTGCAAATGCATAACCGCCAAGTGAATTAAGTAGAATATTCCCAACCGTTAAAAGACCAGCATAAATCAAAGTGTTTAATAACCATCTTTTGTAAAGAGGAACAACTTCGAATATCAATTTGTAATTTTGAAATGTTAAAGGCGCACCAAAAGCTGACGGTTTTGGAAACAGCTTAATCTTTGGTGGCCATTCAAAGACATTGACACCTTTCTCATTTCCATTTTCATCAACATGTGTGATAGGAACCATAGACACAAGCAATGCCCAGGTAAATGGAAATAGTGTAGCGATAGCATATGAAATTAAAATCAAATAAGATATTATCAAAGGTGTTTTACTCCTCTTTTTTTCCATCGCAAAATCACACCTTTCGTTGTATCAATATTCTTCTCTAATAACCTTTCTTTGTATCAAAGAAAGAACTAATATGACAAAGAAAAGAACAACAGCTAAAGCACTTGCATAACCCATTTTTCCGTACTCAAACGCGTTTTTGTATATATAGAAAGATATTGTTATGTTACGCAAGTTCCTAATAAGGAAGTATATCTGGTCAAATACCTGCATACATCCTATCGTTCCCATAATAGACACAAACACTATCTGAGGCCTAAGAAGAGGAACCGTTATCTTCCAAAACGTTTGCCACGCGTTAGCTCCATCGATTTTTGCAGCCTCGTATATACTCGATGGTATATCTTGTAAACCCGCTAAAAATGTAACCATAAAATATCCAGCTGTTGACCATATGTTCATAGCCATAATAGCAAAAAGAGCAATGCGCGGCTCGTTAAGATAATCTATAGGTTCAAACCCAGCCCAACCAAAGAGGCTAAGTAACATTTTATTCAATATCCCAGGTTTAGAGTAAATCAACCAAAAAATCATAGAAAGTGCTGCAGAGGAAGTAATCGCAGGCAAGAAAAATATCGATTTAAATATATTTACTCCACGTATCTTTGAATTCGCTGCAACAGCTAAAATAATTGCAAGCAATGTTTGGATAGGGACAACTATAAGAGAATACAATACCGCATTCCAAAAGGAGGTATAGAAATACATGTCTTTAAACATTTGCCTGAAATTTTCGAGTCCAACAAATTTAGGCACATACCTTGTAAACCTTTTCCCTTCGTTTCTGACATAATTTTTCAAGAACTCTGATATTTTTACTTCATTAGGTAATTTACCTTCTCTAAAATCGTTAATTAAATTAAGCGAATCAAAATTTTTCTTTATAACCTCTTTTTCTTCTTCGCTCAAGTTCACACCAACATCAAGTTCAACAAATGTAACAGGATCAAAAAAATTCATTATTTCATCAACTGAGTAATTCTTTGCTTCTTCTCTAAGAATACCCGTATGTATTTCTAAAGCTTCATAAGGATTGAAAGTATAAGTATATTTTCTTGCTTCGAGTGGTTGATAATCAGTCAAACTGTAGTAAAAGGCAGCAATTATAGGATATATTGTAAAAACTATGACAGTTAATATAACTGGAAGTGAAAATAAATAACCTACAATCTTCTCTTTTGTCTTATATTTCACAGGTCTCATAGTTATACCCCCATTGATTTTTAAATAAAAGGGAGGCGAGTGCCTCCCTCCGACTCAAAGACACTCAAATATTTTTATTTTCCAATCCACTTGTTGTAGTTTGTTTCGATTGTCTTTATAGCCTCATCTAAACTAATTTTTTCGTAGAAAAGGTCTTTAAGAAGTGAATTAATCTGGTCATTTGCAGTTGCAAAGAGACCTGTTGGTGTTAATACTTTCCAAGGAACTCCGTATTCTGCACCTTTATAGAAAACTTGTTTTATAGGATCTTTATCTTGTGCCGCTAAGGACTTTCTTGATGCCAATACTCCAGCACCTTCTACGAATATTTTCTGACCTTCTGTTACAAGGAATTTGAGAACTTCCCATGCTGCATCTTTGTTTGGAGTTGCTCTATTTATCGACCAAGCAACTGTGTAAATCATTGTTGATTTCTTTATACCTTTTGGCATTTCAACAACCGCAACTTTTTTGAATGTATTTGGGAAAGAATCTCTCATGAACCCGATTGTCCAAGGTCCTTCCATAACAACAGCACATTTCTCTGTCGATATGGCTTCTCCAAGCCAACCAGAACCAAGCGCAGAAGGTTCTTTTGCAACTTTGTATTTTGTTACAAGGTCGATGTAGAATTGCAAACCTTTTCTTGAATTTGGTTCACCAAGGGCTGTTGAAAGGTCTGGTTTTACAAGTCTTCCTCCAAAGCTAATTATAAATGGTATAACTCTATTGAAATCTGGTGCAAGCGCGAGTGGTGTTTCGTAACCTGCTTTTTTAAGTTGTAGTAATTTGTTGAGGAAAGTATCCCAAGTTTCATTATTTGTTAAATAAGGGACTTTGTACTTATCGAATATTTCTTTGTTAAACCAAACTGCGAGAGTTGAGAAGTCTTTTGCTATACCGTACAACCTATTTTGGTATTTAAATGCATCAATCAAAGATGAATAAAAGTCGTTGATATCAAAATTATCACGTTTTACATACGTATCAAGTGGAAGTAATACATTTGCCCTTGCGAGCTCTTCGAATACGTACACATCGACGTAGAATATATCAGGACCTGTTCCACCGGAAAGTCTTGTCATAAGTACTTGCTTGTAATCACCAGCGATTGGCTCCCAAACAACTTCGATTCCCTTTTGTTTTCCAATTGTGCTGTTGAATGTCTCTACAGCTTTCTTAATGGCTCCCTCTTCAACAGGGTTACCTGGCCATCCCGAAATAGTAATCTTCGTTGCAGCAAAAAGTCCAACTGTCAAAAGCACCGTTACCAAAACTACCATCAACTTTCTCATAAACCCTCAACCTCCTTTTTTTGAAATGAGGAACCTTTGTGTCCCTCTTATGACCAGTTTAGTTTTAACAATTTCAGAAGAAACGTTTTTCCCCAACGAAAGTTGGTGAAGTTTCCTAGCAACTTTTTCACCCACAAGCTCTATGTTTTGGTCAACAGTTGTTAAATCTGCTATCTCTGAAAGGAGGATATTATCGAATCCAACTATGGGAATATTGATATGATTTTTTTCACAAACTCTTAAAGCTGCATACGCCATAACATCCGATGTACAAAAAATCCCGTCGAAATTACCTATATGTTTTTCAACTATATCCTTTACTTTTTCGTCATCGTAGTAAGCATATTCTTTTATTATTCGAACATTTTCATTAGTGAAAGCTTCATAGAATCCCTTGTAACGCTCTTTTTCAAAGGGCAGTGTAGGATCACCGCCAACAAAAAGAACTTTTTTACATCCAATCTCCATCAGATGTTGGCCAGCTTGAAAACCACCTAAAAAATTGTCTGTATCGACAAATATGAAGTTATTTTTATTATTTCTACCAACGCAGACAAAAGGCACTTCCATGCTATTTAAAAGTTCCACTCTCGGGTCATCGTCTTTAAGATCCATTAAAATAAACCCATCAACCATTTTAGAAAACACCAAACTTTTATAATACTCAACAACATCACCTTTAGTAAAGACATCGACAATTAACTTCAATCCTTTTTCAGATAAATACTTAACCGCTCCTTTCAAAAACTTTGATGCGTAAGAATCCTCAAAGACCCTTTCAACACCGCTCATAACAGCAAGAGCAAAGACACCTGTTCTACGTGTTCGAAGCGATTTGGCAACCGCGTGAGGTGTGTAACCGTAAGCTTTTACAACTTCCAGTACCTTTTCTCTTGTTTCAGGTTTAACCTTCTCTGGATCGTTAAAAACCCTCGAAATAGTCGCTACAGAAACCCCACACAGTTCAGCAATTTTTTTAATCGTCACAAATTATTCCTCCTCACAAAAACTTTGTAAATAAATAGTTTTTAATTAATTTGATAAAATGTAATCGTTTACTGTAATCGATTACATAAGTAATATATCACACAAAATGTTAAAAAAAGAAATCTGAAAAAACATTTCTAGCACGAAAAAAATAATATAAAAAAAGCAAAAAGTAAATTTTCTTTCTTTTCTCTTCACTTTTTTTACTTTTTCCTATATTTTTTACTAATAACTATCTAGCACAAATCCAAAATTATTTTTTTAATAATAAATTATGCAATTAATAGAATTAAAGCAGTAATCATCACGTTATCAAACCTCATCTTCACAGATAGTTCGGATTAAATTCCCACCATACTCCACATAATTTTAATAATGAAGAAAGATGTTGTAGTCGAAATAAAAGAAAGCTTTAAGAATAATATAGATAGGAAAACAAAAGAATTTAAGAAATTAAACAAGTAAAAGAATAGACTGAGAGAAGTGAAAATAGATGGAAAAGAGAGGGATACGGAACAAGGTTATATAAATTATCGGGTAGAAAAGCAGAAAAATCTAATAGCCGAAAACCGGCCGTCTTAATATTTATTAAGCAATCAAGGGAGCTTAAAGCCCCCTTGATTGTATTATTATAAGTAATTTCTTATTTCTTTGGATTTTCTATCATTTTCTTTATAGTAATTGGAAGGGTGTACTTACCATCAGCTTTTTCGAAACCTTGGTTTGGAGCATAGTCTGGAATAATAGGTTCTTGCTCGCCACCAACCAAAATAACTACAGCTCTTGCTTTAAGTGTATTGGGGTCTGTTACACCTATCTTGTCTAAAGGTACTGAAATTTCAAACCTTGTTTTTCCATCATCTGTTGTTTTACTTTCAATTTTATATAATGGCTTTCCATCAATCTGACCATTATCCGTAAGTAATACAAATTCCCCTTCTTTATATACTGACAAAAAACCAAACAAAAAAACCAAATCAATATTACCATTTTCAATTTTTAGTGTTTCCTTTCCATTCTCATCTTTAAGTGCACTTGCGCCATTTGTTCCAGATAAGTCAACTAATATCGTAGGCAAAAACTTAGGAATAGGACCTAGTACTGTATCTTCAACTTCAGTTTTAATTTCTCCAGCAATGTAAAGATTTTTTTCATCAAAGATTATGCCTGCTTTGTATATTTCATTGCCTGAAGGTTTTGAATCATCACTTGGATCGGTATAAATATAATCTCCCCAATCAGATAGATCTCCGTCAACTGTTATGGTTTTCAATAGAGGTGGTTTTTCGAACAACGCACAGCTTGTCACAAATATCACTAACAATACTGATAGAGCTATAAAAAGCACTTTCCTCATAATTTACTCCTCCTCCTTTTTTATAGTGTAGGATCTAATCACAAAAATAATACCACAATTTTATTACAAAACATAATCTATTATGAGAACATTTCAAATAAAAAAATATTACAAATAGTTTTCATCGTTTTCAATCTTTATCATTTAACAAAAAAATAGAAACTTATCCTGGGCTATAAATCATTTTTCTTTTCTTTGTTTTAAACCTCTCTGATTCATTGAAAATCATGAAATAGTCGCTCTTAGAATATTTTCTACAGAAATCGCCGCACAACTCAGCGATATTTTAATACCCACAAGTTATTTTAATTAACAAAAAGTAATTTTTTTGTAATCAATTACATTAGTAGCATATCATAACTAAATGTGAAAAAAGAAATCTGAAAAAACATTTCTAGCACGAAAAAAATAATATAAAAAAAGCAAAAAGTAAATTTTCTTTCTTTTCTCTTCACTTTTTTATTTTTTCCTATATTTTTTGCTAATAACAATATAATGCTAATCCAAAGTTCTATATTTTATTGATATTTTATGTTATAATAATTTATGGGAGTGATTTTTATGGAAAATATCAGAAAAGCAAATGTTTCAGATTCTGATGTTGTCGCAACACTTATTTTGGAGACCGGGTTTCGATTTTTACCTCTGATTTTTGGACCACACGTTAAGTTAATACTTGGAAGATTAATTAAAACTCCAGGAACAGTGTATTACTTAGATAACATATACGTTCTTGAATTAGACGAAAGTAAAGTTGTTGGAGTTATAGTTTGTTATCCTGGAGGGGTTATAAGAAAAAGAGCACTAAAGACCGCGGCGGTTTTATTTCAGTTAATGGGGTTCGAACTTATAAAACGTTTAGGAATTTTCAGATTAGTTTGGACGAGAAACAAAGTAAGCAAAAATGAATTTTACATATCTAACGTAGCTGTAGATAAAAACCATCGCGGTATGGGTTATGGTAAGAAGTTGATGCTTTACGCCGAAAAACTTGCACATGAAAATGGGTTTTCAAAAATCACATTAGATGTGGAAAATACAAATACGGCAGCAATAGATTTATATAAGCGAATCGGTTACGTTGGAAAAAGTGTCAAAAGGATAAATATAAAAGGAAATAAATTTGTTTTTGTAAGAATGGAAAAGAAATTATCGTAAAAAATACCGAAGAAAATTATTGCGAGGTGCTGTAATGAGCAAAGCATTTCAAACGATTGAAAAATGTCCAGGATGTGGTTCAGAAATTCAACACGATAAACCAGGAAAGCCTGGTTTTATACCAGCTGATGTTTATGAAAGACGCTTAAAAGAAGGAAAAGAAATACTTTGCCAAAGATGCTTTAAATTAAAACATTACGGTATGCTTGTTGGAGAAGTTGATGAAGATGAAATAATAGATTTTTTAAGAAAAACTGTTACAAAATTCAATAGTTTTATGTATGTTTTAGACATATTTGATTTCGAGGGAACTTATAGACCAGAAATTAATGAGATGATTAAAGATAAGAATGTAATCTACGTTGTAAATAAATTCGACATATTACCAAAATCCGTTAGCGGTGCACAGCTCAAAAAATGGTTAGCAGATAGAATAAATAACGCAAATGGTGATAATATATTTATAACGAGCACAAAAAACGAATTCGGAATTAGTAAATTAAAAAAGTACCTTGAAAATCTTCGTGGTGAAATGTTAGTTTTAGGTGTGACAAACGTTGGAAAATCTTCTTTGCTTAAAAAATTAACAAATTCGAAGGTAACAGTTTCGCCATATCCTGGGACAACCATAGGAATAGTAAAACACAAGCTGAAAAATTTGAAAGTTTACGATACTCCAGGTATAATTGTTAATGATAGAATGATAGATTTATTTGACGCAGATTGCCAAGCAAAAGTTCTTGCAAAAGGTGAAGTTAACAGAAAAACATTTAAACCTTATCCAGGAGAGGTTATTTTTATCGGCGGTCTGTGCAAGATAAGTTCCAAAATGAAAAATGAAGAAAATCTGAGACCTATATTCCAAATATTTGCTCCAGAAAATGTATCATTCCACAAAACCAAGAACAAAAATTTCATAGATAACTTTCCAAAATATTTTGGAAAAGAACTTGTTCCACCATGCAAAAAGATGGATATAAGTGGTTTGAATTTTAAAAATTTAAGTATAGAAGTTAATGAAGGGTTTGAATTATCAATCCCCGGATTGTGCTGGATAAATATTAAGCGTGGGCCAGTTCAATTCGATGTGTACTTACCAGAAAACGTTTCAGTATACATACGTCCTTCATTAATACAACCGAAAAGAAAATTTAAAAATAGTTAACATTAATATCCCATTAGATTTCAGAGAGGAGGAGTATCATATGAAAAAGAAGGAGATGCCCATTGTTGCAGGGGTAAGCAACAGACATGTTCACCTTTCAAGAGAAGATGTTGAAATTCTCTTTGGGAAAGATTACCAACTCACACCAATAAAAGATTTAGGTCAACCAGGACAATTCGCATGTAAAGAAACAGTAATTATCGCCGGACCGAAAGGTACAATCGAAGGTGTAAGGGTCCTTGGACCAGAAAGAAAGGAAACACAGGTTGAAATTTCCCTTACTGACGCTTTTAAACTTGGTGTAATGCCGCCTGTCAGAGATAGTGGTGATTTAGAAGGCACCCCTGGAATAACAATTATTGGTCCAAAAGGTACCGTTGTTAAAAACAAGGGAGTTATAATCGCTAAAAGACACATACATATGCATACAAACGATGCGGAAAAGTTTGGAGTAAAAGATAAGGATATAGTTAAGGTTATAGTCGAAAAGGGCGATAGAAAATTAATATTCGACGATGTGCTTATAAGAGTTAGTGAAAAGTTTGCTCTCGAATTCCATGTTGATACGGATGAAGCGAATGCTGCTATGCTTAAAACAGGAGATTACGTTTATATCGTAGAAGAATAAATATATTTAAGTTTAATTATTTGCCTATGCCTTCGAGGTGATTTATCTGAAAGTGTATTATGAGTTTAAGGTTTATGAATTCGAGGAATCTCTTAGAGGATATGAATTGTTGAAACGTCTGAATTTAAATAAAGAAGAACACTTAATTGTTGTAGATGGAGAACTTTACACAGAAGATAGGGTTATAAAGAAGGATAAAGAAGTAAAACTCATTAAAGTAACAAGTAGTGGATAATTCCATTCTCATCTGTTTTAAAATAAAAATTCATCCAGGAGGTTTAACAGTGGACATTTTTCTAACAACTATTGCAATTAGTTCTGCGTCTTTAAACATATTTTTGCTTTTTTGGATGAGAAAGAATAATAAGAAAATAAAATACCTATCTTCTCAACTTCAAAAATTCAGAGATTTATCAACGAAGTTTAGAGATATAGTTGTACAGAGAGAAGAGTTGTTCTACAAAAACATACATGAAGTATCTCTAAGTTTTGTCAATGATGTAGAAAACAGTTGTTTAGTTACATTCCAAGGTGAAAATGGTAAGATCGTTTCATATAAAGGAAAAATTTTCAATCCATCTATAATTTCTTCTAAAAAAGTTAAAAAAACCGATTTCCCTTACTCTGCAGAAAGGGTTTATGTAACAGATAGAAAGAAATTTGCAGATATTTTCGATAATTCAATAAATTCAGATTCCAAAGTATTGGTATCAGATATACATATTGGTGGAGAATTAAAAGCAAAACTTCTTTTAGAAAAAGAAAAACCCTTCGTTTCAGAAGAAATAGAAATTCTTAAAAGTTTGAGTGGGTTTATGACATCGTTTATAGCAACGCATACTTATCTTTCAAACCAAGGAAGATTTCAAAAAGACATGATAATAACTATGATAAGAATCCTCGAGTACCACGATCCTTATACAAAAGGTCATTCAAAAAATGTTGCTAATTTAGCTTCTTTACTTGCGGAGAAATTAGGTTTAAGCGATGAGATGATAAAGAAAACATATTGGGCTGCACTGGTTCATGATATTGGAAAAATCGTTATACCATCTTCTATATTAAATAAAGAAGGAAAGCTCACAATCGAGGAATTTGAAGTAATAAAAAAACATCCAGTTTATGGTCATGACTTTTTATCAACTTCTGATGAATTAAAAGAACTTGGAAAATATGTTTTGCATCATCATGAAAGATGGGACGGAAAAGGATACCCCGCAGGTCTTTCGAAAGAAGATATACCATTGATATCCAGAATTATATCCGTTGTAGATGCTTGGGATGCTATGAGAAGTGATAGACCTTACAGAAAAGGTTTACCTGAAGAAATAGCAAAAAAAGAATTAATAGAACATTCTGGGGTTCAATTCGATCCAAATATTGTAAAAGCATTTTTGGAAATTGTATAACAATAAATTGTAAGTTTTAAATGAAAGGGGGACAAGTAATGTTGAAGTTCACTGTCAGTAAATCGGAAATTGAAAAGAAAATTTCAATTGCTTCCTCAGCAATCGGTTCGCGAACGGTTGATCCTATTCTCCAATGTTTACTTTTTAAACCATTAAATGGGCATATAAATATATACGCAACAGACTTACAAACTTCTGTTATTTCTCAGGTTCAAGTTGGAGAATATGAAGGCAATGATGCTTTTGCAGTAGACGCAGAATTAGTTGATGATATTGTCCGAAATCTGCCAGAAGATGAGGTTATATTCGAATATAGCAATGGGAAATTGTTGGTTAGAAGTGGAAAAGCAAAATATAATATTACAACGGTTTCAGATATAGAAAGATTTCCTATAGTTGACACAGATGAAAGTGGAGTAAAATTTTCTGTAGAAACTTCTATACTCGAGGAAATGCTAGATAAAGTCAGTTTTTGCGCTTCAAGTGAGAGTGCAATGAGAGCTTTGAATGGTGTGTATTGGGAAATCCATGGTGGATTTTTGAGGTTAGTTGCGAGTGATGGTTACAGATTAGGTTTAGCAGAGCAAAAATTAAACTTAGAAAACGAATTTGATTTTATCATCGCTCTCAAAAGTATAAAAGAACTGGAAAAACTTTTATCCAGTACAACAGAGCCTGTGGTAAATATAACTTACGATCATTCTCTTGTATCGTTTAACGCAGGTGATGTAACAATTATTGTTAGAACTGTTGAAGAAACATTCCCAGATTATAAACGCGTATTGCCAAAGGCATTTAAGACCAGAGTGATTTTAAATTTAGATGATTTTTCAGAAGCACTAAAACGTGTGATGGTAATATCAAAGAGAGGTAACGAAAAAGTTCAATTGAAAATAACGGATGATCTAATGGAGCTTACAAGTCAAAGTTCTGACTTTGGAGAAGCTGTCGAAAGTATTCCAATAACAAAAGACGGAGAAGATCTTATAGTTAACTTCAACCCTAAATTTCTCAACGAACCATTAAAACATATCGACGAAAAAGAAATCGAATTCAACTTTGTTGATAACCTCAGCCCACTTCAGATAAATCCAAGGAATGTAGGAGGTTATATATACATTGTTCTACCGGTAAGAGCATAGTCTATTGATTTAAGAAGGTGAGAGCATTGAAAAAAGGGTTTACACTCATCGAATTGCTAATAGTTCTTTCAATAATCGCTGCACTGATGTCGGTAGCAACACCTGTAGGCATTAATGCTCTTGCCCAAGCAAAAGCAACGAATGTTGCTGGAAATTTCAGAACACTCTATCAAGCTGTTGTTCAAATGTTAATGTTAGAACAAAGTCCACCCACAAGCGGTGACATATTAGATTATCTTGTAAAGAATAATTACATATCAACTAAACCAAATGGATTTGAAATAACTTATAAAGTTGAGAATGGTAAAGAATTTTATAGGATACGTTACATAAATTCAGACGTAGATGTGCTTAAGGTAAAATCCGTAAACACAATGATAAGCTTGGATGAATCCAATAAACTTATAATAGATATACCGAGAAAGTAAATAAAATTAAAGGGGATAAATAAAAACGTATGCTTAAATTAATAAACCTATCGAAAGAATTTCTGGATGAAAACGGACAAAAGAAAATAGCTTTAAAAAATATAAATGCCGAGTTTGATTATGGAAATGTTGTTGCTGTAATAGGCGAAAATGGTAGTGGTAAAAGTACACTATTAAATATTATTGCTACTTTTTTAAAACCATCAAATGGTTTGGTTCTTTTAAATGAAAAAAATATATTTGAAGATATTAAGAAGTACAGAGAAATGGTATCATACGTCTCTGAAAAAGGCACATTCATAACTGAACTTAGTGTTGAAGATAATCTCATTTATTTCAGTAAAATCTTTAAATCAAATGCAAATATTAAAGATATATTAGAAAGAGTTGGAATCACCCATATTTTGAAAAACAAACCAAGTAGTCTTTCAAAAGGACAGCAGCAAAGACTTTCTCTTGCAATTAGTATGTTGAAAAATCCAAAAATCGTTTTATTAGATGAACCGGCTGAAGGACTTGACGTAGAAACCAAAGAGGTTGTAAAATCTTTAGTTAGCGAGTATAAAAACACAGGTAAGTTGGTATTTTACGTCACACACGATGAAGATGAAATAGAAGATGTTTGTGACAAAATTCTTGTTTTAAAATCTGGTGAAAGCTTATTTTGCGGTAGCGTAGAAGATTTTTGGAGAGAATATGAAAAATTCTATAGAGTTACTTATATCTTTGGTGGAGAAAAGAGAACAAAGATAATGAACCTTCAAGAATTGAACAAAATTAGTGGTCAATTGAATATCGTTCATGTGCGCAATTTAGGCTTGAGAGAAATAATCAATTTGGATGAAAAAAATAATTAGAAGGGAGCTTCATAATGATTATTAAAGGAAAAATTTCAAAAATAAGGCCTCTTGAAATAGGTGATTCGAAAATACTCGTTGAATACCTAAATAATGAGGAAGTAAAAGAATACCTAAGTCTTGTCTTCCCAATTAACAACTTCTTGGAAGAAGAGTGGATAAAAAGAAACGCCATTTCACATAATAACTTGACATTCGCGATAGAAGCTGACAATAAAATTATTGGAACAGTTGGATTCAAGGATATAGATTGGATAGCCCGTAGTGCGGAATATGGCATAGCTATATATACACCGGAATATTGGAACAAAGGTATAGGCACCGAAGTTACACAATTGATGCTTAAATATGGTTTTGAATACCTAAATCTCAATAGAATTTGGCTGAGAGTCTTTGAAAACAATCCAAGAGCTCAAAGGGTCTATGAAAAATGTGGTTTTATCCAAGAAGGAAGGGAAAGACAAGGCAGATACTATAAAGGGCATTACTGGGATGTAATTCGTATGAGTATACTTGCTGAAGAGTATTGGAGGATAATGAGTGAGTATTAAGGAGTATAAAACATAAAGCTTACTAGGAGGTGAGGCTATATGCTCTTTTATGACCCAACGTTTATACTTTTAATTCCTGCTTTACTACTTGCATTGTGGGCACAAATTATGGTTCAGTCTAATTTTTCAAAATATTCTAACGTGCGTTCACGAATAGGTATGACTGGTTCTGAATTAGCAAGGTTTATATTAGACTCCGCGGGCCTTTACGATGTAAGAATTGAAAGCATACCGGGGACGTTAACCGATCACTACGATCCAAGAGCAAAAGTTGTAAGGTTATCACAAGCAACTTACAATAGTGATTCCGTTGCGGCTTTAGGTGTTGTAGCCCACGAAATCGGTCACGCTATTCAACATGCGAATCACTACGTACCACTGGTTGTAAGAAATGCTATAGCTCCTGTCGCAAGTTTTTCATCAAACCTTGCTTGGATATTCTTCATAATAGGTATATTTACTGGAGCAATGGGGCTCGCGCAATTTGGAATACTTCTTTTTTTGGCAGTTGTATTATTTTCCATAATAACACTACCTGTTGAATTTAATGCAAGTAGTAGAGCTTTAAAAATTCTCGAAAAAAACCTCCTCATGCCAAAAGATGAACTTAAAGGCGTAAAAGCAGTACTTTCCGCAGCAGCCATGACTTATGTAGCATCAACCCTTATGGCAATAATGCAACTTATTAGAATGATACTCATTACAAGAAGCAGAGACTAAAATATTAAAAAAGATTCTAACAAAATCAAAAAAAGCTACTGGGTTCAGCTCTACCCAGTAGCTTTTTTTATTATACTGATTATGATTCCAATAACAATCAAAACCAAACTGGCAAAGAGAAACAAAAATTTAAGAGTAATAAAAGAAGATATCGGCAAGAAAAAAACAGAAGGAATCTTGCTTTCAAAAAATTTTGCTAAAATCAAAGTAATATTTTCTAGCAAATCACAAATTCCACCAAAAAGTGGTATTAAAGTTAAAAAGGAATTAGCTAACTCAAGATTTTTCGAAAAAATTCGCACTACAAGACTCCAAAGAAATAAAGCATAAAACAAAGCAAAAAAAGAATCCACAACATGGAAATACACAAAAATTTGAACACTGCTACTTGGTATCTTTCTTATATACATTTCTATTTCCGAAGCTCTTACGAAAAACTTAGCTTCTATTAATTTTTCGCCTAATGATTTATCCAATAGTTTTCCAAATGGTCCAAAGACAAAATACCCAATAATTATAGCGAAAACCAGAAAAGTTATTATTGCTTTCCAACTTCCAAAAATATAAATATCGGGTCTATCCATAAAAATCACCAGCTTTTTTTATTTTATATTACTAACAACCCAAAAAATATAACCACCTCCTTTAATTATAAAATTTTCAGATTAACTAAAGAATTTTTTGAATATCTTCGGTCTTTTCTTCAATCTGAGCCATTGCGGCCAAAAGTTTTTTCTGATTATCAATGAAAATTTTGAAAGAATTCTCTATTTCTTCGGAAATTATAATTATATTACTTAAATTAGACTTTATGTTATTTATTTCTTCCTTTTGGTGTTCGTAAGTTTCTACCATGGTCTCAAAATTATTTGTCATATACCCAACATTGTCTATAAATTTATCAAGTGATTTTGAAACATCTCTGTTTCTCTCTATTATAAGATTCAAATTTTCTATCAACTCTGAAAGTTCCTTTCTGAAATTAACAAATTGATTTAATATCCCACTAATATCTTCTTCTATTGTTTGAGCAAATTTTGTGGTTTCATTGGAAAGACTTCTAACTTCTGAAGCAACAACAGCAAAACTTTTCCCAGCTTCTCCTGCCCGCGCTGCTTCTATTGAGGCGTTTAAAGATAACAAATTAGTCTGGACCGCTATGTCTTTTATCATCTTTGTTACATCTTTTATTTTCTCAAAATCATTGTTGAGTTTTTCAAAAGTATCTTTTAAGAACGAACTTTTACGCTCAAATTCAACTAATAGTTTTTCTGTTTCCATGTTTTTAACTTTATTCTCGTTTGATATATCTATTATTTCTCTATTTAATTTTCCAGAAACGTTTATTATCTCCTCAAATTTTGCACTTGTATCTAAAACATCATCAAGAAATTTCGTAAACAATTCAACACTTTCCATAAGATTTGAAATATCTTTCTTTGCAATATTAAATGTTTCTCTTATCTCTGCTTCTACCTTATTGAATTCTTCAATTTCTTTCACTGTTGCTTGGGATAATTCATTAACTTTATTCTTTGATTCCACAAGTTTTTGTATAAACTTTTCTTGTTCCGCCATTAAATTTGAAATAGCTTCGTTCATATTTTTTGCTTCAACAAAAGCATTAATTGCCCTTGATGTAATATAAGCAGCTACAGTCAAACCAAAAGCGAGCTGGCCGATGTTGAAAAACATAAAATCAAGAGAAATAATTTTAACAACGGAAAGTATAGAAAGAACTGTCGAACCGACAACACCGGCAAATCCAAAAGCTATTATTCTCTCATTCAGCTTCTTAGCGTTTTTAATAAGCATAATGGACATATATATAATTAGCAAAAGAGAAAATAAATAGAAATTAGCATAATTTTTTCTCAAAGAAGAAAGACTCGGTGAGATTAAAACTGGTATAAAAACAATCCAATAGAGAAATAAATAGATTTTTTCATATATTTTAATCGATTGCTTAAAAACTTCTTTCAAGAAGAAAAACGTTAAAAACATTGAAACGGCGGCACCGAATATGGCTAATTTTTTCCAAAAAAATATTGGAATTAAGAACAAATTCATTTCATCTATAGCAGTTAATGTTGGGAAGAAAACAGCCAAACTTCCAAGGATAAATGATTTTTCTCTTAATCCAAAAGAAAGTAGAACACCAATAAGTAAGAATGAAATCATAAAACCCGTACCCAAGTAGAACATACTAGACTCTATAACATTTGCGCGTTCTATAAATCTTAAAATTTCTTCTTTGTCACCTATATAAATTTTCTTCTCCACTCCACCATTGCTAATGAAAGATATTTCAATTTTTATCTTACCATCCATTATAACAGGAAAATACCTATGCCAGCTATTCAAATTCCCTTTAGAACTGTAAAGTTCATAAATAAGTTCATTATTTCTGTAAACTCTCACATATTCATTTGCAGTAAAGGCAACAGCCAATACCTTTCCTTTGTATTTATCTCCATCTGTTTCAAAAATCATATTATGCTTGGAATTATCATTGTAAGAGGCAAATATCGGAAATTCAACCTCTTTATTATCCAAGACAACTCGAAAATCTTTAAATTCTTGAATATCAAAGTTTAATCGATAAAAAGATATTAAAAAAACAGCCAAAAAAATTAGAAAAAAGCCGGCAAAATAAAACATTAGATTTTTAAAAATCATATTCATACAACCTTTTCACTCCCCAATTTTCGAGTTTTTATGTTGTTAAGTATATTATACTATAAAGGTTTTAAAAATTAAAGAGCCAGGAGCCATTAATTTTTCGGCTCCTGGCTTTTTATATTAGAATTTAATTATCAATTATTCGGAAGCAGAACTATTTCCACCTTGTGCTTGTTGTTTGTAGAGATATTCTCCAATTTTCATACTCTCTCTTTGTAAATCATCGTAAAGCATTTTAATCTTTGCAATATCGTCTTTGGTTATAGCATCCCTAAGGTCTCTAATTATTTCTTCAAGCCTTGACTTCGTATCAGCTGGTATCTTGTCTTCGTTTTCTTTTATGATTTTCTCAATATGGTAAGCTGTATCATCCGCTCTGTTCTTGAGTTCAACCTCTTCTCTCTTCCTCTTATCTTGCTCTTCGTACATCTGAGCTTCTTTAATCATTCTTTCGATATCTTCACTGTTGAGTTGATGTCTTCCCGTCACAACCATCGATTGCTCTTTTCCAGTACCGAGATCTCTTGCGGAAACGTGGACTATACCGTCTGAGTCTATATCAAAGGTAACTTCGATTTGTGGCACACCTCTTGGTGCAGGTGGAATACCTACAAGTTGGAAGCTTCCAAGGAATATGTTATCCCTTGCCATAGCACGTTCGCCTTGGTAAACCCTAACTTCAACACTTGTCTGACCATCTTCCGCAGTTGTGAATATCTTACTCTTCTTAACAGGAATAGTTGTATTTCTTGGAATAATCGGTTCAAGTAATCCACCCTTTACTTCCACACCAAGTGTTAAAGGTGTTACATCCACAAGTACAACATCCTTATCCTTTGCACCTTCTGTACCACCAAGAATAGCTGCTTGAATAGCTGCACCTATTGCAACCGCTTCGTCTGGGTTAACGTTCTTGTTTGGATCTTTTCCAAATATATCTTTTATGAATTTCTGTACCATTGGAACTCTTGTCATACCACCAACAAGTATTATCTCATCGATATCTTGTGGTTTAAGTTTGGCGTCGTTCAAAGCTCTTTCGATAGGTTCTCTTGTTTTTTCAACAAGATCCCTTGTTAACGATTCAAACATCGCTCTTGTTAATTTCATTTCTAAGTGAAGTGGTCCTTCGGCGGTTGCTGTAATGTACGGCAAGCTTATATCCGTTTCAAGCTTCGAAGAAAGTTCAATCTTTGCTTTTTCTGCAGCATCTCTCAATCTTTGAAGAGCTTGTTTGTCATTCCTTAAATCGATACCGTATTGTTTTTTAAACTCTTCCGCTAAGTAATCTATAATCCTCTGGTCAAAATCATCTCCACCAAGGTGGTTGTTACCGCTCGTTGCTATAACTTGTATTACGCCTCCACCTATTTCAAGAATAGAAACGTCGAATGTACCACCACCAAGGTCGTAAACAAGTACTTTTCTTTCACCTTCCATCTTATCCAAACCATACGCAAGAGCTGCGGCAGTTGGCTCGTTTATAATTCTTAAAACTTCAAGCCCAGCTATGATACCAGCTTCTTTTGTTGCTTGTCGTTGAGCGTCGTTGAAGTAAGCTGGACAAGTAATAACTGCCTTTTTAATTTCACCACCGAGATATTCTTCCGCGTCTTTTTTGAGCTTTTTGAGTATGTACGCACTGATTTCTTGGGGAGTGTACTCTTTGTCATCGATCCTCACCTTATAATCTGATCCCATCTTTCTTTTGATAGATTTTATAGTTCTATCTGAGTTAAGAATAAGTTGTCTCTTGGCTGGTTCACCAACAAGAATTTCACCGGATTTTGTGAACGAAACAATGGAAGGGGTTGTTCTACTACCTTCTGCATTTGGAATAACCTCCACACTTCCATCTGGCTTCATCCATGCTATAACCGAGTTTGTCGTACCAAGGTCAATACCAACTACAAATTCTTTCTTTGACATATATCTTCACCTCCAAAAAATTTTTATTTTTTTAGTCCAGTTATATTTTACAAGATTAGCAATCATTTGTCAAGAGTGATAATTAAAAAATCAAAAAATTTTTCGGAGATGAAAAAGTCAGCCTAAATGATTAAATGGCTGACTTGATATGATTTATTAAATTTAATAAATCAATTTAAATAATTTAAATGATACCAAACTTAAAAACAGAACGATGCTTATAAATTTCTCCCGGTCTTAGCACCGTGTTTGGGAAGTTTTCATGGTTTGGTGAATCTGGAAAATGTTGTGTTTCAAGACAAAATCCCGTATGTGCATCGTAATTCTGTCCTCTTTTTCCATTTAATCCCGGCAAATAATTACCTGTATAGAATTGAAGACCTGGCTGAGTCGTGTAGAGTTCCATTGATATACCAGTTGATGGTTCATATACTTTCGCGGCAAATTCAGAATTCAATACGAAGTTGTTGTCGTAACCTTTAGCATTTGAATTTTTCAATTTTTCTATTGCGTCTCCAAGCCTTGTTTCCTTCCTCAAATCGTATAAAGTATCTTCAACAGGCATAATATCACCAGTTGGAATTAGATTTTCATTAACAGGCGTGTATTTATCGGCATTCAAAACAACAATATGATCGTATATTTTTCCACCACCAGCTAAGTTAAAATAGGTATGTTGGGTGAGATTAACTATCGTAGGTCTATTTGTTGTGGCAGTGTAATCAATTTTAAGCTCGTTCTCGTTTGTTAGTGTGTAAGTAACAGAAACATCTAAATCCCCTGGGAAGCCTTCGTCGCCATCATGGCTAAAATATTTCAAAGTTAGGATTGGGCCGTTTGGTGTTATCTCACCAAAAGCTTTCCAAACTTTTTTATTAAATCCCTTATATCCGCCGTGAAGTGTGTTTGGCCTTTCTTTATCGTTCAAAGCCAATTGATAAGTTACGCCATCTATTTCAAATTTTCCGTAAGCTATTCTGTTTGCAAATCTTCCTACTAAAGTTCCAAGATAACCTGGATTTCTTTCGTATTCTTCTAAAGAGTTAAAGCCAAGAACTATATCTACAAAATTTCCATTTTTATCTGGAACCCATAGTTCCCTTATAATTCCTCCATATGTTAAGACCTTCATCATAACTCCGTTTTTATTCACTAATGTATATTCCTGCACGGCTATACCTTCGGTAGTTGCACCGAATTCTCTTTTGTCTATTGAGCCAAAGAACATTTCAACTCACTCCTTCGCTTGAAGCGTTATATGTTATTTTTTATTTTTAAATTTTTCTATCTCTTCTTCTACCTCTTTAGCACCTTCTTCGTAAAATTTTTCTTCTTCTGGGTCTAACTCTTTCAGAAGTCTTAGGAATTCCCCAGCGTGAACCCTCTCTTCGTTTGCGATATCGATCAGAACTTCTTTAGCTAACTCATTATCTGTAGATTCAGCTAATTGCATGTAAAGTTGAATTGCCTCATACTCAGCCGCAATCATAAAGCGAATTGCCCTTATTAATTCTTCATGAGTTAATTTTCTTTCAGATTTTAATCCAGAAAACGCATTAGAAAATTCTGGCATTTTTTCACCTCCGCATTTTTGCATATATTTTTATATTTCACTCAAATCTTACAAATTCGTCTACAGCTTTTTCTATTACCGAGAGTGAGTTTTTCCAAAACTCCTCTTTTTGAATATCTATTCCAACACTCATGGCAACTTCTTCCGCTGTTCCCTTACCAGTTGAAGAAAGAAGTTTCTTATACATTTCAAAGAAGTTAGGATTATCTTTCATACTGTACACACCCAATCCAAAGAGCATTCCGAATGTATACGGGAAGTTGTAAAAATGGAATGTCGGAGAGTAATAATGAGGTTTAACAAGCCACATGTATGGATGCATGTAATTTTCGTCTAACCCTTCACCGTATGCTTCTTTTTGTGCTTTAAGCATTATTTCTTTAAATTCTTCAACACTTATAGGTCCAGATTTCCTTCTTTCGAATACTTCACTCTCAAATAAAAATCTGCTGTATATGTCTATAATTATCTGTACGGCATCCGAAAGTTCTTTGTCGAGGAGTGCTAATTTTTCATCCTTTAAGGTTGCTTCATTTTTTATTTGGTTCATCAGCAAAGTCTCGTTGAATATAGATGCTGTCTCCGCTAGTGTAGCTGGAGTTGTACTGTTCAAAGGCGTTTCATCCTTTAAGCAGTAGTTATGGAATGCATGACCTAGTTCGTGAGCCAATGTTAAGACATTATCTAACGTCCCATCAAAGCTCATTAGTATTCTCGACTCTTTGAGCGCTTTCACCGATGAGCAGAAAGCCCCTCCGCGTTTCCCAGGACGTGTTTCAGCATCAATCCAATGATTTTCAAAAGCATTGTCTATAAATTTCCCAAGCTCATCCGAAAAGTTCGAAAGTTTTTCCACAATGAATTTCCTTGCCTCATCAAATGACCATTTCTTATTGTATCCTCCTATAGGAGCGAAAAGGTCGTACCATGGAAGGCCGTTCTTGTGGCCAAGTAACTCGGCTTTTTTTCTAAGATACTTCCTAAGTATAGGCATACTTCCTTTAACTGCACTCATCATCGCATCAAAAGTTTCTTTGGATATCCTATTTTCCATGAGCATTGGTTCAAGAGGTGATGAATATCCTCTAAGGTTCACTTCCGTTAAAAACTCTCCTTTTATGCTATTTAAACATTGTGCAACAACTTGCGAAGCATTTTCACAAGCTTTTAACTCTGCCTCGTAGGCTTTCTTTCTAATTTCAGCTGATTCGTCATAAGCCATGTTTCTAACGCGCATCAATGGCAGTTTTTTCAATTCGCCGTTTATTTCAACTTCACAAAGAAGATTTGATGTCGTCTTTTCATATAGATTGTTCCAAGCGTTGCCTCCGGTAAGTCTCATAAGGCTGATTATTTTTTCTTCATTTTCTGAAAGAAGGTATTTAGAGAGCATTTTCTGTTCTTTAATAAAAAACTTATGAGATTTAAGCTCTTCCGATTTTAAATTTGAAAAGTCTATCTCTACGTTCTTCAAAAATTTTCTTAATTTTGTCCTTGCCAATGAGAGATTTACAAATTTGCTTCTGATAACATCAAGAAATTTTGCAGCGATTTCGTCGTTTGCATTAGCACTTAAAGTTAAGCTTGCATAATTATATAACTTCCCAGCGAGCAAGGACAATTCATTGAGTTTGTTTATAACATATTCCAATTTGGCTTCCAACCCATTGCCTTCGTTTATTAAGTTTTCATCCATCCAATTAAGAAAACCAGAAAGTTCTTTATCGATTCTTTGCAAATCATTTTTGAAACTCTCAGAATCAAAAGAAGGATAAATATTGCTCAAATTCCACCTCATTCTATAATCCCCCCAATCTGTAAGTAGTGCTAACATTCAATAACATTATACCACAATTGTGGTATAATTATAAAATAATGAAATCATTTGGAATTGAAGCACTATTGGAGGTGAAATTTATGATTAATACAAAAAAGATAATAGATATGAAAGGAAAAGAACCAATAACTATGATAACTGCATACGACTATCCAACCGCAAGAATCGCTAGTGAAGCAGGAATAGATATAATCCTTGTTGGCGATTCGTTGGGTAACGTTATACTTGGTTACGATAGTACTATCCCAGTAACGATGGAAGATATGTTAATGCACATAAAAGCTGTGAGAAGAGGCGCGCCAGATGCGTTTATAGTTGGTGATATGCCGTTTTTATCCTACGAAATTAGTCCAGAAAAAGCTGTTGAAAATGCTGGCTTAATGTTAAAAGCTGGTGCAAATGCTATAAAGTTGGAAGGCGGAGAGCCATATGCTGAAACGATAAGGCGTATAATCAATGCTGGAATACCCGTAATGGGGCATTTAGGCTTCACGCCCCAATCTGTAAATTTATTAGGTGGACATAAAGTTCAAGGAAAGACTCCCGAGAGCCGTGAAAAACTCTTAAAAGATGCAAAAATACTCGAAGAAGTGGGGTGTTTTTCGATAGTACTCGAGCTTGTTGTAGAGCAAGTAGCAAAAGAGATTACGGAAAACATAAAAATACCTACCATAGGAATAGGGGCTGGTAGGTATTGTGATGGACAAGTATTGGTATTCCACGATGTTGTTGGATTAACTACTATGGATTTAAAATTTGTAAAAAGATACGCAAATACATACGAGATAATGCTAAACGCGGTTAAATCTTACAAAACCGAAGTCAAAAACAAGGTTTTCCCGAGTAAAGATAATATATTTGAATGATTAACGAAAAGACGTTGAATTTTCTAAATTTCCAGTTCATTTTTTACAAATTCATTCCACAGTGTAACAAAGAATATAGCAACCGGTACCGCAAAAAATGTCCCAACAAGACCGTATAAAATTCCAACTAAGAAAATAAATATAAGCATCAAAACCGGATTTATATCCGCGCGTTTTTTCATTATAAAGATAAAGAACAAAAATGCGCCTAAGTGTATGAGCATAACAACAATGTTTACAATTATGAAATTTTTCAATCCAAGTCCAAGACTAACAATCAATATTGGAATCCATTCGATAACAACACCAACAATGGGTATAAAGTTTGTAACAAACCCCCAAAAAGCGAGTAAGATTTTGTATTCAGGCAAATAGAAACTAAAAAGTACGTAGAACGATATAGAAACTATAAACGCACCAAGTAGCAAAACATCAACGTAACTTGACAAAGCGATACCAAGTTTCTTTAAAAAGTCCTCGACAAGTCCCCTGACTTTTTTTGGAAATAATCCAGGTAACGATTTTGTAGTCCAATTAGTATATATAGTTATGTAAACGGTAAAAAGTATGCTATAAAATATTACCACTAAGAAATTAGGAACACTTTTAGCAAGATTTACAGCCAACGTAGTGATTAGTTCGTTTATTTTTGGACTAGCCCATTCGGCAATTTTTCCAATTATCTCAGATAGCTCTGGATTATCAACTAAATAATTCTCCCAGTATTTCGAATCTAATATATTTTTCATAAACTCATAAAAAGAATTCACCTGCTTAAAAACAGGAGGAATAATGTTTACAAATGCATATATCAGCACGCCAAAATATATCAACAATGAAAGCGTTACAGCAATTGGATAAGGAACTTTTATTCTCATTAAAACTCTAAGCAAGAAATTGACCACTAATACAGAAACAAGAGAAAATACAAAAACATGAAGCAGAGTTTTAAATGTCGCAAAAGCAATAAACATTATGAGAGCGTATATTAGTATAATTAACAAAGCTTTTTGTCTAATGCTCAATTTCATTCACGGGGCCTCCTATATGTTTTTCAAAATATTTTCTTATCTCTTCTAAATCGTTCGTTTTCCCAAGTACAACCATCAGTTTTATCCTTGCTTTCTGAGCTAATGGATGCTCACTTAATATAGCACCTCTTTTTCTTAAATCCGCTCCTCCTCCGGTATAACCATATATAGGGTAAACTCTTCCTTTAAAACATCTTGATGTAACAATGATTGGCACACCATTCTTAGTAATTTCTTCAACCACATCGGAAAGTTGAGGAGGTACGTTTCCTCTTCCAAACCCCTCAAGAACAATGCCTTTGTAACCCATATTATAAACCGCTCTTAGAATTGAGCCATCATCACCGGTAAATGTCTTAACAATCGCAACTTTTTCTTCTATTTTATCCGTTATTATCTTTTCTCTTGTGAGTGATTTTCTAATGTAGATAACGTTATTTTCGTCAACTATTCCCAGTGGTCCGTAACCTGGAGAGTCAAATGTCGCAACGTTGCTCGTATAAGTTTTTGTTACTTCCCTTGCTGCATGTATCTCATCGTTAAGGCATACAACAACACCCATACCGTACGATTCGTCACAAGCCGCAACCATCACTGATGAGAGAACGTTCCTGGGCCCATCTGTGCTAAGTTCACCTATATTTCTCATCGATGCTGTTAAAACAACCGGTTTTTCAGTTTTTAATACTAAGTCAAGAAAATAAGCTGTTTCTTCTAATGTATCCGTACCGTGAGTTACAACCACTCCATCGTAACCTTTTTCTTCAAGAAATTCGTCTATTTTTTTTGCAAGTTCCCACATGGTATTTGGAGTCATATAAGGACTCGGTACATTAGAAAATTCGTAAACTTCTATATCTGCTATATCATAAAGTTCTGGTATATCTGTCACAAGTGCGTTCCCTTTATCAAAAGGTACAACTGTCCTCCCCTTTTTTATCATCGCAATTGTTCCACCGGTGCTAACAATAACGATTTTCTTCCTCTTTGCGTTTCCCATAATTTTTGCTCCCTTCCATATTTATTTTTGCAATCCATTTTAGTACCAATATCTTTTCTTTCTAACTCTCATACCTACTATCACACCGTATATAAAACCTCCTGCATGTGCCCAATAAGCAACCCCTGTACCTGTCACGTCAGCTAGCAAACCATTCAACACTTGTATTATAAACCAATATGGAAGGTAAATAAAAGCTGGAATTTCAACGATAAACGGCAAAATCAAAAAGACAAGAGAAACTATTCTTGAATAATAAAATAATACAAAATAAGCCCCCATTACAGCTGAGATTGCACCAGATGCACCAACAAGTGGATATGGTGAGAATGGGTTAAAAATTACATGGAAGAAGAGAGCAAAAAGCCCACCGGTGATGTAAAAAATAAAAAACTTGAAATGACCCATTGCGTCTTCAACATTGTCACCAAATATCTTCAAAAACCACATATTACCAATTATGTGAGACCAACCACCATGAACAAACATGTGTGTAAACATCGCAACAATTGGAAAAGCGTAAAACATCTTTTCTGGGACAAAACCAAATGTGCGAAAAAATCCTTCTAATACTTCCCCAGACCAATCCATACTCGAAATCATGAGTTCATAAGCAAAAACGATTACGTTCACAATTATTATCATTATGTTCACAAAAGGCTTACGTATACTAGGGATAGTATCGTACAGCGGAAACATCTAATTCCCTCCCTTCATTTTAAAACTTAATTATTTAGCATATAACAACTTGTACTGTATCATCCCAAATAATTCATGGGAAAAATTGCAAAGTGAATAAAACGCATTAGCAGATGGTATATAATCGAGATAAGAATTTCTAAAATCAACCGGCACATCTGCGCTTACAAAACTTACATCTTTAAAAAACTTTCTAAAAACAAAAAGGCTTCTTTTCATATGTATTGTACTTGTCACTAAAGTTATCGGCACATCACCGATAAGTTCGAATGTACACTTACCGTTTTCGAATGTATTCCTTGCTTTTGATTCTAAAATTATATCCTCTTCGGGTACTCCAAAATTTAAAAGTACATTTTTCATAATAAGAGCTTCGGGAACCCCTTTATCGATTATTCCGCCAGTAACGATTATTTTTCTTGGTCTATTTTTGTATAACTCCAAAGCTTTGTACAGTCGTCTTAAAGTATGCTTACCTATCTCAACATTATTTGAAAATTCGTCAACACCGCCTCCTAAAACAACTATAAATATACCTTTATCTTCGGTGTCTTTTAAAACAAAAGTTTTTGAAATTAAATAGGCAAACAAATTAGATGTTAGAAAATAAAAAACCAAAGCAAATGATAAAAATAAAAAAGCCAATTTTTTTCTCTTTTTAAAGTAAAGTGCAAACAATAATAAAAACACAGTTACGAATAACCCCGGAAGAGTAATAAAAGAGCTAATTATTTTAAATAGGTGAATCAAAGCATTTACCCCCTTGTATTATCGATATTTCTGAAGTATTTTTGCAACGCAACTTCGTCTATAGTTGCTCTTTCTTTCCTATCGTTTTCAAAGCTTTGCTTTTCGATATAGCGCTCTTTCAACTTTTCAAAACTTTTCCTTTCAGTTCGCTTTTCTAAAAACTTTCTAAGTATCTCTTCTTCTTCAAGTCTTAGATTTTCAAGCTTTTTTTTAAGAGTAAGAATGTAATCATTGTACATCCTTAATAAGTATAGTAAAAAACCAAGCTGCGCACCGGTTTGCGTACCAGTACGCAACTGATTTTCTACATCGTTTTTGGATTTTTTAACCTTATCAATTTCATCTTCAACTTCTCTTATCAATAACCTTATCCTATTTAATTCTTCCTTTATACTTTCTTCCTCTTTTTTTCTTAACGTTAAAATTTTTTCGAGTCGAAAAGGCATAAAATCCTCTATACTCTTTATTTTTTACTTTCTCAAAAACGCTGAGAGAATCTCAACAAAAACTTGGAGCAACTTTTTGCTTGCTTCTGAAAATCTTTTCCCTTCAAAGTTGTCCAAAGAAATAATCACAAGTCTCTTATCACCTATTTTTACACTCCCAACAAGAGGTATAAATTTTGGATCTGTAACTCCCGCCTTAATCCACAAATCCCTTTGCGGACTTTCCAAATTGAGCTTGTAAGCCTCTTCAAGTTCAACAACTTTGTTTTCTCCAATCGCAGGTCCATAATTGTCTTCATCAGCTCTAAAGACAGCGTTTTTTATTTCACTATCGTAGTTATAAACAGCCACACATTTGTATATATCACCATCAAGCATCCAAATGGAGGCTTTTTGTGCTTCGGGTACTAATTTCACAAGTTCATTAAGCATTGATTGGAGATACTCTTCCAAAGATGTTGATTTTTCCCAAAGAGATACAAGTTTTGACAGACTTTCAAAGCTTGTTACCATTTCTTTGTAGATTTTCTGTGTTTGCAAAAATCTAATAGCCGCAAGAGCCTGAGAAGACAAAAAAGAAGATATCGCTTTTGATATGTCAGTGTATTCTTCCGGAACGTGAATGATAAATTTATAATTTTCCACAGGTATCACCATGTAATGCTTTTTCTCGACAGTAAAACTCTTTAATTCGTTTAACCCTTTTGCTTTTTCTAAAACTTTTTCATCCTCCTTACCAACAACATAATCATTATCTTTAAGTAAAGCATAAGCTATTTCCGGATATTCTGCGTGGAACTTCATCCCGAGTTCGACTGCAAATTTTGTTGGATCACCTTCGGAATTACTTAAAGCTTCAATGATTATCTTTTCAACAAACGATTGAAGCTTATAAAGTGATTGCTCTAAAACCTTTTCGGTCATATCAAACATTACTCCTGCGACACCATAAGAACCATCACCAAGCCTAATCGGCATCCTATGGATACTAAAATACCTTCCGTTTATAACTTTTTCATGAATCTGATTTCTTCTTGTTCTCATAACTTTTCTATCAATATTGTTTATCTCTTCATCTCCCAGTATTTCTGATTCGAGCTTGCCAATTAGTTTTCCTTCAGGTAATTGGAGTACGTTTTCTAGCTCTTTATTTATCCAGATAAATCTAAATCTATTATCTTTGATAAAAGCCGGTGCCGGGAGCCTTTCAAAGAATTGTTGTAAAAAGTATAGATATCTCACGCTGTTACCTCCTCCATCTTAACTTGTAATATCTTAGAAATACCATCTACCATGGTTACTCCATGAACTATGTCTCCAGCCTCCATTATGAGTTTATTGTGTGTGATAACTATAAATTGTGAATGCTCTTGTTCCAATAAACGTCTAAATTTCTCAGAATTGTAATCATCAAGCGGAGCGTCAACTTCGTCAAGCACGTAAAAAACTCCTTTATTAGCTTCAAGCATTGCCATTATTAATGCTATACCAACAAGCGCTTTTTCTCCGCCAGATAATAATTGAAGTCTTTGAACCCTTTTACCAGCTTTAGAAATCGTTATTTCTATACCCGATTCCAATATATCACCATCGTCTAAAATTCTCATTCCGCCAGTTCCTCCGTAAAATAGGTTTTCTATATACGTTCTAAAAGCACTATTTATTTGATTAAATACCCTTAAAAATTGTTCACGTGCTTGTGCGTTTGTTTGCTCAATAAGTTCTTCCAGTTTCTTTTTTGCATCTTCTAAGTCTTGTTTCTGCTTTAATAGCTCGTTGTATTCTTGCTCAATGGCTTTGTATTCATCTATCGCTGTTAAGTCTACTGCACCTAACATTTTGAGTTTGTTTTCTAGATCCTTAATTTCATTAGCAAGTTCGTCTAATTTTTCTGGTTCCACATCGATAGGTGTTCTATATTCTTCAGGAATATTTGATATTCTAAACGATATTTCTTGAAGTCTCATTTCTGTTTCGTGAATGCGTTCTTTTATAGATTCTATTTCTGTCTTCTGGTCTCGTAACTCTTTCTCAAGTTGTTCAAGCTTTTGAAGCTTCTCTTCTTTCCCTGCTTTCTTTTCGCGTATGCCAGAAAATAACTCTTGAGAGGTATTTCTCAACGTTTCTAACTCTTTTTCATTTTCCAAGAGAAACTTTTTCGTTTCATCAATATCTTCTTCAAGTTTTGATATAACAGACTTTGCATTTATAAGCTCATCCTTAATCTCTTCTATCCTTGAATTTATCCTATCACTTTCTGCGTTGTATTGTAATTTTCTCTCAAACAAATTCTTTACTTCCGCACGGTAAGTAGCTATAGATTCATTGAGTTGCTCTAATTTTTTCCTATGTTCATCAAGTCCCTTTGAAAATTCATTAACACTATTTTGAAGATTTTTCCTCTTTTCATCGAGTTCTTTTGATTGATTTTCCAAAACTTCTATTCTTGCTATGTTCCCCTCGTATTTTGCGTTGTACTCTGCTTCAAGTTTAACAAGGTCAGAAATTTCATTTGTGATTTCCTTGTAGGCTTTTTGTAGTTCCTCTAATACTCTTTTCGAAGATAAAGATCGGCTTGAAACGGTTGCAAGTTCTTCCCTAACTATATTCATATTGTTTTGCAACTCGTTGATTTCCTTATTTATAACCGAAATTTCATTTTCTGTATTTTCCTTTTCATGTTCGATTTGCTCTATATTTTCTTCCAAAGTTTTCAACCTAACTCTTCTGGCAATTATCGAATTGGCGTAATCTTCTTTTGACCTTCCACCACTCATTGCTCCTCTTCCGGAGATGAGTTCTCCATCTAGCGTAACTATCCTTGAACGGATGTTATACTTTCTCTTTATCTCTATCGCATTGTCGATGTCTTTAACTATTATATCGTTCCCGAAAAGAAAGTACGGAAGCGCTTCGTACTCTTTTGAGACGTTCACAAGTTTGGCTGCATAGCCAATGAATCCTTCTTCTTTTTCTAAACCCTTTATCTCCGAAAATGATGAATCGATTAAATCTAAAGGAATAAACGTTGCCCTACCATATTCTCCGGCTTTTAGAAATTCTATTATTTTCTTTCCATCTTCTGCTGTTTTCACAACAACATTTTGAACAGCTCCGCCGAGAAGAACTTCATACGCGGTCGATAAAGACTTGTCAAAATCGATAAGATTAGCGACAACGTCTATCAACCCATCAAAAATATCTTTGTTCTCAAATATTTTTCTTATAGAGTGACCAAATCCCTGGTACTCTGAAATTTGCCTCTTTATTACGTCTATCTCTGCTTTGACTTCTTTCTCGCGTTTCACTAACTTCTCTAGTAATAAACTTTTTTCCTCTTTTTTCTTTCTATACTCTTCTATTGACGATTTTATACTTTCGAGTTCTTTAACAAGCTCGTTTTCTTTTTCAACTATGTCAAGTAGATGTTTCTCTAAATCTGATATTTCGTCTTCTAATTCTTGCTTTCGATCTTCCTTATTTACCCTTTGACTTTGTATCATCTCAAGGCGGTGTTTTATATCTTGATTGTTCTCATTTAATCTTATAATTTCATTATGAATTTTTGAAAGATTTTTTTCTATTTCTTCGTATTCCTGCTTTTTCTTTAATATTTCCTTTTCTTGTTCGGTGTATTGGGTAAAAATTTTGGATTTCTCATCTTCAAGTTCCGAGAGAACTTTTTCTTTTTCGTTAAGCTCTTCCAAAATTTTCGCCAAAATTAATTTTATTTCTTCATTCCTATTTTTTAGAGTGTTCGTTTCTTCATTGAGCATATCAACACGGGTTGTTATTTCTATATATTTATTTTCAAGTTCGCTCAGTTTCTTTGAAAATTTTTCTTTTATTTCAAGTAGTTGATTTTCTCTTGTCTTAAATTCTTCTAATGTCTTTGTATAGCTTTCCATTTCAACATCTATCTGATTGAACTCGTCTTTTAAATTTGACCATTCCATTTCTAGTTGAGCCAAATGTCTTAATTTTTCTTTAAGGCTTACATTAAGTTCACTATGGTAATTTTCCATATCGGATAATCTTTGCTTTTCTATTTTGTAAACTCCACCAAAATATTCTTTTTTGAGTGTTTCAAGCTTCTCAGAATATTCAATATACCTTTCTGCACGCTTGACCTTTAAATACAATGATTTTCTGTTTTTATCCATTTCAAACAATATGTCACTAATTCTGTTAAGATTTATTTGCGTAGTTTCAAGCTTTGAGAGAGCTTCTTTCTTCTTTTCCCTGTATATTCCTATTCCTGCTATCTCTTCTATCATCGTCCTAAGATTTTCTGGTGTAGATGACACTATTCTATCTATTTGACCTTGGCCAATAATAGAATAGGGGTTTTTCCCATAACCATGCTGCATCAAGAAATCTCTTATATCTTTTAACCTTGCAACATCGCCATTCAACAAATACCTACCCGTACCATCACGTGACAATTCACGTGCAATTGAAACACGTTCGTTCCCATTTTCAAAAACCAATTCAACGTACGCAAATTGAGCAGGTGGTTTCTTTTCGTTCCCCCAAAATACAACATCTTCTCTTTCCTGAGCCCTTATCTCTTTCATCGACTGTTCACCGAGAACCCATCTTATAGCGTCAACAACGTTGGACTTCCCTGAACCGTTTGGTCCAACGATAGCGGTGACTCTATTTGAAATTTCAAGTCTAACAGGCTCAGCAAAAGATTTGAAGCCTTTTATAAATATTTCCTTAAGTATCACTACTTTCCCCCCGATTCCCGCTTGCAGTATTTAGCCCTGCAACTATTTCGCGCGAAATGTTGTATATATTACCAGCACCAACAAACATGTAAACAGCGTTATCTTGTAGTTCGATGTTCTTTAAATCTTCTATTTTTTCTACAAATATTGCTTTGGCTATTTCGCTGACTATATTCTTTGCCGTAACACCATTTTTAGTTTCAAACGCGCCATATATTTCCGTTATGTATATTTCATCAGCACTTTGGAGAATTCTTTTAAATCTTTCCGCTTCCCTTTTGAATCGTGTGTACCTGTGCGGTTGGAAGATTAAAACGATTTTCCTCTCCGGGTAGACTTCTCTTGAGGTTTTTAAAAGAACTTCTATTTCATCAGCAGTATGTGCGTAATCATCGACAATTGTTATTTTTCTTGAAGGATTGTCGTAACTTACATTGAATCTCCTACCTGGCAGTCTAAAATCTTCGAAAGAATCTAGTACTTTATCTATGTTGTATCCTATACTCGAAAGAAGTGAAATAACAGCCAATGCGTTGAGTGCGTTATGATAACCTGGAACTGGTAAGAAAAATTTTCTTTCGCCATACGGAGTAAAAATTGTCACCGTTTGATAAAATCCTTCTTGTTTTCTTTCCACAAGCTTAAAATCTCCAGAATAAACTCCGAAAGTTACATTACCTTTGAATTTTTTCTCATCAGCAAATGTAACTACAAATTTGGAATTTTTAATCAAAGTTTCAAAACTGCTATAGTAATGTTCCAGACTCTGGTAATTTTCTACATGATCCTCTCTAATATTTGTAATTATCAGAAATTCAGGTCTAAAAAGTTCGTACCCAGGTTGACTCTCATCCAATTCGTAAACAGCTATATCGCTCTTACCATGTCGATAATTACCGTGCTCAAGCTTATTGTGGAGTGCGCCAAGAAAAACGTAAGGGTCTGCCCCAAGATTTATAAGACTGTTTGCCAGCATCGAAGTTGTTGTAGATTTTCCATCGGTACCAGTTACAGCAAAACCGCGAAATGGTTCTAATATCCTCCTAAAATGATCAATACGCATTGTTATGGGTATTCCCAGTTCTTGAGCCTTTACATATTCCGGGTTAGTCTTTGAAATCGCGGGTGTAACTATTACTTCATCAACATTTTCCACATTTTTTTCTTCATGTGAATGAAAAACCTTAACTCCAATACTTTCAAGGTGCTTTGTTGTATCTGAACTATATGGGTCGCTGCCAGAGACGATATTTCCGTTAAAATGCTCATGCATTGCTTGAGCGCTCATTCCAATGCCACCGACACCAACAAAGTGTATCTTTTTCTTTATCTGAATATTTTCCATCTTTTCCATACACTCCTTCTTTACTTTTCTTGTTTTAAATTTTAAACTTATAAGCCTAAAACAGAACTTATCGATTCAACAATTTTAATAGCGGGATTTGTTCGTTCTTCGAATTTTCTACCTTTATTTATTATACCTCTAAGTGCTTGAACAAATTTTTCTTTATTGTACTCATTCTCCCTTATCATAACACCAAGTTGTTCTTTTTCAATTATCTTTGCGTTAAGAATTTGATGAGATTCTGTCGAACCTTCCCATGGAACAACAATTGCCGGAACGTTGAAGTATATCAATTCTGATATTGTTGTTGCCCCACCTCTTGTAATTGCAGCATCAACACTTCTCCAATACGCGTACATGTTGTCTATATAATCTTTTACTTGAACGTTATTAGGAACCGTACCATCCAATTTTTTTCCACCAGAAGAGAGAATAAAATTGACATCCGGCATTTCTAAAGCAATTTCAAGTGTTATTTTATTCAAAAACTCGCTTCCCCCACTCCCGCCAATTACTATAACTGTTGGATGCGGGAGTTCTACTTTCCCATCTCTTGCCCATATTGGATTTCCAACAACTTCTATTTTATTATGAATTTTTTTTGGAAATCTTTGGATCGATTCTTCAAAAGATAAAAAAACGCGCTTTGCAAATTTTGAAATGGCTATATTTGCCTTACCAGGTAATGTGTTTTGCTCTTGAACGAAAACAGGTATACCAAGCCTTTTCGCAGCTTTTGCAACGGGATAACTAACGTATCCTCCAGATACATAAACAAAATCCGGTGAAAATTTCTTCAATTCTTCTTGAATCTTTTTCGAATTTGAAATTAACTTGGAAAATCTAATAATATTTTCCGGATGGAAAACAGGTCTCCTCAAACCTTTTACATTAATCGTGTACCTTTTAAACTCCGGATGAACAACCGGAAGCAATCTTTCCTCAATTTTCCCACTTACACAAAAGTAAAGTATCTCAATATCGTATCTTTTTTGAAATTCTTCCAATACAGCGATGTTTGGATAAAGGTGTCCACCGGTCACACCACCTGCTGCGGCTATTTTCAATTTCTTCAATCTAATTCACTCCTTGTATTTATCTTTGTATATAATATTCTTTTATGTTTGTTTTTTCGCCAGTATCTTCACCTTGTTTTTGAGTCAACCCAGACATTATTATTCCAAATCCAATTAGTAATGAAATTATAGAACTTCCGCCTGTACTGATGAATGGTAATGGTACACCTGTTACTGGGAAAAATCCAGAAAAAACTCCGAAATTAATTACTACATGCAACATAATTACCGTTGCGTAAGACCATGTGAAAACCCTTACCGCTACATCTTTTATATAACTTGCAGCCCTCATAAGAGCATAAGTTAAAAAGAAATACATTACACCAACAATTAAAATTCCAAAAAATCCAAGATCCTCACCTATCACTGAAAGCACAAAGTCACTTTCCGCTTCAGGAACATAAACTTTCAACCATCCATTACCAATGCCAAGTCCTGTAGCATTGGAGTTTTTCAAAGTTTTTAATGCTATATCAACTTGTGGGGCCATTGTTCCACTGAAAAAGTATCTTAACCTTCCCAATTGATATGGATGCAGCAATCCGGCCGAGGAAGCAATTACTATGAATGTTACAGCAGCCACAAAAGAAAATATAAAATATGACAACTTGGTACCACCATAGTACATTGCAACAATTGCTATGATGAAAGTCAATAAAGATGTACTCAGATTAGGTTCTATAATAATTAGAGCGACGTATACTATAGAATAAAGTAATGGAACAACAAAGCCTTTTGTGAATTTCTCCATTTCTTTATAATTATTCTTCGCATAAATAGATAAGAAAAGTATCAAAATAATCTTTGCAAACTCTGATGATTGTAGTGTAAAACCACGAATATTTATCCATCTGTGTGCTCCGTTAACAGGTGGAAAAACAAAAACAATAAGCAAAAGCAAAATACCTAAAAAGTAAAAAAGTTTTACATGTTTTTCGTAAAAGGAGAAAGGTATGTTCATAGCAACATAAAAAGCAATAAGACCAACAAATATGTTGAACAAATGTTTAACAAAAAAATTACTTGAAGTCCCAAGGACTCTTTCTCGTGCGATATCAAGGCTATACATAGCCAGTGCGCCAATTATGAATAATATCAAATAAGAAACAACAATTATAGTTATCTCTTGTCTCATCTAAAGTATTCCTCCCAAAAACTAAGTAGAGTAACGAAGAAAAGATTGCTGAAATCCATGCCTTTTTCTGAAAGTTTTTTTCCATCAAAGAAATCAAACTTGTTTTTCAACGCATCCATAACGGGGGAAATGTCTATATTTGTTTTTTCTTTAATATATTCTTTATCTACTCCCAACATTGTACGTAAGTTCATAAAAGTTGTTTCTAGAGCCTCGCGTTCGGGAGTATTTAAAGATTCGTAAGCCCTTGGGAATTTCCCTTCGGATATAGAAATAAAATAATCTGAAAAACTCTCATGGTTGTTGTACCTCAAAAAACCAATATGCCCACCAGCTGAGATACCTAAACCAACGTAATCTGTATTTGCCCAATATTTCAAATTATGTTTGCAATATTTGCCGTTCAAAGCAAAGTTAGATATTTCATACCTTTCGTAACCAAAACCACTAATTGCGTTCAAAAAATCATCGTATCTCTGGAAAGTTTGGTCATCTGGTTTTTTTAAAACGCTGTTGTTTTTATCATTATGAACTTCAAGCATATAAACTGAAATATGATCTGGTAAAAAATCACTAATGAACTGAACATTTTTTCCAATTGTACTCCAACTCTCACCAGGAAGGCCTATTATAAAATCAACATTTATATTATCAAAATATCTTTTGGCAATATCAAATTTCCTTATAAAGGTCTCGAAATCATAGAGCCGCCCAGACTTTTTCAAAACAACATCATCGGCACTTTGAAGACCCATACTTATTCTATTTACACCTATTTTTTTGTAAAATTGCGCGTTCTCTTTTGTGAAGCTTTCTGGATTTACTTCTATCGTTATTTCTGCGTTATTTGAAATATAAGGTTCTAATTTTTCAAAAATTTTACTGATGTTTTTTATGGGGAAAATACTTGGAGTCCCACCACCAATGTAAAGTGTGTCAATTCCAGAATTTAAATACTCTTTGTACAAATCAATTTCCTTTAAGAGATATTCTGTATATTCGTCAAAATTATTCTCAACATAGCTTACAAAATCACAATAAATACATCTTTTCTTACAAAACGGTATATGAACGTACAAGCCTAATTTAAAATTTTTTATGTCGTCCAACTTGTTCATCCCCGCTATCAAATTTTATTTTTCTTAAAAAATATCGGCCATCTTAATCTTGAAGTATCCAACGTTATTTTGGATAATCAGATCTCCCTGGATAGGAGAAAGGAATCTGAACCAAATGCCGAATTTTACATTCTCCGATGACGGAATGTACGTCCCATAAGCTGAGAAAAAGAATCTAAAATCCCACAAGTCTATAAATATCCTTCCGCCAAGCACACCCACTATCCTTCCTTCGTCAAAATCCCAACCAAGGTTCACCGTAGCTCCTTGTTCAAGAGACTTATCAGAAAATACATAAAATCCAAGTGAGTATATATTGCCAATTTGAACAAAACTTAGCTGAAGTGGGTCAATATTTGCAAATCCCCTTTTCATACTAATCGATATACGTGGATCACTTACACTAAGTTTAGATAAAGAAAATCCTTCGTAATTAAGCGCAAATGGGCCTATAGTTGTTTCACCAAATGGTAAAGCAGGTATTGAAAACCATGTTTTTGAGTATTCCGCTAAAATAGATTGTGTAGATGATATATAATAAGTCCTCTCGTAACCTGTTGTTGGTATAGAATAATTCTCATATCCAATTGTCAAAACTACACCGTATGATTGACCTACAAATGCTAACAAATTAAAATAGCTCTTATCAATTTGCCTTTTCATTGTAACAAAACCGAGTTTGTAGGATTCACTTCTTACTGCTTCATCAAAAATCCTTAATCCTGCGGCATAGTGATAGTTTTCCACAACCAAAGCTAAGTTCCATACGTTAAGAGAGAAAGAATTGTATATTCCCTGAATTTCTGGGATAATGTCATAGCTAAAAGCATTGGAAAAAACAACGATAAGAATCATTAAAACTACGAACTTTAAAACTTTAAAAGATTTTATTTTCATAAAACCCCCTCCTAGATTTACAAAAAAGTATAAATGCTTTGTCAATATCCTATCCACGGAGTAATTTGTTGAGTATATCATTGACAGTTTTTGGATTTGCCTTACCTTTTGTTTCTTTCATGACCTGACCAACGAAAAATCCAAAAAGTCCTTCTTTGCCTTTTTTAAATGCTTCTACCTGCTGCGGATTACTTTCAATGACTTTTTTTGCTATTTCTTCAATCAAAGCTACGTCATCAACTTGCTTTAAACCCTTCTGTTCAACTAATTCACTTGGCAATTTACCACTTAAAGCGCACTCTGAAAACACTTCTTTAGCGATGTTTCTTGAAATGGTTCCATTCTTTATTAAATCAAAGAGTTCAACAAAATGTTCCGGTTGAACTTTTACTTTTTCTTTCCCATGTTCGGAGTACAAACGGAATAGTTCTGTTAAAAACCAATTAGCAGTCTCTTTCGGCTCTTTTGTTTTAGCAACAACTACTTCATAAAAATCAGCAATTTCCTTATCCTCAACAAAAACCCAAGCATCTTTCTCAGATAGTTGATATTCTCTAACAAATCTTTTCAAGCGTTCATCTGGTAATTCTGATAATGTGCCTCTTATTTTCTCAATATACTCCTTGGTTAAAACGATGGGAGGTATATCTGGTTCAGGGAAATACCTATAATCGTGAGCTTCTTCTTTACTTCTCATACTGACAGTAGATTTTGTACTTAAATTCCATCCACGTGTTTCTCTTTCCACTTCTTTTCCTTCTTCCATTAAAGATTTAATTCTTTCGAATTCATACTCAAGAGCCTTTTCAACAAACTTGAAAGAGTTCATATTCTTCACTTCAACCTTGTTGCTTTGCTTCCCTGTATGAAGGTCAATAACCGAGATATTGGCATCACATCTCAATGCGCCTTTTTCCATATCGCCACTGCTAACTTCCAGATATCTAAGTAACGTCCTCAGTTTTTCCATAAACATCTTTGCCTCTTCTGGAGACTCAATGTCTGGTTCTGTAACAATTTCAGCAAGAGGTATTCCACAGCGGTTCATATCAACTAAAGAATAGTCAGCTTCGGTAATACTGTCTCCAGAATGGAGTAGTTTACCAGCATCCTCTTCGAGATGAATCCTTCTTATCCTGATTTTTTTACCTTTAACTTCAAGATAACCATATTCTGCCAGCGGGTAAAAAAACTGTGTTATTTGATAACCCTTTGGAAGATCTGGATAAAAGTAATTCTTTCTGTCAAACCTTGTATATTCGTTTATCTTACAATTTAACGCTAATGCAAGCTTCGTACCTAAATCATACATTTCTTGAGAAGGGACAGGTAATGCACCTGGTTGACCCGTACAGACCGGACAAATAGCTGTATTCGGTTCTAAATCAAAAACGTCCGCGCTACAATTACAAAAAGCTTTTGTCTTCGTGTTTAATTGAACATGTATTTCAAGACCTATTACAGGACGGTATCTATCAAATTGGGACATTAAAACACCTCCTAATTATTTTCATATCTTTTTCGTACCTTTCAGAATTTTCATGATTTCCCCAGATTTCTCTCTACCCAATCAGCAAAACCAAGTAATTTTGCATCTGAGAACCTCGGTCCCATGATTTGTATACCAACGGGAAGATTTTCGCTCTTTCCATATGGAATACTTATCGCAGGTATACCAGCCAAATTAGCAGGGATGGTAAATATATCCATCATATAGTAAACCAGCGGGTCATTCACCGAATTCACCTTAAATGCAACTATCGGCGAAGTTGGGGTTACTATAAAATCATACTTTTCGAATATGCTATACAGTTTATTCGCTATAACCCTTCTAACCTTTTGGGCTTTTTCAAAGTAGGCATCGTAATACGCTGCACTTAAATTAAACGTTCCTATAAGTATCCTCCTTCTTACCTCTTCCCCAAAGCCTAAACCTCTTGTTTTTTCATACATTTCACGAAGAGAATCAGAGGATATCCTAAGACCATATTTTACACCATCAAACCTTGAAAGGTTTGAGCTTACTTCAGATGGGGCAATTATATAGTACGTAGCAACAGAATATTTAATTTCATCTATATCAACGACATCAACATCATGACCATGCCTTGATAGTTCTTGTACAAATTCATTTACTCTATTTTTTATACCTTCTTCAACACCTTCACCAAAAGATTGTTTTGCAACAGCAATTTTCATTTTTGGTATCTGCTTACCTACAAATTGCGTAAAATCAATATTTCTATCAACAGTTGTGGCATCGTTTTCATCTTTTCCCGCTATTATATTCATAAGAATTGCACTATCTTCCACTGTCTTCGTTATTGGTCCAATCTGATCTAAAGATGAAGCAAAAGCAACCAATCCGTATCTTGAGACAAGACCATAAGTTGGTTTAAAACCTACCACTCCACAAAAGGCAGCTGGTTGTCTTATAGAACCTCCCGTATCACTACCAAGTGCGGCAATTACCTCACCAGATGCAACGGCAGCTGCAGACCCTCCGCTACTTCCACCAGCTACTCTTTCAACATCATGTGGGTTTCTCGTCGGGCCAAATGCGGAATACTCTGTACTTGCACCCATCGCAAATTCATCAAGATTAGTTTTACCAACGAAAGCATATCCACATACTCTTAATTTTTTAATAACAGTTGCATCATAAGGGGCAACGTATCCTTCCAATATCTTCGAAGCACATGTAGTTTTCATACCCTTAACATTTATATTGTCCTTTATACCAATCGGTATACCCTTTTCAATCTCATTTTTGACAGTTATAAACGCGTTAAGCCTTTCTTCCTCGCTACTTATTACTTCAAATGACCTTTCAAAAAGTTCTGTTGATTCAGGATAATTATTTAGATATTCGATGGCATCTTTAAGAGTCATTCCCTTGAATTTGTTTTTATCTATAAACTTATCCAACTCAAACACCTCCTCTACTTCAGAAAAATTATACCACATTGTTGGTAAAATTGACAGTTTATGTTAGAATATATTTGATAATTTTTTAAATAATTAGCAAAGCTTACGATGTGAATACGAGGTGAAGCAGTATGATATTTGTTGAGAAAAGTGAAAAATATTACTTTCATTACCCTTTTCCGGTCGCAATAGTGGGTTCAAAGTGCGATAATTCGATAAACTTTATGTCGGCAGCATGGCACACACAAATATCGTTTGCCCCCCCATTATACGGAGTAGCAATTTCTCCAAAAAGGTTCACAAAAGAATTTATCGAAAAATCCGGAATGTTCTCACTGAACTTCATTAAATACGATGATTACAAGCTATCTGGATTTCTTGGAAGAACTTCGGGAAAAGATTTGGATAAAATTAATTTTTTTGGTATAAAATATATAAAAGGCAAAAAATTAGATGTTCCTATTTTAGAAAATGCAATCGCTTGCTATGAATGTAAATTAATAGATAGTAAAACTTATGGTGACCACATACTCTATGTTGGCGAGATTGTTGGTATTCATTACAATGAAAATGAGTACAAAGATGGTATCTCTGATGGTTTGCTTTTATACGCTGGTAACGATATGTACACAAAATCTGAAAATACATATCTAGTAAAATTCGGTAAAGAAGAAGTAAAAAAAGAAATTGATAAGAGAAAAAAATTATAAAATTCCATTGAAAATAAAATTAAAACGGTTATGTTGGAGGTGCGATTATGAAAATATTTCTTGATACTGCAAATATTGACGAGATAAGGCAAGGAGTTGAATGGGGCATCGTTGATGGGGTTACAACCAACCCAACGCTTATATCAAAAGAAGGTGCAGATTTTGAAAAAAGAATAAAAGAAATCTGCGAACTTGTTCAAGGTCCAGTTTCCGCTGAAGTTATATCTTTAAAATGGGATGAAATGGTAGAGGAAGCCAGAAAACTCGCTTCCCTAGACGATCATGTTGTTGTTAAAATTCCAATGACCCCAGATGGCATTAAGGCCGTTAAAATACTATCAACCGAAGGAATTAAAACAAACGTTACACTTGTATTTAGTGCCAATCAGGCTTTGCTTGCCGCAAAAGCTGGCGCAACGTATGTTAGCCCATTTATAGGAAGGATTGACGATAATGGCAATGATGGTTTAAGGTTACTAGAGGAAATTATGCAAATATACACAAACTATGGTTTTGAGACAGAAGTAATCGCCGCAAGTGTAAGACATCCAATGCATGTAGTAGAAGCTGCGATGATAGGTGTTGATATAGCAACTATTCCTTTTGATGTACTTAAAAAGATGTTCTTACATCCTCTTACAGATGTTGGAATAAAAAGATTCTTACAAGATTGGGAAGAATACAAGAAAAATAAAAAATGAAATATTTAGCAAAAGCTAAAGGAGGCTAGTAAATGTATAGAACACATACGTGCGGAGAACTAAGGGGAACAGATGAAGGTAAAAATGTAATATTGTCAGGTTGGATTGAACGCATAAGAGACCTCGGTGGTGTAAAATTCATAGTTTTGAGAGATAGATATGGAAAAACTCAAGTTGTCGTTAACCCGGGTTCATCAGTGTATTCAATTGTTAACAATATCTCCAGGGAAGATGTCGTTCAAGTTGAAGGTATTGTCAGAAAAAGACCTGCAGAGGCAATTACACCTGAACCAACAGGTGAAATAGAAATCGTTGCATCTGAGCTAAAAATATTATCAAAATCCGAACTTCCACCATTCTATCCCGGTGATGATGTTTCGGAAGAAATGAGATTAAAGTACAGATATTTGGATATACGAAATCCAAAAATGATGAACAACCTTATTTTAAGACACAAACTTGCCTTTGCAACAAGAGAATACCTCTCAAATAATAATTTTCTTGAGGTAGAAACTCCATACCTTACAAAAAGTACCCCGGAAGGTGCAAGAGACTTTTTAGTACCGTCAAGGCTTAAAAAAGGAAATTTCTATGCTCTTCCTCAAAGTCCCCAGCTTTTCAAACAAATACTCATGATATCTGGTATAGATAGGTATTTCCAAATCGTTAGATGCTTTAGAGACGAAGACTTAAGAGCTGACAGACAACCCGAGTTTACACAAATAGACATAGAAATGTCTTTTGTACATATGGAAGATGTCATAAACCTTGCGGAAAACCTCATAAGATACATTTACAAAGCTATAGGTATAGAACTTCCAGAAAAATTTGACAGAATAACATACAACGAAGCCATGGAAAAATATGGCTCAGATAAACCTGATAGACGTTATGGAATGGAAATGGTTGATTTAACCGAATTTTTCAAAAACTCAGATTTTAAGATTATCAAAGAGGTTTTAGAAAGAGGCGGTTCAGTAAAAGGCTTTAAAGCTAATATTCCAATGAGTAGGAAAATCGCAGATGAATATTCAGAATTTGTAAAAGGATTCGGCCTTGGCGGAGTTTTGTGGTTTAAGCTTGAAAATGGCCAAATTACATCAACTACAGCAAAATACCTTGAAAATGAATACAAAGCTATAGCCGAAAAATACAACATGAACGAAGGAGAAGTTTTTATTATAGCTGCTCACGACAACAGAGAAAGAATGAACGAAGCCTTAGGAGCTTTAAGACTGAAAGTCGGTAAGCAATATGTAAAGGTCAGTGGTTTTGATGCACTCTGGGTTGTTGACTTTCCATTCTTAGAATGGAGCGAAGAAGAAGGAAGATTTGTTGCAAGGCACCATCCATTTACAATGCCGTATATAGAAGATCTCGAAGGTGGAGTTGAATTATCCAAGGTTAGAGCACACGCATATGATATGGTAATCAATGGTTTCGAAGTAGGAGGAGGAAGTATAAGAATACACAGAAGAGACATACAAGAAAAAGTATTTGATATAATCGGTTTAACAAAAGAGGAAGCAAAAGAAAAATTTGGTTTCTTCCTCGATGCTTTACAATATGGCGTTCCACCACATGGAGGTATCGCATTTGGTCTTGATAGACTCGCTGCAATTGCTGCAGGAGTTGATAATATAAGAGAAGTAATTGCATTCCCAAAAACATCGAGTGGAACTTGCTTGCTCACGAACGCTCCATCTGCGGTTACCCAATTCCAACTTGACGAATTAGGAATCGCATTAAGACAAAATCAATAATTTTCCTCATAGAAAAATTGGGAGGTGTTGTGGATGTCTATAAAATTTGAAAAGAAAGAACTTGCGGACAAACTCGTTGTTTCTATACATGGTGAAATCGATGCATATCATTCTGGAGAAGTAAAAAAGTTCCTCAAAGATGTTATTTCTGAAACAAAATTGAGCAAAATTGTGCTTGATATGTCTGAAGTAAACTATATTGATAGTGCTGGTCTTGGCAGTCTTGTAGCACTTTACAAAGATGCAAGGATGTCAGAAAAAGAACTTATCCTTGCTTCTCTTAAGCAAACAGTTATGAGAATATTTGAAATGACAAGATTGGACAGAGTTTTTAAGATTGTTCAGACAGTTGAGGAGGCATGATCCAAATTGCATTGTAAAATAGCAATAGACGGCCCCGCTGGATCTGGAAAGACCACTGTTGCCAAGCTAATTGCTCAAAAGCTTGGAATTGACTATTTAGACACTGGAGCTATGTACCGTATTGTCGGGTTGTATTTGCATAGCATTGGCGTAGAGCCGAAATCTACAAGTATTAAAGACATTCTGGAAAAAGTTAACATAGAATACATTGGTAAAGATTATTATTTGAATGGAAAAAAAGTGGGCGATGAAATAAGAACACCGGAAGCAGGAATGTTTGCTTCACAGTACGCAGCTAATCCAGAAGTTAGAGAATTCCTTACAAAAATACAAAAGCAAATATGCAGTAACAGAAGTATCGTTGCAGAAGGCAGAGATATAGGGACCGTAGTCATGCCTGATGCAACAGTAAAGATTTTTCTCGTAGCTTCGCCTGAAGTTCGCGCGAGACGAAGGTACGAGGAACTAAAATCCAAGAACATGGAAGTTAGCTACGAAGAACTATTAAGACAAATTGAAGAAAGAGATAAGAACGATTCTAACCGTGATGTGGCACCGCTTGTAAAAGCTCCAGATGCTATAGAAATAGATACATCAAATTTGAGCATAGAAGAAGTTGTTGAAAAAATTTTAGATATTGTAAAAGAAAGGTGCAGAATAAAATGAGTAATGAAACAAATAAAGTGAATTTAGAAATTATAGTTGGCCAATATGGCTTTTGTTTTGGTGTTGATAATGCTGTTAGAGAGATAATAGACCACTTAAATAAAGGCGAAAACCTCTTTACTGATGGCGAAGTTGTACACAATAAAAATGTTCTTGAAGAATTGAAAAGACTTGGTTTGAAGTACTCACCTCAAGAAAATGGTACTTTTGTTGTAAGGGCACATGGTCTGCCACCTGAAAAGTTGAATGAAATATCAAAAAATTACAAAGTTATCGATTTGACATGTCCAATTGTTCAGAATCTTTTTGCTCTTGGAAAGAAATTATCAAAAGAAGGATACAAAGTTGTAGCTTTTGGAAAGAAAGATCATGCAGAAATGGTAGCTTTTGCCGGACATGTAAAAAATTCTTTAGTTACTACTGAACCATTACCCTTGCCAGACAATAAAATAGCAATAATTAGTCAAACAACAAGCTCTAGCGAAAAATTTGCTTTGTTTATTGAAGAAATGAAAAAATTAAACAAAGGTAAAGAGATAAAAGTCATAAACACAATTTGTAAAGTCACCATTGAAAGAGAAGAACAAGCAAAAAAGCTTGCCCAAATTTGTAATTTCGTTGTTGTCGTTGGAGGTAAAAATAGCTCAAATACCAAAAAACTATTTGAGATAGCATATAACTATGGCAAAGCTGTACATATAGAAAGCATCAATGAAATTAACGAAATAGAAGAAATGTTGTTTAGAGAAAAATCAAAAGATATCCAAACCATCAAAATAGGTTTAATAAGTGGTACATCTACATATTCTAAAGATGTCGAACACATCTTAAAGTATCTTGTAAAAAACTACGGTGGGAGGGAACTTTACATGGAAGATTTAAACAACTTAAAACAAGAAGTCTTGGAGGAATCTTTTGAACAGCTATTAAAAGAACATGAAAACATGAATCAAGTGGGAAGGGGAAAGATTGTTGAAGGTATCGTAACAGAAATTACACCCACGGGACTAACAATTGACCTTGGTGGAAAGGTAACAGGAGTTGTTCCTTTAGAAGAACTTTTCAAAGAACTTAATGAATATAAAGTTGGTGAACAAATCAAAGTTAGAGTTGAAAAAATTAACGAAGAAGATGGAACCGCTATCCTTTCCGCAAAGAAACCTATGGAAAAGATAATATTTGATGAAATACAAAAAGCAAAAGAAAATGGAAAACCAGTAAGTGGAAAGATAATCGAAAGAATAAAAGGTGGATACAGGGTCATCCTCGAAAATGTTGTTGAAGCGTTCTTGCCCGGTAGTGAATCAAATATAAGAGAAGATGAAGAAATACCAAGAGAAAAAATGCAATTTGCCGTAATTTCTTACGAAACACGTGGTAGAAAAACAAATATCGTTGTTTCAAGAAAAAAACTTTTCCAAAAACTTATAGACGAATTCTTCTCAAATAGAAAACCGGGCGATGTAGTCGAAGGAATAGTCGAATCTATTTCTGATAATGGCGCATTTGTAAAAATCGCGGGTATAACAACGGGCTTCATACCAAATAGCGAAATATCTTACAACACATCAATTAAAGCCAAAGATGCTTTGACCGTTGGGGAAATTATGAAGTTCTTAATCAAGGAAATAAATCCTGAAAGAAAAAGAATACTTTTAAGTCTTAAAGCACTATTACCTGATCCTTGGGAAAACGTTGCTAAAAAATACCAGATTGGTCAAACTGTTACCGGAGTTGTAACATCAGTAAAACCTTTCGGCTTTTTCGTGAAAATTGAAGATGGTGTTGAAGGCTTCGTACCTATTGAAGAAGTTTTCTGGGGAAGAAAAGGGAATATAAACGAAGTCGTTAGCATCAACGATTTTGTTAAAGTTCAAATTTTAGAAATTAACCCAGAGAAACGTCAAATGAAACTTAGCTACAAAAGTGTTATCGGAGATCCTTGGGAAAAAATAGCTAAGAAATTATCCGAAGGAGATATAAGCGAAGGCAAAGTAGCAAAAGTACTTCCGAATGGTGTAATTATAGAAATCGAACCTGAAGTAACCGCATTTTGCAATATTTCTGAAGTTTCTTGGAATTTTGTCGATAACATCGAAGATGTAATAAAAGAAGGAGAAAGTGTAAAATTCCAAGTACTCAAAATCGATCCAGAAAATAAAAAAATCCGCGTTAGCATACGTAAAGCCAAGCCAAACCCTTGGAAAGCATTTGCCAATGCTCATAAAGAAGGAGACATTATTAAAGTAAAAGTAATAAAAGCTGTAGAAAAAGGTTACATAGGTCTTTGTGAAGAAATAGAAGTGTACATTCCGAAATCACAAGTTTACGAAAATTTAAATTTGGGCGATGAAATAGATGGTAAAATAATTAAGCTTGAAGAGCAAAAAGATATTTACAAAATTATCGTTAGCCCAAAAGCATACGAAAACTCACTGGCAACTAATAAAAATGAATCGAAAGACTTTGAAGGAGTAACGTTGGAGGGAAAAATTTCTGATGCAAACGCCGTCAGTGAAGAAAAACAAAATACCAACAGTTATTTTAGTAGGGAAGAGTAACGTTGGTAAATCAACCCTTTTTAATAAACTCGTTGGAAAAAGAAAATCAATAGTAGCAGATGAAAATGGTACAACCAGAGACGCGGTCGTAGACCGCGTCGTTTGGTATGATAAGACATTCCAATTAGTTGATACTTGCGGTATTTTTGAAGGAAAAAACGATGAAATTTATGAAAAAAGCAAGGAAATAACTATAAAATCACTTTCAGAAGCAGATTTAGTCATCTTTGTGGTCGATGGAAGGAAAGGGCTTTCTTCAGAAGATTACACAATAGCTGACTTGATTAGAAAATCAGGGGCGGAGGTTATTTTGGCCGCCAATAAAGTTGAAAATGAAAAAATTTATCAGAAAAATCTTCCGGATTTTTTTTCATTAGGTCTTGGCGAACCGTTTCCAGTTTCAGCTGAGCAAAGTAGGAATCTTGATGAACTTATAGAAACAATCATTAATAAACTTACATCAAAAGGTCTTGAATTAACTGCCAGTGAATACGACGAAAATATAATAAGAGTAACGTTAGTTGGAAAACCAAATGCAGGTAAATCTTCTCTTTTCAATATGATTGTAAAAGAAGAGCGGGCTTTGGTAACACCTATCGCTGGTACTACGCGGGATATAATAGATGAAATAGTTCAAATAAATAACAAAAATTATTTGTTCGTTGATACTGCGGGATTAAGGAAGAAAAGTAGAATAGAGGATTTTATTGAACGTGTAAGTACAATGAGAACAATTGATTCAATAGAACGATCCGATGTTGTTGTACTTGTTATAGACGCTACAGAAGGTATAACTCGACAAGACCAAAGAATAGCAGGACTTGCCGAAAAAAACGGAAAAGCCACCGTTATTGTTTTCAACAAATGGGACTTAGTGAAACACGCAGACAAAAGAGTTAAGGAATACATAGATCAAGTAAATGAAAAATTGTATTTTATAGACTATAGTCCCGTTGTATTTACAAGTACCGTCAGCAAAGTTGGTTACAAAGAGCTTATAAACGCTATAAACAAATCATACGAGTCGCTGCACAAAAGAGTTCCAACAAGTGCCATAAATTCTGCAATTCAGAGAATGATTATAAAACCACCACATGGTTTAAAATTGTACTACGGATTACAAGTTGATATAAGACCTCCTACATTTCTTTTCTTCGTAAACAAAACTGAAGTACCAGAGAGTTTTCAAAATGCAATTAGAAGAACAATCAGAGAAAATATAGAGCCATTCGTTGGCGCACCGATATTTTTAAAATTCAAAGAAAGAGAATAAGTAAAAAAACAGTGAATTTGAGGAGCAAAAATGGAAGAGTTTGAAAGTTTAAACAACGAATTCCTTCAAGAACTTGGCAAACTTTTAAAAGAAACTAATTGCCCAGAATGTGTAAAATGCGGATGGTGTTGTAAACATACCATCTGTTATTATGGTGAATGGGATTACGAGAAAAATCAATGTAAATTTCTAACAGAAGATAACTTATGCAGTAAATACGATGAAATCGTAGCGTTAGAAGAAGATATGAGATTAGAAATTAAACTTTTCGGTAGTGGATGTTGCTTAAATTACTCAAATCCAGACAGGTTGAAAATAATAAAACAAAGAAATAAAAAATTAGAAGATTTTTAAATAAAGAGGTGTAAACGTGGTATGCTAAGCAGTCAGAAAATAACAAAAGTTATTATGAAAAGAAATGTAACAATAGCTTTAATTGTATCAATAGCTTTTGCTGTTGTCTTTCTTGTGTGGCTTGGAAATTACATTTCAAAAGAGTCGTTTAAAACACACGAAACAATAAGTAAATCCTTCCAAAGTGTAGTTGATACAATTTCAAATACCATTTTAATGAACGAAGAAGAAATAGATATGCACATAAATTCCGGTTTATCGCTCGCAAAACAACTACTGGAAAACGGTAATTACAATAATTTAAATGATGTAAAGAAAATTTATCAATTTTCACTCTCAAAAAAATTTGTTGATATAGACGTCGTAATATCTAACAAAGAAGGCTCTATAATTGCAGCTACGGGCTATTATTCAAACTTTAGCTTTCTGAACTTCAAACCCATTGAAACTAAAATTAGCAACGCAGATATCACTGAACAATATCCGAAACTTCTTTCATTTGTTGGTTCAACAAGACGATTGGCGCTCCATACATGGGTAAAATTCAAAGATAACTTTATAGTATTTGCATTTTATTTAAATCCTGAGTTTTACGAAAAACCTATTGAGGCATTTACAACTAACAAAATAGGAAACATAAAAGATATAGCCATATATGTAAATGACAAAACCCGATTGGATACTTCTCAAACATCATTAGACAACAAAATATCCGAGGTACAATCCGAAAAGGAAATTCATCAATTTTTGAAAGTGACATTCTACAAAAAATTCATACTTTCCAAATATGATACAATTACTACACCATTGTATTTAAGAATTACAATGGAATATTTTAATTATCTATACATAAGCTTATTGTTTATTTTGGTTTTTGTTGGTACAATGCTCATTTTTACATACACATCTTCAAAATCATCTGTTGATCCGTTCATTAAAGACTTAGAAAAATTGGACACCGCTGTCCGAGAAATAGGCAATACCGGTATACTACCACCAGCTGGAAACTTTGTTTTAGCCGAAAGTCAAGAATTCTACGAAACACTCTCTGCAATACTTCAAGAACTAAGTGCAACAATGGAAGAATTGGAGGCAACAAATGAAGAACTTGAACGAGCGTACAATGATATCACCAAAAAAAGTGAAGAATTTAAAAAACTATTGCTTAACATATCGGAAAGATTAGCAATTATAGCCGAAGGATACGATGAAAATACTGGTCAGCATGTATTCAGGGTTAAATTGCTTAGTGGGTTTCTTGCAGAAAAGATTGGTTTAGACGAAGAAACAATTGAAAAAGTCAAGATGTTTGCAAGTTTACATGATATAGGAAAAATCTTTGTCCCGAAAGAGATTCTCCAAAAACCTGGAAAATTAACAGCTGAAGAATGGGAAATTATGCGTCAACATACAATATATGCCAAAAGAATCTTAGATGTACCTGGTTTTGAAAGCGCGCTAAACATCGCGCTTTATCACCATGAAAATTACGATGGAACAGGTTATCCGTTCGGTCTCAAGGAAAAAGAAATACCTATGGATGCCCATATAGTAAAACTTGTTGATGTCTACGATGCCCTAAGGTCTTCAAGACCATACAAGAAAGGATTTACTCATGAAGAAGCAATGAATATAATATTAAACGGCGATGGAAGAACTTCACCTGAACATTTTGATCCAAAACTACTCGAAGTTTTCAAAGAATATGAAGCTGATATAAATAGACTTTGGGAAAGTATAAAATAAGAAAACATCCACCTAAAAAGGTGGATGTTTTTCTAACGCTTAGTGCGTTTTAAAAAGCACTATTTTTACTTGCTTCAAATAAAGCGTCTAATATAACTTTCTCGATATTTCTATTCTCTTCTGAATTGTAAACCTTGAAACCTAACGAAAATTGAATATCAAAACCAGAATTTAAAAGTTTCTCCCTCAAAATCCTCCTAAAACTTTCCAAAACAAATGCAGCATATGAGAATAATATAATAACATACTCATTTTCACTATATTTAAATGCAAAATCCCCTTCTCTTATAACATTATTCAAAACATTCTCAAATATATTTCTATTCTTCTCTTCAAGATTTTCTACCTTAACGACTAGGACTGAAAGTAATCGATTCTCTCTTTTCGCCAACTCTGAGTACTTTTCCGATAAAATTATTCCAAAGGTTTTGCTGTATATTTTATCATTTAATACAACATTTTCGTTACTACTTTTTACTATACCCTCTCTAAATCCCTCAATTTTTCTTTCATATTCCCTCTTTAATTTTTTCATGCTGATTTTGTGTGACAAATACACAACTCCTAACGAAGCTATAAGAAATACTATAATTATAATCCAAAGATATCCAGGTACCTCAAATTTTTTATTTTCTTTCATTAAAAAGTAGCTATTAAAAAGCTTTTCAAACTCACCATTGGATTTTAGGTTCCTGATAGTTCTATCTATTTCCTGGACAAAAATATAATCTATGTCCTTCTTAAAAGCAAATTTCAGCAAGACAGGTGAAAGAACATAACTTGTTTGCCGAACATTTGGTACTTTTTCACTATTTACTAAATATGAAAGCCTACTAACAACTCCAAAGTTATACTTACCATCGTTGACATTTGAAAGAACATCATAGTAAGTATCAAACTCATCAAAGTAAATTTCTATTCCAAAACTATTCATCAACTTCTTAAATTCGTTGTAATATATATCTCCTCGGTTAACCGCTACTTTCTTCCCATTCAGTTCTTGAATATCTTTAAATGGAACATTAGTTACAAGAACCCCCCAGTTTGTTAAAACCGGTTCTTCGTTGAATTTATAAATATTTCTACGCTCTTGAGTATCGGTAACAACCGTAAGTATGTCTATTTTTCCCATTCTTAACTCTTCTAGTAAACCATTGAATTCTCCAAAAACAAACTCAATTTTTTCAGACTTAACATCAAACGTTTTTTTCAATATATCTATAAACAAACCCTTGGGTTCTCCGTTTTCTTCGTAGCATAGTGGAAAATTATCATAGTAACCTATTTTTAAACCAAAGGTTTGAATACAAAAAATAAACGAAACCAGAGTCGCTAATATTACTGATTTTAAGGCGTTATTTTCAACATTTTTCATATTATCACCTCTCATTTTTAACGCTTACAGTGTTCATTAAATTTCTAATTTACGAATATATTTTACCACAATTCCTCTTGACTTATGAATTTAATATGATAAAATTCCATAGGTCAATGCCAAGTCATCACTTGGCAAAATTCTCACGCTAACCGTTTCCTACCCCGGTGCTTTGCTTAAAAAGCAAAGTCGGTAGGTGAAAGGTGGCGGAGGAAAAAACCAAATTCATGGAGGTGTAGGTATGCCAGTAGTAACTATGAAACAACTTTTGGAAGCAGGTGTACACTTTGGCCATAGGACACAAAGATGGAACCCAAAGATGAAACCTTACATTTACGGTGCAAGAAAAGGTATTTACATCATCGACCTTCAAAAGACAGTTAAACTCATCGATGAAGCTTACGATTTTGTCAGAGATGTCGCAAGCAAAGGTGGAACAATCCTTTTTGTTGGAACAAAGAAACAAGCACAGCAAGTTGTCAAAAACGAAGCGGAAAGATGCGGCGGATTCTACGTTAACAACAGATGGCTCGGTGGACTTTTGACAAACTTCCAAACAATTCAATCAAGAATCCAACGCCTTATCGAACTTGAAGAAATGGAAGCAAACGGTGAACTTGACAAACTTCCAAAGAAAGAACAAAGCAAACTCAGAAAAACACTTGAAAAGCTTAGAAAGAACCTTGGTGGTTTGAAAAACATGAGAGGGCTTCCTGATGTAATATTTGTTGTTGACCCAAGGAAAGAAAAAATAGCAGTAGAAGAAGCAAATTATCTTGGAATACCAATTGTCGCGATGGTTGATACAAACTGCGACCCAGATCCAATTGATTACGTTATCCCCTCAAACGATGACGCGATAAGAGCAATAGCTTTGATTGCTTCAAAGATTGCGGACGCATATCTTGAAGGAAGAGAAGGAGTACCATATTCATCTGAAGAAGCAGCGGCTCAACCTGAAGAGAAAATCGAAGAAATTGAAATAAACATACCCGAGGGTATCGGTGAAGAAGAAATATAAAAATTCATAGTAAAAACAGCCTTTCCAAATGGAAAGGCTGTTTTTTCTCAAATAACTATCTCACAAGTTTGGATTCTTGAACCTTCATCTTAGTGCTTAAAAAAGAATTTCCAAATAGTGCAACTAAAATCATTACCATCCCCAATATCTGCAAAGGCCGAATCACTTCGTTTCTAATAATGCTCCCTGCTAATACAGAAACGATAGTCGTCAAATTTGAGAAAAGGGAAGAAATCGTCGGCGAGACCTTACTAACCATGAAATTTACCAAGAAAAAAGCAACCGTTGAAGACAAAATGCCAAGGTAAAGAGCACTTATTATAACCGGTTTTGCGAAATTCAATGTAAATTGTCTAGTAAAAATACTTAAAGACGTAAAAAACAAAAATCCGGTTACCATCATAAAAAATGTTATCTCTTCAGGCTTGAATTGTTTTGAAAGTTTCCTTGAAAAAATATTATAAAACGCGGCTGAAAAAACAGCACCAAGAATTAATAATTTACCAAATAAAGAGCCAGACATTTTCTCACCATAGCCTATTATTAAAACAACCCCGATAAAGCTCATAAACGCAAAAACAATTTGAAACCATTTAATTTTTTCTTTCAATAAGAAAGGCGAAAGAACAACTATAACAATTGGAATCATAGCTATTAGCATTCCTGCTTCGGAAGAAGCCGCAAATTTTAAGCCATTTGTCTCAAAAATAAAGTAAAGAACAGGCTGGAATATAGCTACTTTCCATAATTTCCAATACGGTTTTTTTTCGAGTTTTACAATTCGAGATGAGATTAATACCAACATGGCAACAGTCGCAACGAAAAAACGGTACGAAAGAAAGGTATAAACAGGAACGTAATCAAGAGCGTTTTTTGTAAAAAGGAAAGAAAGACCAAATATAAAAGACATAGCTAAACCTGATAAGATAACTCTGATGTCCAACCTAAACACCTCCGAAGAAATACATATAAATACACAAAAGTTCGTATAGCGAATATATTTTTTAATATATTATACTATCATTAATTAAAAAAGAGAACTCCCAATCTTAAAAGATTGGGAGTCTCTTTGAAATTTTTCTTTCACTTTATATTACTTTCCTTCAATTTGTTTTCTTATTTGTGGAAATTTCTTTTCGGCTTCCGCTAATTTTTTCTGGAAAATAGTCCATGATTCTTTTATAACCTTATTAGCTTTTTCTTGAGTCTCTGCTGCAACAGCTTCAGGTTGAGTTGCACCTGCTCTGATTTTCTCGTTGACTGGGAATATAATATCCCAAATAACTTCAACCCATCCCGGTACTACCTTCCACATATCAACTCTAACGGTCTTATCAAGATTCTTAAGCATATACTTAATCCCATTTGGTATCTTCATTTTTTCGAAATAATTTATAACATCTGGGTGCATTGTGGCAGGTATGAACCAATCGATAAGTCTTCCTTTTTCTTCACCTTCAGACTCAAAGAGTTTTAATCTTGCTACAACTCCTCTTGGATCGTATGTGAGAAATCTTGCGAATAAGAACGCTTCTTTCGGATATTTTGTTGTTGAGGTAACGAATGTATAATTAACATGTACAGGGAACTTCTGACCAATCTTTTGATCGTAAGGAAGTGGGTAATAATCAAAATTCCAAGGTACTGTTCTTAGCCAGCTCCAATCGTACGTTGCTTCAAATCCCATAAGAACTTTTGACTCTCTGAAAGCATCCGCGTCTTTACCAAACTTCTTTTGGTAATCGTCAAGCTCTCCTTTGTTTCTTGCTTCTTGATTAATCATATAGTCTGAAACAAGACCTGGTATAGATTTAAGCTCTTTTTGAAGCTTTATAGCAGGTATCCATCCACCTTTTACAAGATCAAATTCCCATTTCTCTGGATCAAAACTCCAAAATGTAGTGTGGTCACTAAGTACAGCAGCCATAAAAGTATCAAATTCCCAAAGTTGGTTTATTCCTGAATATTCTCTCGTTGTGGCTCTTCTAGCATAATTTTTGAAAAGATCAACTGTCCACTCTTCATACTTTGGAACTTGTAAGTTGAGTTTTTTAAGCAAATCAAGATTCAAAACAATACATTCAAAATGCAATCTTTCGCCTAAAGCATACGTTTTACCATTGTACTTAAATGCGTTTCGCACACTATTTGGAACATACTTTATATATGGGTCATCTTTAAAAAATTCATCTAATGGATAAACCCAACCTTGTGAGACAGGATATGATAATGGTTCCCAAGATTCGGCTATAACATCTGGTAAAACCTGCTTAGCAGAGGCTCTTGCTGTAAGAAAACTGTTTACTTCCGGCTCGTTTACAACCAATTTAACTTCTATATCCGGATAGTACTTATTAAACTCCGCGATAAGCTTCTTGTACCTGTCAACATTCCAACTCCACACAGAAACTGTTATCGTTGCCTTCGCAAAGATGCTGATGGAAAATAAAAGCAGAAACATCATTAAAAATACTCTTGAGTACCTTTTCATCCTCTCAACCTCCAGTATTCTTCTGAGAAAGTTCCAAATCTAGATATGTCAGCTATAAAACATAATAGAAGTCTTTTATATAAGCAAATAAAAAATACTTTTATGCCAAAGCTTAGTATTTTACTTAACTGGCGAAACTGAAACATCATCAAAGTAAAACGTTGTCGGCTCACCTTTTCCAAGCTCAAGACTTAGAGTCACTACTGGGTCACCATTTTCTGGATGGGTATATTCGAATGTAAATGTCTGCCATTCTTTTGTCAAGTCAAGTTGCTTTTCAAAATATGTACCATACGGTGCGCCAGTTTGAACCAGTTTCAAGTTTATAGAACGCGGAACATCCGTCTTTGCCTTAAGAGAAATTATGTATTTTCCACCTTTTCTAAGTTTTATCCACTGGTTAAATTGTATGTGCCATGTTTCAGTACCAGTATCTCCAACAACGATGTACCCATATCCATCTTTAACACCGTATTCTGATACCTTAGCTGAACTAATACCATACTGGGCTGCTTGCCATATCCACCATTCAGATGGCATGCTTCCTTGATCGTTGACTATTTTGTAACTAAAATCTCCATCGTTGACTAAATTATCCGGTTCTTCTTCATCGAACTCGTATTCAACAGTCTCAACAGGTTCTTCTTCAGTTCTGTACTCTGGTGGAATTTCCGACTTATCAATTGGTTTAATTACAACATCTGAAAAATAAATAGTTGTTACTTCCTGTCTTCCAAGTTCAAAGCCAAACGTTACAGTTTCATCCGCTCTGTCAGGGTGAGTGTAGTAAAATTCATAAGTCTTCCATTCTTGTGTTAGTTCTATTGTTTGCGAGAAATAATTTGTCCATGGATCGTGAGTTTGGAGTATTTTCACATTAACTTTTCTTGGTTTATCCGCCTTGGCTCTGAAATAAATATAATAGCTCTGTTTTGGTGTTAAATTAACCCATTGATTGAATTGTATGTGCCATGTATCAGAACCAACATCCGCAAGTTTTATGTGCACATAACCATCTTTAACACCATAGCTCTCAACCTTTCCACTGCTGACACCGTACTTTGCAGCTTCCCAAAGCCACCAATCATATGGATTCTTTTGTTGATCGTTTGTTATGGGAACTAAAAACCTTCCGTTATTTACAACACTTGTACTTGAAACATTTCCACCAAACACGAAAGACGAAATCAAAAAAAGAGCACTTGTTAATAGCAAAAACTCCGCAACTCTTCTCATATTTTCACACCTCCAAATTCCTAAATAGTTAAATTAACTTTTATCACAGTTAAAGATTTTAGAATTATTCAGAAAAGTTTTTCCACCGAACGTTTAGTATTATACTAATGTAACCTGTTACACACAAAACTTTGAAAAATTAAACATTTAATAACAATTAAATGAAAAAATGCGAACTATAGTTTTTAATTCTCGATTTATCTTTATTTTTTATACACCCCTAGCATTTGAGCAACTGTAAAAATCGAGAGTTATTACTCTAAAAGATTGACAAAAAGAGCATTTGTGGTATAATTTTGGCAGATGGATAATAAGTTTGCTAACATAAGTGATAATTTTCAAAGCAACGAAAATCTAACAAATAAAAAAGTAAAATTCAAGCACTGAGGAGGTGCTTTTATGGATATTACAGAACGCCAAAAAAAGATACTTTACTGCATTGTTCAGGATTACATAAACACAAAAACTCCGGTAAGTTCTAAACGTGTGCTTGAGAGCGCTATTATAGGGCGTTCTGGCGCAACTATACGAAATGATATGAATAGGCTTATGAGGGCTGGTTACATTTATCAACCACACACATCCGCTGGAAGAGTTCCTACCGACAAAGGGTTACGTTTTTACGTTAGTGAATTGAAAAAAATACGTGATGAAATAAAGTCGAAAAGCACACATGTTGACACAGCGGCTAATTTTCCAATAGGTGATATGGAAAAAGTTCTCACCGGCGCGGCAAAATTGCTAAGCTCTTCAACTAAAGGCATGGTAATTATAGAAAAACCAAATCCTCTAAACCTAAGAGTAAAGAGAGTTGTAATTACACCTGTTAGTAAGAATTTTTCAATAGTGAATATAGTTACCTCGCTTGGTTTAAGCTCTTCAATACCACTTCAACATGGCGAAATTGAAAATGTAGCACACGTTGAGGAAATACTTAACAAGGTTATCTCTGGACTTACTTTGAATGAGTTTAAAACAAGAATTAAAGAAATAATATCCAAGATAAATAATTTCAAAGAATTCGATTTTTCAGAAATGGGGAAAGGGTTTTTGGAAATAACTGAGAGATTGTCTATGGAGAGATACGAAGATTACATTTCAGAAGGACTGTATAATTTGTTGTCTAATGACAGAATAAACCTTAAGAAGTTGCAAAATATACTTGGCTATGTTTCCAGTGAAGATTTTTACAAAGACGTTTTTGAATTGGAAAGCGATATATACATAGGTAAAGAACATAGCTTAAGATTTTTAGATGATTTCTCAGTAATTTTAGGTGATTTTTACGCAGAATCAACACCAATTGGACGTATCGCTGTTATATTTGACAAGTATGGAAAGTACGATCAAATAATAGATAGCTTTGAATTCATGCTTAACAGATTGACAGAATACTTCACAGTTGTATCAAGAAATGTGTAAACAGACAAGAATAAGAATATAAAGGAGGGATTTAGATGGAATTCGAAAAAGAAGAAAAAAAACAACAAAATACTGAAAACAATGAAATTAAAGAAATTAAAGAAATTCAAGAAAATACCAGTGAAGAGAATAGCGTACAAAATATAGAAGATGAGAATAAGCAACTAAAAGAAAAAGTTGCCGAGCTTGAAGCTCAGCTCAAAGAGATTCAAAATGCTGCAAGATTTATAAAAGCATCTTTCGAAAATTACAAACTAGACGTTGAACGTCAATTAAAGGAAAATACACGTAGTACCGCTCTTAGAATTTTCAGAAATCTTATACCAATTGTGGATGATTTCAAGAGGGCGCTTAATTATTACAACCAAACTCAAGATTTGGAAGAATTTTACAAAGGAACTCAGAAAATTATCGAAAAGTTTTTCAAAACATTAGAAAACGAAGGACTAAAACCAATAGATACTTCTGGAAGATTTGATCCTTTCTTACATGAAGCTGTGGAAAGGGAAGAACGCGAAGATGTAGAAGAATATACAATAATCGAGACGATTGAAGAAGGTTACACATACAACGGGCAGGTTATAAAGCCAGCGAAAGTGAAAGTAGCAATTAAACCAAGAAAAAGTTAAAAATCGTAGAATACCAGAATTAGAATTTCAGAAAATTTGAGAGGTGATTTTTATGCCAGTCAAAAAAGACTACTATGAAATATTAGGTGTTTCAAAAAATGCTAGTGATGATGAAATAAAAGCTGCGTATAAAAAGCTTGTTAAAGAGTGGCATCCTGATAGACACACTGGCGATAAGAAAAAAATTGCAGAGCAAAAATTTAAGGATATTCAGGAAGCATACGAGGTACTTTCTGACCCTCAAAAGCGTGCGATGTACGACAAATTTGGTTACGTAGGGGAAGGTATACCTTACAATTATGAATACACCACATCTTCTGGTGGAGGCTTTGGCTTTGAAGACATATTTAAAGATTTCTTCAATGATGATATCTTCAACATATTCTTTGGCAATCAGCGCACACAATCATCGCAAAGAGTATCTGGTAAAAGGGTACCAAAACGTGGCGAAGATATAAATATAGAAGTAACATTAAATGAAGCAGACGTATTCACGGGAAAGGATGTAACTGTTGAATACGATAGATATGAAGAATGTGCGCACTGTCATGGTGAAGGAGTTGAACCTGGTAGTAAGTGGGTTACATGTTCAAAGTGTCACGGGACAGGTGTTGTTCGTGAAGAAAGGAGAACACCTTTTGGTGTATTTATAAACCAATACACCTGTGATGTTTGCGGTGGACGTGGTAGTGTTCCGGGAGAAGTATGCCATGAATGTAGAGGTGCTGGAAGGATTAGAAAGAGAGTGTCCACAGTTGTAAATATTCCAGCCGGTGTTGAAAACGGCTCTGTTATAAGAGTTCCAAGAAAAGGAAACGCAGGAATTAACGGTGGAGAATACGGAGATTTATATGTCCATGTTAATATTAGGAAAACAAGCGAATACAAACGTGAAGGCGATGATATAATAATAGATGTCCCTGTTGATTACGTAACTGCAATTCTTGGTGGAAGTGTAACTGTAAACCTGCCGAGTGGTGAGTTTGTCGAAGTTGAAATTCCTTCAGGAACACAACCAAATGAAAAAATAATTGTCAAAGGCAAAGGATTTCCAAATCTAAGAAGTGGTAAGCGTGGGAATTTAGTAGCTAATATTGTAGTAAAGATACCAAAAAGGGTATCTCATAAGGAAAAAGAATTGCTAAAAGAAATAGCAAAAGAAAGAGGGGTTAGAATTTGAAGTTTGAATCCAAAAAAGTTTCAGCGATAAAAAAAAGAAAGAAAAACACGCTCAAAAAAATCTTCTTTTCACTGTTTTTTGTTGTTTTAATTTTTGGCATTTTGTTTGCTATTTACAATTTAGCAAAGTTTGTACCACTCTTTGCAAACTCGACTCCTGAAAAAAGTAAAGATAAAAAGGTCGAATCAAAAGTTATATCTTACAATGATTCTTATGAAGTTAGATTCCATAAAGTGATAAAAGATGGCAAAAACATAATAGCCATTGGTACTGTTATGAAAGACCCTTCTTTAAAATATCAACTATTAGTTGTCTCTTTTGACGAAAATGGAAATGTAAAGTGGAAAACAGAGTTTGGAAAAGAAGGCGATGAATGGGGATACGATATACTTAAATCAAATAACGGTTACATTGCCCTTGGAGTCGTCTCTTCAAAATCATTAAATGTAAACGGCAGATACGATGCCTTGGTTCTTAATATAAGTAACTCGGGAGATGTAATTTCGTACAAAGTTTACGGTGGACCAGATTGGGACAGAGCTTACAAATTGCTTAAAGTTAAAGATGGATATGTCTTTGCTGGAGACAATTTTATGAAAGGTGGAGATATTTTAGAAAACTTTGGTGAGCACGATTACTGGATAGCTAAAATAGATAGTAAAGGAACCTTATTGTGGAGCAAAAGTTTCGGTGGAATTAGGTGGGATAGAGCTTATAGCGCAGATTATGATGCAGAAACTGATACCATAATAGTTGTTGGTTCTTCAAATTCATTTACAGACGGAACAAGATACGAAGGTTATGTACTGGCTTACGATTCAAATGGCACATTAAAATGGAAAACGTTCTTATCAAATTTAGGAACAATATGGCCAACAAGTGCCTCTATTGCTAACTCCAAAATTTACGTTGGTGGATACGCTTACGAAAATGGAAATGAAAAATCTTTTATTGCTATGTTGAACCCATCTGGAAAAGTTGAGTATATTAAAACATTTGCTAATAAAACAAGAATAAATGCTATAAAAGTTAAAAAAACAGAAAAACAAGACATAGTATACTTTGCTGGTTATAAAGATAATGGTACAAAGCAACCTTGGTATGGGCAATTTATCTTTTCATCTGAAATGACAGAACCTGTTTTGGTAGAGTACTCTATAGATTCTGAGTATGGAATGTTATTCGATATTCTTATTGAAGATGGTTACGTAATTACTTCAGGTTCAACAATGGAAAAAGGAAAAGTAATTGGATTAATCAAAGCGGTACCGGAAAAAGGATTATAAACTCGAATCACTAAGTATCTATAATTTTCTTTATATTTTCTTTATACATTCTTCCAACCGGTATTATATTCCCATTTATGAGCTCTATCGCTAAACCTCCAATATAGTTTTTCAAAATTTTTTTAACTGCGTTTATCGAAATAATATAAGACTTATGCACACGTATAAATTTGTCTTTCGACAATTTCACTTCAAACTCTTTCAAAGGAGTCTTTGTTTTAAGAATGCCTTGTTTTAAGTTAACTACCGTCAATCCTTCACTTGCTTGAAATAAAATTATATCATCGCAATTTACAAGTACTATCTCATTTTCAGTTTCGATAGGTATTTTTTTCTGTAAGTTCGATAAATCGTAAGACAATCTTTCAAGCATGCTTCTAATTTTTTCCTCTATGAAATCTTGATAGTTCTCATTTAATTTTTTCGATTCTATTGCCTTACTAACCTTATCGATTGCGTTTTTCAATCTCTCCCTACTAACTGGTTTTAAAATATAATCAATAGCATTCCTTTCAAATGCTTTAACTGCATATTCCGAATAGGCTGTTACGAAAACTACGTATGGTTTATGATTAATCTTGCTAAGCAGATAGAACCCATCCTTATCACCTAAGTTTATATCCAAGAAAAGCACGTCTGGCTTAAGTTCGTCAATCAATCTAATTCCTTCATCTACATTATCAGCCCATCCAAGAACTTCTATCCCTTCTTCTTTCAGCATTTTTTCGAGCACCATCGCAAGTAATTTTTCATCTTCGACAATTACACATTTCATATTACATCACTCCGTTTAGTCCTTTATAATCATTTTGACAGTTGTTCCTTCGTTTTGTTTTGAAACTATCTCCATAGTTGAGTTTTTCGAGAACAGTTTTAGTCTTTCTTCCACAAGATTTATTCCAGTGCCTTTAACTATTTTATCCGCTCCTATTCCTGTGTCTTTTACTGTTATAACAATTTGTCCATTAATGGTTGTGCATGAAATATAAATTTTACCACCTTTTTTCGACTTTGAGATTCCGTGTACGACAGCGTTTTCCACTACAGGTTGAAGAATTAACGCAGGAATTTTTTTATACAAGCATTCATCCGCAACAAATATTTCGAAATCGAGCTTTTCCCCCAACCTTGTTTTATTAATTGAAAGATAACTTTTTGTTAATTCGATTTCTTCATTAATAGTCCAAGTTTCCGGCGCGTCAACACTTTTTCTAAGCAAATTTCCAACTTCTAAGAGGTAATTTTTTATCTTGTCTTTATCTTCATCAATTTCAATCATAGATAATGCCGTTGCGATTGTATTAAAAAGAAAATGTGGATTTACCTTTGATTTAAGAGACTCAAGTTGAAATTTAAGTTTGAGTTCCTCAAGTCTTTTGTTTTCTGAAATTTGTCTTTCCAGTTCTCTTTTTAAAGTTAAATACGATATTCCAAATGAAACAAGTAAAAGAGTTAAAACTATTAGAAGTGTATTTAAAAAATCTAAAATAGCACTCTCTGGATAATTTTTCAGCCATATTTTAAATATATTAGAAAGCAAGTATGAAAAAGTTACTAATGAAATAACTACCATAATAGTAAAGTACAACCATCTTAATTTAATACCTTTTTCTTTCATATTTTCTGTAAGTATTCTAAGAACATAGTACGATAGCCCTATAGTGTTAACAATTACAAATATAGAAAGAATAGAAATAAAATATAAATTCGACGGAAGAAGGTACATTGAAAACACAAAGATAACAAGTACAAGCAATTGAAGAAATAATACTACCTTCAAATCTGACACCTCTTTCATTTCAACTTCAACTTGACTTTCAGTGATAAATATGATACTATATATAGTGTACTTTTTACAGAACATTCAATATATTGTTTATTTATTGGTTAATTAGTTGTGAAAGTATTGAAAGGGGGGACTATATGAATTTTACCACAGGAGTATTTACTTTCCAAACTACACAAAGCCAACAAGATCTGAATAATCCACTTGTTCACACTGTGAAGGTTCTATACGGTGACCATCCTTATCTACCTTCGGTTAGTATTTACTTTCAAGGTTGTGATGCTTTTCCAAAATGCGCAGGTTGCCATAACCCTGAAACTTGGGATTTCGACGAGTCTTTCCAAATAAATTTTGACCATCTATTAGCAACAGTTGTTCAAAAAATAGAATTGCTTTTAAACAAATACCCACAAGTTGCCCTTGCTTTTCTGGGTGGGGAACCACTATCGGTTAGAAATAGAAGAAGTGCTTACCTTATTGCGAAATTTGTTAAAGAAAAATTTGAAGATAGAGTTCTAACAATTGTGTATACTTGGAGGATGCCGGAAGATTTAACAAAAATAGATATTCCTTTGGATTACTTTGATGAATTTGTTATGGGAAGATATATAAAAGAACTTCACCAAAACGGATTCCCAGCTTCTTCAAATCAAATTTATTTCTCAAGGAGGGTGAACTCAAATGTCAGATATTCTAGAAATTCTAAATTACATGAACTTTTCAGATGATTTCGTTGAGGAATTGAAAAATGTGCCAAAAAAATTTTTAGAGCTTGAAGGTATATATTGGCAATTGGATATAGCCAGCTTTACAGAACATTTTTTCAATAATGGAATACTGAATTCTTCGATAGATTCCAACGCGAACGTTAGAAGCACAAACGTTTATACTTACTTCAACGAAATAGTAAAACCTTGGTCTAAACTTTACTCGTTGTATTACATATACAACCGTATGAAAAGTTTGTTTGGTGAAGATGATGCGAAAAAGTTTTTGAGGTACGAAATACTTGGTGATATATATTTACATGACGCGCACCACGCGGCATTCGAACCATATTGTTATGCTTATTCACTCCGCCCAATTGCTGAAAAAGGGCTGTTCTTTATCGATAGCATCAAATCAACACCTGCAAAACACCTATCTTCTTACATACAACATGTGATTCAATTCGTCATGTTCGCCTCCAATCAGCAATCGGGCGCCGTTGGTCTACCTGATTTCTTCGTATGGCTTGCTTACTATTACAATAAAGACTTAAAAGAAGGAATTATCCCCAAGGGATTAGAAAAGCAATACTTACATCAACACTTCCAAATTTTTACTTACTCTATCAACCAACCAATCAGAGGCACACAATCACCATATACAAACTTCACATATCTTGATAGAAATTACATAAAGACCATATTCGAAGGAGAGACATATCCAGATGGCTCACAAATTACAGATTATGTTGAAGATATTATCAACCTTCAAAAGGAATATTGGATGTGGATCGCCAGTGAAAGAGAAAAACAAATGTTCACATTCCCAGTTTTGACAGCATCACTTCTTTACAAAGACGGCAAATTCGTTGATGAAGATAGTGCAAGGTTTATTAATAAAGTCAATATGAAATGGCAAGATACAAACTGGTATATTTCAGATTCGATCGACGCAGTCGCATCGTGTTGTAGACTCACAAGTTCTACAAAAGAGTTGAAATCAAAACAATTTAGCTTGGGTAAAGAAAAATTGGCCGGTATGTCCAATTCTATAGGAGGTTCTGATTTAAACATCGGTTCATTTAAAGTTGTTACAATCAATCTCCCTAGGATAGCACTTGAAACAAAAGATAAGGTGTTATTCAAAGAAAAACTTAGAGAAAAAGTTGGATTGACGCATAAAGTACTTGCGAGTATAAGAAATATTATTCAAGAGCGTATCCAACAAGGAGTATTGCCTCTTTACAACCTTGGGTTAATGGATTTGAACAGGCAATATGGAACAGTTGGAATAAATGGACTATATGAGGCAATGGAAATTCTTGGTTTAACAACAATGGATATAGATGGTATAAAGTACACAAAAGAAGGAGAAGAATTTATCAGCGAGATACTTGACGAGATTCGCAAACTCAACGACGAAGCGTTTGAAATGTACGATTTTACATTCAATATCGAACAGATACCCGCAGAAAAAGCTGCTGTAACTTTGGCAGAGAAAGATAAAATTTTGTACAACACAAATTATGCTCTCTATTCAAATCAGTGGTTACCTTTAACCACAAACACAGACATGCTTAATAGAATAAAATACTCTGGGATGTTCGATAAAAAAGTCTCAGGTGGTGCGATACTGCATATAAATATAGATTCACCATTCAGAAGTGAGGAAGAATCGTGGAATATGGTTAATTTAGTTGCACAAATGGGTGTTGTATATTTTGCATTCAATCAAAAGATTAGTGTCTGTGAAGAAGGACACGCTTTCTATGGTGAAAAATGTCCAATGTGCGGAAAAGTAAAATCTGACGAGTACCTTAGAATTGTCGGTTACCTTGTACCTGTAAAATCATTCAACAAAGTAAGGCAGAAAGAAGAGTATCCAAAGAGGGTATTTTACTAAAAATATATGAAACAAAAAACAGGATGACACTTAACGTCATCCTGTTTTTTTATTTTAGCTTACTTTATCTCATCGTTAAAACAATTTCATTTGACCTTCTGGTACACTTTTTTTCGTAGCTTTTATTTTTTTCATTTGACCTTCCTTAAGCACACCAACTTTTTTCTCCAAATCACTCTTCTCAACTATGATATTTAATATTTCCTTAGCCCTCTCTATTATACTCTCTGGCAGCCCTGCAATCGCCGCAACCTCTATTCCATAGCTTCTATCCGCCACACCTTCCACAACTTTATGCAAGAATACAACTCCATCCGGTGTCTCCTTAACATCAACAGTTAAATTTTTTATACCACTGTACCCTTCGGAAAGCTCTGTTAATTCAGTGAAATGTGTGGCAAATATCGTTTTGCATTTTATTTCGTTGTAAATATACTCACTCATAGCCCACGCGATACTTATGCCATCGAACGTGCTTGTACCTCTCCCAACCTCATCAAGCAAAACCAAGCTTTTTTGGGTAGCTTTAGATAATATAAGTGCTACCTCGTTCATTTCGGTTAGAAACGTACTTTTCCCTGTTGAGATATCATCTCTTGCACCCATTCTGGTGAATATCCTATCGAAAACAGGTACTTTTGCGTATTGCGCCGGAACAAAACAACCAATTTGAGTCATCAAAGCAATTAAACCGACTTGGCGAATGTACGTACTCTTACCACTCATATTTGGACCTGTTAAAATGTACATCCTCAGTTCATCGGACATATAAATATCGTTTGGAACAAATTCATCAACGAAGTGCTCAACAACAGGATGTCTGCCATTCAAAACCTTGAATTCTGAGTCTGAAATTTCCGGTTTGGAATAAGAGTAAAGTCTTGAAACGTACGCAAAGTTCGAATACACATCAATCCAACTAAGCATTTCTGCCAATTTTCTTAGGTCTTGGGTGTATCCTTTCAATTCATCGCATATTTGTTTAAATATAGTCTTTTCTAATATCTCAACCTTTTCTTTAGCCGCTAAGATTTTCTGCTCAAACTCTTTTAACTCTGTGGTTGTATACCTTTCTGCGTTAACTAATGTCTGTATCCTTGTATATTCCTGTGGTGCGAATTTAACTTGACCTTTTGGAATTTCTATGTAATATCCAAAAACATTGTTGAAACTTACCTTTAACTTTTGAATACCTGTCTTCGCCCGCTCACGTTCCTCGAATTCTTTCAATTTTTCATTAGAGTGATACAGAAGTTCTCTGTATTCATCAAGTTCTTTTGAAACTCCTTCTTTAATTATCTTACCCTCACCTAGTTCACCTTCAAATTCCTCCAAAAGTGTATTTTCTATCTTTACTTTTATTTGTGATAAGTCAGGCAACATTTGAGCTAGTTGTATTAGCTTTTCGTTCGTTGATAAAGCCTCTTTAATGGGTTCTACAACTTCCAACGTTGTTTTTAAACTTATCAAATCTTTTGGTTTTGCACTATCGTACTCAAGTCTGTTGATTATCCTTTCTAAATCGTAAACACCATTCAAATATTCTCTAATTTCGTTTGTCAAAAGTGGATCTTCGTAAAAGGCTTCAACATACCATAAACGCTTTTCTATTTCATTTCTATCTTTGAGTGGGTGGAGTATTACCCACTTAAGAAGTCTTCCTCCCATTGGTGTATTTGTCTTATTGAGCACATCGTATAAATTTTTTCCTTTATCGCCTGGTATGAGAGAAAGATTTTCGACTGTTGTTGAATCAAGTGTCATATATTTTGATTCATCCAAAGTTTTTGGCACTTTTAGTTTTGCTTGTCTGTTGAGTGTGTAATTGATATACTTTATCGTCGCACACAAAGGTTTTGAAGCTTCACCAAGTTCGAAGTGCTCAATTGAAACTAACCCGTAGGTTTCTTTTATGGTCTGAATATCATTTTCATAGTACCAATCATCCAATTTATCGACAAAAATTCCAAGAATCCTTGCGATATTAACTACTTTATCGTAAAAACCCTCTGGGCAAATTATTTGAGATACTCTATGTGTTTGCAAAAAATCACTTATTTCATCAATGCTTTCCATTTGTTTTATTATAACCTCTCCGGTAGAACTGTCCGTGAGTATACAAGAAATCTTTCCATCTTTGGTTTCGTAAAGTGACATCATGTAATTATTTTCAGTAGTCAAAAGTTCATCTTCTATTATCGTGCCTGGTGTAATAACTCTCGTTACTTCCCTTTTTACTATACCTTTTGCTAGCGCAGGATCTTCCATCTGCTCACATATCGCGACTTTATAACCCGCATCAACAAGTTTTTTTAGGTAATTGTCAAGCGCATGATAGGGAATACCTGCCATCGGAGCATCCTGACGCTTGGTAAGGACGATATTCAAAATCTTAGAAACGGTAAGTGCATCATCAAAAAATGCTTCGTAAAAATCACCCAATCTGAAGAGTAATATGGAATCTTTATATTTATCTTTAATATCCAAATATTGCTTCATCATAGGCGTAATTTTCAAATTTTTAGTATCGAAAAGACTCTTTTCCATATACTTTCACCTCAAAATTACTTGTTTTCATTTTGCATATTCTCTAGATTTTGCTTTTCTCGGAGTCTTTTCTCAAAATTCAATTCAGCGATACTCTTTTGTAAATACATAGGTTCTACGTATTCAACAAAATTTCCCAATTTAATCTCCTCTGAAACTAGTTTAAATAAATTTCTTGACGAAGGGAAGTTAATATCGTCATCTTCGAACCTTTCATCGAAAAATTGAGCACCATCACCTATAAAAACTTTATCGTTGTATTTCTTTGCTTTCTCTCTTATAGAATCTATACTATCGATAAATGGTGCCTCAATTTCTATTAAATTTCCATCTTTCTGCCCTTTGTAAATAGCACCATATAGATATCCTTCCCTTGCTTTTCTAACTACAACGATATAACCATCGTAAAATTTCAAATTAGAGGCGATTAGCTTTAAAGAATTTACCTGAACAATCTTTTTCCCTATCCCAAGACCTGTAGCGAAGGAAATTCCAACACGAAGTCCAGTAAGACTCCCTGGTCCAATCCCAATACCAACAACATCTATATCACCAAAATTCACTTCTTTCATTTTTTCAACAATTTGATTTATCTGCAATCCATGTTTCTCGCGTGTCTCAAGGTCTATGAATATCTTCTTTTCATCATCTACGTAACATGCTGCAACCCTCGATGTTGATGTGTCTATAGCAAAAATCTTCAATTAGATGACCTCCTTGACTTAAAATCTTATATTTTCTTTTAATTATTATATCACAATTATTTTGGTTAGTTTTGTGAATTAGCATAGTATAATATTAGTTACAGACATTTCAGAGGTGGTTTTATGAGAGAAAAATTAAAAGCGATAATTAACGAAGTAATTAACGAAGTCTTACCAGATAAAGCCGTTAAAAACAAATTGAAAGAATTAAATGTTCAAAGTGAAGTCAGATTAGTTTCCATCGGAAAAGCTGCATGGCGCATGGCGAATGCCGCAAAAGAAGTTTTGGGAGATAGAATTAAAAAAGGCATAGTAATAACAAAATACAAACACTCCGAAGGTCCTATCGAAGGGATTGAAATATACGAAGCTGGACATCCCACACCCGATGAAAATACCATCAAAGCCACGAAAAGAGCATTAGAGATAACTTCAAACCTTTCGGAAAATGATACCGTTCTTTTCCTTGTTTCCGGTGGTGGATCTGCATTGTTTGAAATGCCAAAAGATGGGATTTCATTGAGTGAAATGCAAGATCTTACTAACCAGCTTCTTAAAAGTGGGGCTAATATAATTGAGATAAACACTATAAGAAAACATCTTTCAAAGGTTAAGGGTGGACGTTTTGCTCAACATGTTTATCCCGCAAAGGTTCTCTCACTTGTATTATCAGATGTACTGGGTGATAGGTTAGATACAATCGCATCTGGTCCAGCTTATCCAGACAGTTCAACATCACAACAAGCAATTGATATAATTGAAAAATATAAATTGAAAGTTTCAAACGATATTTTAAATGCTCTCAAAGAAGAAACACCAAAAGAATTACCAAACATTGAAACCTATATCATCGGTAGTGTGAAAGTCAGCTGTGATAAGGCTATGGAAAAAGCTCGTGAATTGGGATTTAATACAATAATTCTAACAACCCAACTTAACTGCGAAGCAAAAGAAGCTGGGAGATTTCTTGCAGCAATTGGTAAAGAGATATTGGAAAATAACAGGCCCATTCCAAAACCAGCGGCTGTTATTTTAGGTGGCGAAGCGGTAGTACATGTAAAGGGCAATGGTAAAGGTGGTCGAAATCAAGAACTTGCGTTGTCGTTTGCTATAGAGATCGAAGGTTTAGAAAAAATAGCTCTTTGTTCTTTCGGAACTGATGGAACCGATGGACCAACTGATGCCGCAGGAGGTATTGTAGATGGTCAAACTTGCGAAAAAATAAGAAAAGCCGGTTATTCGCCTGAAAAACTTTTGGAAAACAACGATTCATATAACGCGCTTAAAATAGCTAACGACTTACTGATAACAGGTCCTACAGGAACAAACGTAAATGATTTAATTGTAATGCTAGTTGAATAACCAAAAATGTGTATTGACTTTGAAAAATTATTTTTGTATAATATGCAAAAATACAACAAGGAGAATCAAGCTTAATGAGAGATATTCAAAATGTTAGTTTGAACGTATCTTTGAGTTTGTGTGGCAATTCAAACAATTCAAATAATCCCGCATTAGTTATGTTCTGGTGGTGGTGGACAACCGGTGGTTGTCCACCTTCTTGTTGCTGTTTTGATTAGTTGAGGAAATCGAAAAATCAAACAGCACAAGTTGAGAAAAAACTAAGGACAACCGCCGGATATGAAAAATTTCATATCCGGCGGTTTTTTATTTACCCTAAATATCCATTATATCAAAGAGGAGGAAGAGAGTATGAGAGAAAAAGTAGAACTAAAGTTTGAAGAGATGCCAAAGGTGTATTACAACGTTTTAGCGGATTTGCCATTTGAACTTGACCCACCACTTGACCCAGAAACAAATAAGCCTATTTCTCCAGAGAAACTTTTAGCAATATTCCCAGAGCCATTACTTGAGCAAGAAGTTAGCAAAGAAAGATTTATTCCAATACCTGAGCCCGTGCTTAAAGAGTATGCGGTATACCGTCCAACGCCACTTGTCAGAGCAACATTCTTGGAAGAATATCTCGGAACAAGAACAAAAATATACTATAAGTACGAAGGAGTAAGCCCTACTGGTAGCCACAAAGTCAATACAGCCCTTGCTCAAGCTTATTACAATAAAATCGCCGGAACTAAAACACTCGTAACGGAAACAGGCGCAGGACAGTGGGGAAGCGCACTCTCGTATGCAGGGCAAAAATTCGGACTGAATGTGCGTGTTTTCATGGTTAAGGTTAGTTACCAACAAAAACCATTTCGAAAGATACTTATGAATTTATTTGGTGGAGATGTTCAACCAAGTCCAAGTAACTTAACCCAAATAGGGAGGCGATTTAGCGAAGATCATCCAGGAACATTGGGTATAGCCATATCTGAAGCAATTCATACAGTTTTAAACGAAAAAGATGCAAAATACTCTCTTGGAAGTGTTTTAAACCATGTGCTTTTGCACCAAACTATCATCGGACTTGAGATGAAAAAACAGCTTGAGATAATAGGAGTAAAACCTGATATAATTGTTGCCTGTCACGGTGGTGGCTCAAACTTCGGTGGTAGTGCCCTTCCTTTCATACCAGATGTGCTATCAGGAAAAAACATAAAGATTGTGGCTGTGGAACCGGAAAGTTGTCCATCGCTTACAAAAGGTGAGTACAGATACGATTTCGGTGACACTGCAGGATTAACACCTTTAATGAAAATGTACACATTAGGCAAAGACTTCGTACCACCAGCAATCCATGCCGGTGGGTTAAGATACCACGGCGCTTCACCCATAGTTTCAAAACTTTACCATGAAAGACTTATCGACGCGGCTAGCGTAACCCAAGAAGAAGTCTTCGAAGCTGGAAAATTATTTGCAAAACTCGAGGGAATAGTTCCTGCCCCTGAATCTGCCCACGCAATTGCGTATGTTATAAAAGAAGCTAAAAAAGGTGATAAAGAGAGTATCGTATTCACATTATCAGGACATGGATACTTTGATTTAAACGCTTATATAAATCAATGACTTAAAAACATTAAAAATCTTAAAAATAAGCCAAGTGAGAGTCACTTGGCTTATTTTTTGTCGATAGCTTTATGTAACTTATACAAAGTAGGCAATTCAAGGTGGGTTTGTATAATTTTACTTTCATCTTTTAAAACTTCCTTTGTTGGTCCGTCAGAAATCACCTTTCCTTTGCAAAAAACTATGGTCCTTTCAAAATTCTCCAAAACAAAATCCATATCGTGAGTTATAGTTAAAATAATCTTACCGCTCTGAACAAGATTTTTAACTATCTCAGCTATACGACTTATCGAATATCTATCTTGGGCTATCGTTGGCTCGTCTAAGATTATTATCTCCGGCTCCATAGCCAATACGGAAGCAAGACAAAGCAATTTTCTCTCAGATAAAGTCAAATCGTAAGGATGTATTTCTTTTTTATCTTCCAGACCAACTAATTCTAAAGCTTTCAGTGATTTTTCATAAGATAAATGTTTATCTTTGAATATATTAAGTGGACCGAACATAACTTCATCTATAACTTTGCTCTTAAATATCTGATCTGAAGGATTTTGAAATACTAACCCTATAACTTTCGCAAGTTGAGCCACCGTTGCTTCTTTTGTATTTTGACCTTTGATAAAAACATCTCCTTTAACAGGTTTCAAAAGCCCTTTTAAAAGTTTTACAAACGTTGTCTTTCCTGCGCCATTTTCCCCAACTATTGCTGTTGGTCTAACATCAAAAGAAAGCGTAATATCTTCAAGTACATATTTTTCCGGTTTGTATGCATACCACAGATTTTTAACTTCTATAATTCCCATTCTATTTGTGCTCCTCTCAGTACTTCAACAGCTTCTAGGAATCTTACAGGATGCAAACCTTCCTTGTTTTTTAAACCGTACTTTTTACATATCATCGTTTGATAAGGTTCTCCAATTTTGTATTCTTCGATTTCTGGCAGAGAAAAAATCTTTTCTGGTTTATCGTAAGCAACTATTTTTCCATCGTGCAAGAATATTATCTTATCAACATACTCAACAAGCTTCTCGTATTTGTGGTCGACTATAACTATCGTCATTCCATCTTCCCTGAGTTTTGATATCGTCTCGTAGACCTCATTTGTACCTTGTGGATCGAGTTGAGACGTTGGTTCGTCAAGTATTAAAATTTCAGGTTTAAGAGCTAGCATGCTCGCTATCGCAAGTCTTTGAAGTTGACCACCGGAAAGTTCAAAAGGATTTTCATCTTTCTTATCCCAAAGATTAAATTTTTTCAATACTTCCTCTATTCTTTTAACCATTTCTTCTTTTTCAATCCCTATATTTTCGAGCCCAAAAGCAACTTCTTCGTAAACGCTCATCTTCGCACCACTAATTTGAGAGAAAGGGTTCTGGAATATTATTCCCACTTTTTTAACTCGTTCTTCAGGAGGTATATGCCTTATATCAATTCCATCTATGTAAACAGTTCCACTGTATTTTCCTTTAAAAAAACTTGGCACGAGTCCACTTAGTGCATAGCACAATGTGGACTTCCCTGAACCATTTCTGCCAATTATTCCAACACACTCACCTTGGTTTATAGTGAATGTTATATCTTCCAATACGTTCCTTTCCGTAAAAGGATACCTGTAAGTTAAATGCTCAACTTTAATTTTCTCTAATGTATTACCCATAAAACAATCCTCCAAACAATCGCAAAGACAAGCAAAATCCTAAGAATGTTTAGAATAAATTTATCTATATTTGTCTCTCTGATTTCATTTAGCATTGTTCTTTTTCCTTGTATACCAAATCCCCTAACTTCAATCGCCATAGCCCTTTCACGTGCTTCGACAAGTGAAGAAAGAACAAGAGGACCTAACAAAGCAACGAACGCTCTCATTTTTCTGAAAAAACTTCCTTCCGTTTCAAGTCCCCTGGAACGCTGTGCATCTATAATTGTTGAAGTTGTAGAAAGCATTTGTGGAATTATCTGCAGCACTGATGATAGAACGTAGCCAAATTTTGGTGATAACCCTCTTTGGACAAGGTTATCGACAAGGTCTGATGGTTTTGTCGTAAGTATTAGTATACCAAAAGAAATTATCATGTTATACAATCTCAAAATTAAAACGAAAGCATGAACAAGACCTTCTTTGTAAAATTTTATATTACCAATCTCAAAAATCACAGTTTGATTTGAAGGATTAAATAAAACTTGTATGACAAGTATGGAAATTGAAAGCACCAATACTACGGCTAAAAGCGTTAACATATGTTTCATTATACGAGCATTTAAAGACAATATAAACGATAATACTACAAACAAACTTCCCACCAATAGTGATGGGAATAATAATGTAATAATAACAGAAGTAACAGCGTAAGCCAATTTTGTTACTGGCGCAAGTTTATGAACTAAAGAATCACCTTCGACGTATAAACTTAAAACCTTCACTTGACTATTATTCCTCTCCTCTGAAAGTATAAATTAAAGTTTTTGGCAATGCTTTAAATATACCAAAAGCCACAAAAACGGAAAGTACTTTGTCAACAAGATCCACTACCAACTCATCAAAAAACGAAGCAATCCAAACACCGACATTTCTTGACCTTAAGAATCCAAAGAGTGCATCTCCCCAAACATTACCCGTTTGACCTTCCCAAAAGATAACGTTAAGAGGCACAGAAATAGCGGTTGCAACAATGGCAATGATAAGACCACTCAGTAAAGCTCTAAAAGCATTTTTAAACATCTTGGCTTTGTAAAGTAACCCAGCAGCAAAACCTATACCTATGCTTGTGAGCGCGTATACAAAAGAAATTGGTCCAGCAGTCAAGCCATATATGATATTGTTAATCGCGCCACTAAAACCACCTACGACAGGACCTGCAAGCATGGCTGCAAGTATTGTACCAATTGAATCAAGCCAAAGAGGTAACTTTAAAGCTTCGGCAAAGAACTTACCAGCATAATTGATACCAACCGCTACAGGAATTAGTACAATGATAGCCGTTGTTAACTTTGAAGATTTAGCCATAGTCTCTCCCCTCCTCGTATAATAAGTTCGGTAAAAATTAAAATTGGTCTTTGAAAATTGAATGCATATTTTTTAACACCTCTGGTAAAATAGTTTCAGGTTGCCCCTCCTTGAATCGGA
>NZ_LNGG01000001.1:0-160795 GCF_011057735.1 Fervidobacterium sp. 2310opik-2 | reverse complement strand
ATGATTATCTTTTATAATTGTTTTTGCCATCGAATCAAGTGTCTCCAAAAAGTTGTATCCTGTTCCATACAATTTGAGGAAGGTTTACTATCTTGTGATTAGTTTTATTTGCTCGGCGTTGCTCCATACATTTTCGCAAAGTCTATTCCTATCAATTCTTTCATCATTAGTTGGACTTCTTGCCACAGTTTTTCTATACAAATCAGAATTCTCAAAAGTGTTTTCAGTTAGCGTTGATTTAATCAAGGGAATAATTCATAAAATATGATATTTTAATTTATTTTCACTTGTCACAGCTGTAGACAAAAATTCGACTATAGTCACATGGTCACAAAGTAATTTGCAAGGCTTTATAATCCTAAAAGCATGAATTTATGAGAAAAATCCTATCCCGATGGGGAAATTGGGATAGGATTTTTCATAAGATTATTTAAGATATCTGTGATATCTGTGATATCTGTGATATCTGTTCTTCTTTTTCTTCTTGCCTTAATTTTTGTATTAATCTACCTATGATTTGTTTCCAATCACCGACGATGGCAAGGTCGGCTATTTTCATTATTGGGGCTTCCGGGTCTTTGTTTATGGCTATTATGTATTCGCTTTCTTGCATTCCAGCAAGGTGCTGGATTGCTCCAGAGATACCAACTGCGATGTACAGTTTTGGTCTTACCACTTTCCCTGTTTGACCTACTTGTCTGTCTTTTTCTATCCAGCCGTTGTCCACAGCTGCTCTTGAGCCTGCCACTTCTCCGCCAAGTAAATCTGCTAGTTCTTTCAACTGTTCAAATCCTTCTTTGGAGCCTATCCCTCGGCCGCCCGCGACGATTATCTTTGCTTCGGTTATGTCCCTTCCTTTTCTAACTTTCTTAACAATTTCCTCGATTGTTATTTTGAATTCTTTACCTTCTAAATTTGGGATAAATTCTATAATTTCCCCTTTTCTGTTTACATCTGCGTTTTTGAGTGGAAATACACCTGGTCGCACTGTCGCCATTTGCGGTCTGTTGTTTGGGCAGATTATTGTTGCCATTAAATTGCCACCGAATGCGGGTCTTGTCATGAGGAGTAATTTTGTTTCTTTGTCTATTTCAAGTTGTGTGCAATCCGCCGTTAAGCCTGTTTTTAACCTTGCCGCAAGGCTTGGTCCGATTTCTCTGCCAAGTTGCGTTGCACCAAGTAGGAGTATTTCTGGTTTTTCTTTTTCGATGATTTGGTAAAGTGCTTCCGTGTATTTTTCAACTGTGTAATTTTTGAGTTCTTTGTGTCTTACAAGGATAACTCTATCGGCTCCGTGTTGGATAAGTATCGGAGCTAAGTGGGATATGTCAACTCCAGGAATAACCGCTGTGACTTGCGTTTCTAAATCTTGTGCAAGTTCACGCGCCTTACCAAGTAACTCAAGACCGACTTTGTGAAGTTCGCCATCTTCCTGCTGGCAAAGAACCATTATCATTATACTCACCTCTCAAACGTTTCGTATTTTACTAATTTTTTATTTTCCAAGCACGGGTATAGCTTCGATGATTTTTTGAACGGCTTCGTCTATGTCTCCTTGGAAGAGTACACCTTCGCCTTTTGGTCCTTTTGTAAAAGTTTTTCTTACTTTTGTAGGTGAACCTACAAGCCCAACTTCGTTTTTGTCGAATTTTAAAACGCTGTTATTTAGTATTTTTATCTCTTTAGAATACGCTTCAAAGATGTAAGGTACTCTCATGTACCTTGGTTTGTTGATGTCTTTTGAACAGGTTATAACGCATGGGAGAGGAGTTGATAGGATTTCTATTCTGTCATCGAGTTCCCTTTTAACTATTACTCTATCTTCTTTTATCTCAACACCAATTGCGTAAGCTATTACGGGAATGCCCAAGTGCTGAGCGATTTCTATTCCCACTTGCGCTGTGTCACCGTCTATGGCTTGTCTGCCTGTGAGTATTAGGTTAAAACCGATAAGCTGAGCAGCTCTCGCAAGTATCATACTTGTAACCCATGTATCCGCTCCAGCGTACAGTGGGTCGGTTATGAGTATCGCTTCATCGGCGCCCATTGCATAACTTTCCCTGAGTATGGCTTCAGCCATAGGTGGCCCCATGGTTATGACCGTTACTTTCGCACCAAATTTGTCCTTTAATCTCAACGCTTCTTCTAACGCGTTTTTGTCCTCTGGGTTCATAATCGACCTGACACCGTCTCTGATGAGTGTACCCTTAACTGGGTCAACTTTAACTTCCGTTGTATCGGGTACTTGCTTTGCGAATACGATTATTCTCATGCTCATATTTTAGCCTCCCTGTACAATTGTACAATTAGCTTACAATTAACTTATTTGATGTACTGCGCGGCAATGACCATTTTCTGCACTTCGTTTGTTCCTTCGTATATCTGCGTTATCTTCGCGTCTCTCATCATTCGTTCGACTGGATAATCTCTTGTGTAACCGTAACCGCCGAATATTTGGACAGCTTGGGTTGTTACTTCCATCGCAACATCTGAGGCGTATTTCTTTGCCATAGCCGCGTCAGCACTTGTGAGTATCCCTTTGTCTTTTTTTATCGCCGCGTCGTAAACTAATAATTTTGCTGCGCGTGTTTTTGTTATCATATCGGCTATATACCATTGGATTCCTTGGAATGAACCAATGGATTTTCCAAATTGTTTTCTTTCTTTAACGTATCTAAGCACTTCATCTATTGCGCCTTCGGCAATGCCAAGTGCTTGCGCGCCAACGCCTATTCTTCCACCATCTAACGTTTGAAGAGCGATCTTAAATCCCATACCTTCGCTACCAAGCAAGTTTTCCTTGGGGACTTTGCAATCTTCGAATATTAACTCTGTTGTCGATGAACCTCTTATTCCCATCTTCTTTTCAGGCTTGCCTATCTTGAAACCTTCAAAGGATTTCTCAACGATAAACGCACTGATGCCTTTTGTGCCCTTCGATTTATCTGTCATAGCAAAGACGATGAAGACATCTGCAACACCGCCGTTGGTTATAAATATCTTGGAGCCGTTGAGGATGTAGTAATCGCCAACAAGTTTCGCGGTTGTCTGTTGATTACCCGCATCACTGCCTGCATTTGGTTCTGTAAGCGCGAAGGCACCAATCATTTCACCTTTCAACAGTGGTCTCAAATATTTTTCTTTTTGCTGTTGCGTGCCGAAATTAAAGATAGGCCAGCAGCAAAGCGAAGTGTGAGCTGAGAGGATTATCGATGTAGTCGCACAAACTTTTGCTAATTCCTCAACGGCTATAATGTACGTTAAATAATCGCCACCCGCTCCTCCAATTTCTTTGGGGAAAGGTATGCCCATCATACCTATTTCCGCCATTTTTTTGACTGTTTCCATTGGAAAGTATTCTTCTTCATCCACTTTCTGAGCTAACGGTTTAACCTCTTTTTCCGCGAATTCTCTGAATAATTCTCTCGCAAGTAGTTGCTCTTTCGTGAGTAAGTAATCCATATAATCCCTCCTGTCGGGTGTGTATTTTGATTTCATATAATCTGAATAATTATTCATTACAAACATTTGGGAATATTCTTTTATATTCTGTGAATATTTTCACATTTTCAATTATATTTTATACCTTTTTCCGATTGTCTATGTTATATCGTGAATAATATCACGTTAAATTTTCGTAAAATAAATGATTTTAGTTTCGGAATTTTGTAAGACTCTGTAAGGCTGTAAAATTTCGCGTTTTAGGGTATAATTTATTTGATTGACAAATTTATGAATGCAAAGGAGTGATTTTGTTGAGTTATCCAATTTATCCAACTTATCCAACGCCTTACTGGGCCTTCGAGAGTGTTGTGTACGAAATTTTTCCAGATAGATTCGCTATTGGTAAAGGAAAGAGCATTAAAGATAAAGCTCATTTATACAAAGATGGCATTTTAAAAGATTGGGATGAACCACCTGTAAGTACTGGTGATGGGAGGCAGAATAGGTGGTTTTACGGTGGAGATTTGTGGGGAATTGCGGAGAAAGTTGGTTATTTAAAAGAGTTGGGTATTAATGCAGTTTATTTAACTCCCATATTTAAATCTCCATCTAATCACAAGTACGACGCTGTTGATTATTTTAAAGTCGACAGTCAATTCGGTGGGATGAACGCGCTTAAAAGTTTGTTGAAGAGTTTGAAAAGTAATAATATAAGGCTAATTTTGGATGGTGTTTTCAACCATGTGAGTTCTCAGCACCCGTGGTTTTTGAAAGCGAAAAGGTGGATGAGAGATTACGTAAGTAGGTTTTCTATATACGAAGATGGACATAGGGGATGGTGGGGAATCAGGTCTTTACCGGAATTTCACCTTGAGGAAAATGTGGTGCGTGAATATATCGCAAGTGTTGTGGAGCATTATTTAAAGATTGGGATAGATGGTTGGAGGCTTGATTGTGGCCAGGATCTTGGACCTGCCAATAACGCTTTTATATCATCGGTTGTGAAATCTGTTTCCGTTGATAAGTACGTTGTTAGTGAGCTTTGGACTTATCCAGATAGGTGGGACATGATCGATGGGATTATGAATTACAATCTCAGAGAGGTTGTGTTTAGTTATTTAAATGGTGAATTAAAAGAACCGGGGAATGCGCTGGAAGGGGTTTTCAAAAGCACAAGAAATATATACGGATGTTGGAATATGCTAGATAGCCACGATACGGAAAGACTTGCAAATTCGATACCAGATAAAGCTTTAAGAAAATTAGCTATCGTCTTGCAATTTACGTTCCCAGGTGTGCCAGTTGTTTATTATGGCACGGAGATAGGTTTAGATGGGGGCAAGGATCCGGAGTGTCGAAAAACGATGGTATGGGATAGGAGTAAATGGGATTTAGATATGTTTGAGTTTTACAAAAAGTTAATAGCGCTCAGAAAGAGTGAAATCGCGTTTAAAGTTGGAAGTTTCGAAGTGCTTAACAATGAGCCTTTGGTGTTTTTAAGGAAGGCACCATACGTGCTGGATGATGTAATCGTTGCGGTCAATCCAGGTGAAGAAAGAAAGGTCGCAGTTTCGGTAAAGGATGGTAGGTTGCTTGACAGGACTGTCTTTGTTGATTTATTCACCCAAGAGCAATTTAAACTCACAAGCGGTGTTCTGAGATTTGAGATAGCCGAAAAGTCTTTTAGGATTTTGAAGCCTTTGAATGAAATCGTTAAAGGGTACAATCAGTACAAAAGAATATATTAATATATTAAATCAAATAATTAAACAATCAAAGCACGCCAGTAGACTTGTGGCGTGCTTTGATTTTTTTAGTTTTTTGTTATCTCAAATTTTTAAACTTTCCAAAGCTTTCAATGCGGCGGTGTTCAAGAAATTCCATGGTTTGTTGAAGTATGGTTGGAAGAAGAAATCGGAGAACGCAAGGTCTGTTATGGTCATTTTGTTTTGTATCGCCAAAGAAAGTGTGTTTGCACTCTCGGTGACATCCGCTCTCGACATGATTTGTCCACCAACGATTTGGCCATTGTCGGTTCGATAGACGATTTTTATGTAGACTGGCTCGTACTCTGGCATGAATTCGGGTCTGTTATTTTCGATAGTGAAGATACTTTTAACAGCGATGCCTTTTTCTTTTGCCCAATTTTCAGTGAGTCCTGTTGCTGCGACGTTGTAGGAATAGACTTTTACACCGGATGTACCTTGCGTTCCTTTGTATTCTATCTTGTTTTCAAATAGATTGTATGCTATTATCGTTCCCATTCTCACAGCGTTTGTCGCAAGTGGGATGTATTCGTATGTGCCCGATGGGCTAAACCATACAGCTGTGCTATCGCCCGCTGCGAAGACGTCTGGATTGGAAGTGTGCAAATATCTATCAACTATTATTGCGCCGTTTGGTAGCATATCGATTTTTCCTTTTAGCAAATCCGTGTTAGGTCTGAAGCCAACGGCTAGGATTACCATATCCGTTTCGTAGGTGCCTTTGTCTGTGATTACTCTTTTGACCTTTCCGTTTTCGCCTTCGAATGCGGTAACTTTCTCACCAGTGACAACGTTTATTCCGTGTTCTTTCATTTCTTTCTCAAGTATTTGTGTAAATTCGCTATCGAGGTACTTTGCAAGTATTCTATCGGCTATATCGATTATCGTTACTTCTTTTCCATTTTCTTTAAATGCTTCGGCGAGTTCAACACCGATGTATCCCGCACCTACTATAGTTATCTTCTTTGCGTTTTTTGAATAGTTCACGATATCTTTCGCGTGATAAAAGTTCTTTGAGAGTTTTATTCCCTCAAGCTCAACACCTGGAATGTTTGGAATAATGGGCCAAGAACCGGATGTGACAACAAGTTTGTCGAAGGATTCTTTGAAGGTCTCCCCAGTCTCAAGATTTTTCACCAAAAGATATTTTTCACTTAAATCGACATCCACGACTTCATGTCTCATTTTCATATCTGCACCAAGTTCGGCTAACGTTTTGGGCGAGGAATAGAAAAGTTTCATTGGGTCTTTGACAACACCACCAACATGGAGGGCTATACCACACGACAGGAATGATACTGTGTCATTTCTCTCAAAGACAGATATATCAACATTCTCTCCGTAAAGTTTCTTCGCCGTGGTGATAAACGCAGTCCCTGCGTGTGTACAACCTATAACTGCCACTTTGACTTTATTTGTGTTTTGCATATATACTTACCTCCATTCTCAAGTTTTTTAACTTTTTAGCTCTCCTGAAAGTTATTTTTTTCACTTTTACTTACACTATTATTATACTAAGTATAAACTAATTTGTCAAGAGAGAAATTTAAAATTAAAAAATTAAAGTGCCCTTTCTGTTTTAAGAAAGGGCACTTGTTTTTTGAGATTGATTTTTTGCTTTTGAAATTTATAATGATATTTCGTAGACTTTTGAGTATTTTTCTTTGATGTAGTTCATGAATGGTTCAACACTTGGAGGATTGCCAGTCACCAATGTCATTAGTTCTTCTGGTTCGTAAATTCTTCCTTTTGAGTATATTTTTTCAGTTAGCCATTGTTTTATTGGCTCGAAGTTGCCTTCTTCTAAGAGTTTTTCGAATTCTATTTCTTCTCTCAATCTTTGGTATATCTGCGCGGCGTATATGTTGCCAAGTGAGTATGTTGGGAAGTAACCAAATGAACCACCGTACCAATGTGGGTCTTGCATGCAACCTATTGTGTTTGATTCTACTTTTAAGCCTATGTATTTTTCGAATAGTTCGTTCCAGATGTCTGGTAGATCTTTTACTTGGAGTTGACCGTTTATTAACGCGCGTTCTATTTCGAATCTCAAGATTATGTGCAAGTTGTAAGTGATTTCATCAGCTTCCGTTCTGATGTATGACCTTTTAACTTCGTTAACCCAGCGCCAGATGTCTTCAACGGTGTGTTCTTTGAGTTCTGGAAGGATATCGATTATTCCATTTTTGTATATGCCTTTCCAAAATGCAAGGCTACGTCCAAGGACGTTTTCCCAAAATCTCGATTGGCTTTCGTCAAAACCGTACGAGGCACTTGAACCTATCGGTAAACTGTAAAATTCTTCTGGGATAGAGAGCGCGTAAAGCGCATGACCGAATTCATGTATTGTTGAGTAAATTGAATCTTTCACATCGTCTTCTATATACCTTGTCGTAATTCTCACATCGTTTAAACCTATCGGATTGGTAAATGGGTGAGCGGATACATCAAGTCGTCCTTTGTTTAAATCGTATTTTAAATATTTTATAAGTTCCTCGCTGAATTTTTTCTGTTTTTCTACGGCAATTTTTGGGTTCACCAACGGTGGATTTTTCCCTTCTTTTTCTATCTTCTCCAGTGTTTGTATAGTGAATTCTCTCAATGGTGTGAATATCTTCTCTATTTTCTTTGCTTTCATACCGGGTTCGAATTGGTCTAGAAGTGCGTCGTATGGTTCGTCCTCATAGCCGAGTATGTCTGCGATTTTTCTGTTCAATTCAACTAATTTTTCAAGGTTAGCTTTGACTTTTGAAAAATCACCCGTTGGTTTTGCGTATTGCCACTCTTGTTCGGATATCGTCGCTGTTCTCATCGTTTCCTCGAATAACTCCGGTGGGATTTTTTTGTATTTTTCGTAATCTTTTTTACCAACTTTTATTATAGCTCTGTCTATGTCATTTTCAGGGTTTGCCTCGTTTAGCATTTTTCCAAGAACATCGTCGATGGACATTTTGAAAGCATATGAGCTAATCTCGGATATGACCTGCGCTCTGTAAGGTCCTGCGTGTGGTGGCATGTACGTTTGCATGTCCCAGTACAATAACGAAGATGCGCTTGAGTATTTCGCGATTTTTCGATAGTAATTCTTAAGTTCTTCCATAACTATATCCCCCTTTTTTGTTCTTCAAATGATGAATTCCGTTATATTATCGTTTAACCTGTATTGTAAAGCCTCGCTGATGCATTGTATATCTATTAGTTCTTTACCGTTTAGATCTGCGATTGTTTGGCTAACTTTTAGGATTTTGTCTATAGCTCTGCCGGAGAGTTTGTATTTTTGCGCGTACGCTTTGAGTAAGCTTTCGGCATCATCTGAGAGCCTGACATATTTTTCTATCATTTTGTGTGTCATCTTTGCGTTTAATTTTATTCTCTCATCTTTGTACCTTCGTTTTTGTATTTCCCTTGCTTTTATTACCCGTTCTCTGATGTCTTTACTTTTTTCTCCTTCGTCTTTGCTTCTCATTTCGTCAAAGCTGACTCTTGGGACTTGGATTTGTATGTCTATTCTGTCTAAGATGGGACCTGATATGTTTTTCCAGTATCGTTTTATCTCATGCGGTGAACATTTGCAGGCGATTTCTTTGTCACCGTAATATCCACAAGGGCACGGGTTCATCGCAGCGATAAGTTGAAAACTCGCAGGAAATTCGTGGTTGCCCTTTACACGCGATACTGTGACTATCCCGTCTTCAAGTGGTTCCCTGAGCGCTTCAAGGACATCTCTTCTGAATTCGGGAAGTTCATCTAAGAATAGTACCCCGTTGTGTGCCAACGTTATTTCACCAGGCTTTACATTTGTCCCACCACCGATAATAGCCGCTGTGCTCGATGTGTGGTGTGGGCTTCTAAAAGGTCTTTTGGTGATTAAAGATGAATTGAGTAAACCTACCGCGCTGTATATTTTGGAAGTTTCTATTATTTCTTTTTCATCCATCGGCGGGAGTATCGTTGGAAATCTTCGAGCGAACATCGTTTTGCCTGTTCCAGGAGGTCCAACCATGAGTAAATTGTGGCCTCCCGCCGCGGCAACTTCAAATGCCCTTTTCGCTAAAATGTGACCTTTTATATCCGAAAAGTCTTCTTCAATTTGATGTTCTATATGTGTTATTATTTCATTTTTAGTTTGGTAAGGTTCGTATTTACCATCTTTTAAGTTAGTAACAATTTGAGAAAGTGAAGAGGCTAATATGAAGTTTGATTTTGTAGCTGAAGCTTCATGGAGGTTTTCTTGGGGGATGATAAAGATTGTGTTTTTGTCTTGAAATTCAAGGAGTATCGGTAGTACGCCACGTACCTTCCTAACTGCGCCATCTAAACCGAGTTCGCCTATTATTATTCCATCGAATTTAGGAATTGTTCCGGATGCACCTAATATGCCTAGTGCTATCGCTAAATCTAAGAATGTGCCTTCTTTTTTCACATCGCCTGGTGCGAGGTTTATCGTTATCATTCCATTAGGAAGGGATATATTTGAATTTTTCAGTGCGCTTATTATCCTTTGCTTACTTTCTTTCACCGCTACATCCGGCAATCCAACAATGTTTATATCCCTTTTCACTGCCCTCGTGTTTATGTCAACTTCAACCGTAACTAATAGTGGTGTTATCCCCACTATAACCGCGGATTTAGTGCTATAGAACAAACCCTATCCCCCCTGGATACATTTATTTATAATTTATTTGATACAATCTCCCATGTGCGATGAGCTATTCGTGCTGTTATCCCCCAGATTATGTAATCTTCCCATTTGTAAAACATAACTTCGTAAGTTCCGCGTTTCCACGGATAGTTCCGACCACCTGGTATAAGTTCGTACGGGAAATCTTCATTTGGAGATAGTATAACGTCTACATTTGCTGTTTTGTAAGGCTTTGAAAAGTGTTCGATAGGCACCAAAAATGTCTCTAAAACTTCAAAGTTATTTATTTTTAGTTTGGAAATATCCACCTCGACAGCATAGGAAAAGATGACGCTGTTAAATGGTGTGACTATTGGTTCTATGTCGAATAATTTTCTTACAACATCAACGCCTATTTCTTCACGCAGTTCCCTAACAGCCGCTTCGTATGGCATTTCTCCTTCTTCTATTTTTCCACCGGGAAATGATATTTCAAGTGGTTGAGCTATGTACTGTGACCTAACTTCAAATATGAGTTGATTTTTGTAAATGGGAACGCATACAGCATAGTAATTGAATTGGCCTAAGAGTTTCATTAAGATATCACCTAAATTCACCAAATTAACTATTACTTATTACTTAACAGCCGAGTTCCAATTGAGCGGATTCGCGTACAAGCTGTTCCATAAACCTGATGGGTTATCTTTGACGTAGTAACATCTAACTTCATTGCCAAAGACGTACAAATAGTTGTTACTTAACGAAACGTACTTTCCTCCCGGTATTGTGTCTGTAAAGACGATTTTTTTCGTATCCCTGCCGATAACGTACAATTTTTTACTGGAACTTATCGCATATATGTATTCTTTACCAAGGACAGCATCAACGATAACATCATTCACTGTTATGAATATGGATTTGCCTTTAATTATCTGTGTAGAATTTTCAAGTGGTACAAAACTGAAGGTAATACCTAATTCATCGATAAGTGTAAATCCAAGCTCATGAGAAGTGTAGTAATTTTCATATGCTATAGGAAGGTTCTTTACTTTCCCGATAAATCCTAAAGTTGATTTGTCTCGCCAGAGATTTCCAAGGGCGTCCACAACAAATATTTTCCCTGCCAAAGATATGGATGGTGGAATAATCGGATAAGAGGATGTTTTATAATTACTTGTTATCTTCGCACTTTTTACGTCATCTTTGATGATGTAAACAGTACCGTTGTCAGTAACAACGTATAGATTGTAACCATCCCAAGCGGGACCTTGTGAGATATCGCTATCTAATTTCAATTTCCAATTTAATGTGCCCCTATCGTTAAGTGCATAAACTGTATCGTCCCATGAAACAGCGTAAATGTTGTTGCCAATGGTGATATGACCCAGAATGACAAATCCTGTTCTGTAAGTCCATTCTATCTTACCGTTGGATATTTTAATAACCGAGCCTTTTAATGTTGGAATGTATAGTTCGTCAACTTTAACAGCGGGTTTCCCAGAAATTTCGTCGTTTAACATTACCTTCCAAATCAGATCAAATAGCTTTGGAGTTTTAGGGGTTTCTTTTGCTTCAGTTGGTTTGACAACGTTTTCTTCTTCCTGTTGTGGTTTTGCTTGAGCTTCAGAAGCAGTTTGCGGCGTTTTTTGTTCCTCTTGCTCTTTAGTTTGAGCAGTTGAAATTGTTGGAGTTGTTTCTTTCGTTTCACTTTGCGCAGTTGTTGGGAAAGCTGCTAAAGATTTAACTGATATTTTTAAATCTTTTTGGAACATATTAGATGTTATCATGAGATTTCCAGAGTATAGATTCTCACCATCTGAGAATAGTGGACCTCTGTATGAGAATGTTGTACTTAACCTTGAAGCTCCTTTGTATATGTAGATTTTTGTTCCATCACTAAACGCGTGGTACTCAAAAAAGTACGCGTAATCTCTGTAAGCAGGGTAAATACGCTCAAATTTTAGGTACTGAGGATTGCTTATGTTAAACAACATCGTCTGACTTCCAAACGCGGCAAGGTAATTTCCGCTAACTTTAAAGTCTTTGAAAGACCCACTCATCGACCAAACAACTTTGCCTTGGTAATAACAAACAATCTGTCCTTTATCAAGACCAATGATGTATCCATCTTTAACGTATATGTTTTTTAAATTGGAGGGAACTGTATCGATAGCTAAAGCATTACCATTTTCGATTTTGTACAATTTCGATGATGATACAACGTAATTCGTGCCTACTTTCTGCGCACCTTTAATATCTATTTTTGTGCGTCCGTCGAGTGTATAAATGCCATCTTGAAGAATGTAATACACATTCTTCCCATCGAAAAGAATGTCAGCATAGCTACCACTTTTGAGCTGATTGCCCGCTTCGTCAAATATTCCATTCGAAGTAAGAACCAACGCTCCTGAGAATAATAAGCTGTAAAGACTTAGAAAAATGGAAGTGAGAAAAAGCCAGATTTTTATTTTCTTCATTATTCTCTTCCCCCTATGTGATTTATTTAATCAAAATTTATTGGGATTTAATGTTTGAAACTTGTAAAATCAGAAATTTCAGGTACATCGTTTCAAGGATGTTGTAAACCTGAGGATGGTCTATTGGTTGACCACCTCGGTAGAGCAATCTGAGTATTACCTTCGCGTCTATACCCGCGTCAACGATAATATCTTCGAATTCTTTTTGGGAAACTACTTGCGTACAAGAAGCAGTTGCGAGTATACCATTGTTTTTGAGAATTTTCATGCTTCGGTAATTTATCTCTTTGTATCCTTTAAACGCAGCATCTCTGCTCGAAGCACTCTTGGCAAACGATGGTGGGTCAAGTACAACTATATCATATAGATGCGCATTTTCGAATTCTTCTTTTAGAAAATCAAAGGCGTTTGCAACTATAAATGTGCAATTTTGGAAGTTATTCAATTTCGCAATTTCTTTTGCTACGTCTATGGCCCTTTCTGAATAATCAACGAATGTGACATGTTTTGCCCCACCCTTTAGCAAGTGCATTCCGAAATTACCGGTGTATGAGAAACAATCTAAACATTCTTTGCCTTCGGCAAATTCCATGAGCTTTTTAGCGTTTTCCCTCTGGTCCAAAAACGCACCTGTTTTTTGACCTTTTGTATCTGCTAAGAATTTTAACCCATTGATTTCAAATGGTATCAACTCTGGTCCGTTGCCGTATATCCATTCCGTTTTTTCTTCCAATCCCTCTTTTTTTACGGCGCTTCCTTCCGTTCTCTCAAATATGCCTTTCGGATTGAAAGTTTCTAAAAGCACATCGATTATATGATTTTTGAGTTTGTTTATACCAAGTGTATTGAATTGTACCGAAAGATAATCTCCAAATTTATCTACGATTAATCCAGGTAATCCATCCGCTTCGCCAAACACAACCCTGTATGCGTCTTCTTTGACGATATTGTATCTATTTTTAAGTGCATCATTAATCCGTGATTTGATGAATTCTTTGCTTATTTCTATCGGCTTTCTTGATAGTATTCGCACGGTGATTTTGGAGTTTGTGTTTATATATCCAACACCGAGAAATTGATTTGCAAAAGTAAAGATGTGCACTATATCACCATTTTCAAAATCGCCTTCTATTTTTTCTATCTCGTTGTCGTATATCCATGGATGACCATTAAGAATCCTTCTTTTTATATCTTTTTTTAACATTACCTTCGCATGTTGCATCTAATCACTCCCTATTTGTATTATCAGTTACCATTATAACACAAAACAATGGATTTTTTAAGTTTTTGACGATGATTATTGTTCTTTTATAATAACAAATAAATTTGGAATTTTGTCGCAAGGATGGTGGAGAAGTATAATTTAATTGTTAGAAATTCGTACAAATATTTTTTCAATTTATTTTCGGGGAGGGGGATTAATGCAAAGTGGTCGCATCACTCAGCATCCTATTATAAGTATCACAGAACCTGAAAGTCAAAAGCACATCACATTCTACTTCGAGGGTCAACCTATCTGCGCATTTCCAGACGATACCATCGCAAGCGCGCTTATCGCAAATGGTATTGATATATTCGGCTTCACGGAACACAAAAATCCCCGTGGGTTTTTCTGCGCAATTGGTAAGTGTTCTGCCTGCCTTGTTGAGGTGAACGGTATCCCAAATGTAAGAGCGTGTATAACCCCCGTAAGTGAAGGAATACATGTAAGAAGGCAAGTTGGAAGGGGGAAACCTGTATGGTAAAATCTCCAAAAAAGTTGAAAGCGATAATAGTCGGTGCAGGACCTGCAGGTCTAACCGGAGCGATAGCTATTGCAGAGAGTATTGGTAGTGGTGAAGGAATATTAATCGTCGATGAAGGTATTGAGGCAGGTGGTCAACTTCCAAAACAGACGCACAAATTCTTCGGACACGAGGGATTTTTCGCTTCAGTAAGGGGATTTGAAATTGGAAAAAGGCTTGTAAATAAAGTAAATCAATTGGGTGTGCAAATCAAACTCCAGACGACGGTAACGGGTATATACGAAAATGGAATTGTCTTATACGATAGAGTGAATAACATCGTTGAGCATTACCAAGCCGATTATATACTTCTTGCCACAGGCGCAACGGAGAAATTTTTAGCCTTTAAAAACAACACATTACCCGGTGTTTACGGCGCGGGCGCCGTTCAAACGTTGATGAATCAATACAAAGTCCTCCCTGGAAGTTCATTCCTTATCGTTGGTGCGGGTAACATAGGGCTTATAGTCGCATATCAGTTAATCCAAGCTGGAGCAAAGGTAAAGGCTATCGTTGAGGCCTCGTCAAAAGTTGGCGGATATATGGTTCATGCAAATAAAGTAAAGAGGCTCGGTGTACCGATTTATCTCAATCATACAATCTTAGAAGCCATTGGACATGATAGAGTTGAAGGAGCTGTTATCGCACAAGTAAATGAAAAATTCCAACCGATACCTGGTACCGAAAAGGAATTCGTTGTCGATGCTATATGCTTGGCTGTTGGGTTACAGCCAAATATTGAACTTGCGGCGCAAACAGGCGCAAAGATTGTCTATATGCCAGAATTAGGTGGGTATGTTCCTTTGAGAGATGAAAATATGAAAACAACAGTCGATAATGTGTACATCGCCGGTGATTTGTCGAGTATAGAGGAAGCAACTACAGCGATGATAGAAGGATACATCGCCGGTTACAATATCGCGCAAAAACTCTCAGGAAAAGATTTATCAGAGAAAATTAATCAAATGAAATCTGAATTAGCCGAATTCAGAAAAGGACCTTTCTCGGCAAAAGTCAGAAGTGGGCTTGAGAAGTTCAATATTCACTTCCCAGCTGGAGGTTACAGGGAAAAAGTGCAGGAAAGTTTTGGACCTAAGGGCAAATTGAGAGCAATTATAGAATGCCCACAAGCAATACCTTGTAATCCTTGTGAGACTTCGTGCCCAAGTGGTGCTATAAACGTTGGGGGGAATATAAATGGTATACCTGAGATAGATTACGAAAAATGTACTGGGTGTGGCGTTTGTGTTATGAAATGCCCAGGTTTGGCAATCTTTTTGGTCCAGGAAAAAGAAGATTATTCGATAGTTGGTATACCTTACGAATTACTACCAATCCCTGAAAAAGGACAAGAAGTTGAATTGTTGGATAGAGATGGCAAAGTTGTTGGAAGAGGACAAATCGAGAATGTGATCTTAAATAAACGAGATAAAACACACGTTGTGTTTTTAAAAGTACCAACAGGTATGGAAAATGTTGTTAGGAGTTTTACGTTACCAAAAGAAGATAAAGAGTACGTATGCAGATGCGAGGAAATAACAAAAGAAGATATAGAAAGGGTAATTGACTTAGGAATTACAGATTACGAAGAGTTAAGAAGGGTTCTGAGGATAGGTATGGGACCTTGCGGTGGTAAAACGTGCCGCGCGCTTACACTCCAAATACTCTCGCAAAAAACAGGACGCGCCATTTCTGATATAGAATTGGGGATGTTTAGACCTCCGGTAATACCTACACCTTTTGAGGCTATCGTTAAATACCACGAAAAAAAGGGAGTGGAATGCGATGAGTAATATAATAAACGTCAATAGTAATAATAATAATCAATACAACGTTTGTATAATCGGTGGAGGAATAACGGGCACAGCGTTAGCGTATTTCTTGTGTAAATTGGGTGAAAGGTCTGTTGCTGTCTTTGAAAAATCATACCTATCATCTGGTTCAACGGGAAGATGCGCTGGTGGAATTAGACAGCAATGGTCTACAAGACCCAATGTTAGACTCGCGATGAGGAGTGTTAAACTATTTGAAAGATTTAAAGAAGATGTTGGAATGGATATCGAATACTTCCAAGGTGGATACCTTGTGCTATCCTACGATGAAGAAGAAGCTGCCCAATTTGAGAAAAATGTCCAGATGCAAAGAGAAGAAGGATTAAACGTAGAAATCTTATCTCCAAGGCAAGTTAAGGAAAGATATCCTTACATTAACACAGATGGTCTTTTGATGGCAACGTTCTGCCAAACGGATGGGCATGCCAATCCTCATAAAGCTGTTATCGGATACGCGCAAGCGGTAAGACGTATGGGTGGGCATATATACACTCACACGGAAGTCAAGGGAATCGATGTTCAGGCAGGTAAAGTAATAGGTGTAGAGACCTCAAATGGATACTTTAAATGTAATGTTGTTGTCAATGCCGCTGGTCCGTGGTCGAGGGAGACTTCCGAAATGGTAGGTGTTGATCTTCCAACTGAGAGTTACAGACACCAAATAATTGTAACGGAAGCTCTTGAAAATTTCTTCCCCATGATGGCAATAAGCTTCTCTGGTAATTTCTACATGAGACAAACCCAACACGGTCAATTCGTCCTTGGTCAAGGTGACAAAGACGAAAAACCGGGAATAAATTACAACGTAACGTTCAGATTTGAAGAAGAGCTCATCTCAAAAATGGTTAGGACATTCCCGTTTTTGAAAAATGTCAGGATGATGAGACATTGGAGTGGTATGTACAACATGTCACCTGACGCTCAACCTATCATTGGACAGAGCGATAAAGTTAAGGGATATTACTATGCCGTTGGGTACTCAGGACATGGTTTCATGGTCGCACCAGCTGTCGGAGAAGCTCTAGCGGAATTGATTCTCTTTGGAAAGTCACTACATACTGACATAAGCTACTTGGATGTGAAAAGATTTGAAAATATGACTGTGGAAAAAGAAAAGAATGTGGTATAATTTTTGTGAATTGTATTTACAGATAGTTAATTCAATGGGATAATTCAGGGGGAATGCTCTTGAAAAAGATATTGATAGTTGACGATAGCAAATTTTGGAGGTTTGTGTTGGAGAATATTTTCAAAAGTCATGGCTATGAAGTTATCGTAACGGAAGATGCGACAAAGGCTATAGAAATTGCTTTGAAAGAATATCCTGATGTTATCATAAGCGATTACAATATGCCTGGTATTTCTGGTTTGCAGCTTTGCCTTTACTTAAGGTCAATCCCTGCATTTGAAAATGCAGGGATTGCTGTCTTAACAGGTTCAGATGATGTCATAAACCAATTTTGGGCGGAGCATAGTGGGGCAAATAAATTTATATCAAAATTACTCACGAAAGACGAACTCGAAAGAGTTTTGTTGGAATTTGTCAATGGTGATTTTCGAGCAAATAAAAATGAGAAGAGTATGGTTGTAAATAATATATACGATGTGCTCGAGCAAAAGATGAGAAAAGAGATACTAAACAGGGAAGTTTTGTCGTTAATTCAATTTGCACGCGATGAATACTTTGTAATAAAAGAATTAAAAGAGTTTTTGAAAAATTTTTCTTCTTTTGACTCTATCGCTTTTTTACTTATCTCACCAGTTGCCGGTCGTGTGTATAACTTCGGTTTTAATCTGCAAAGGGAATTTTTGAAAAATTACCTTGTTAGGATTTTGGAAAAACCGACAGAACCAGCTAATTGGAATTATGTTGGTGAATTCGGCGCCGAAATCTTCGTAAAGGAAGAAATTACGCACTTCGTTATGAAATACGGCGAAAATGAGTTGGGAATAATCGCCGCATCGAATGTTTCTGACAGAAGAAATTTGTCAAAGGTGATTTACGATGCAAACGAAAGCGTCTCACTTTTGTTTAATACTCTTAATACGTTCACAGAATTTAAAGTTGCCTCAACCGTTGATGGTTTGACAGGTCTTTTCAACAAGAAAGAGTTATTGAGATTTTTGGAAGAGACACACAATTTGTCCAAGTATAACAAAAAGCCTTATTACGTTGCGATGTTTGATTTAGATAATTTCAAAAAAATAAACGACACATACGGACATTTAGTTGGGGATGAGGTACTTAAAATTTTAGGAAAAATATTGAAAGAGGCTGTTGGAGATAAAGGTATAGCTGGAAGATACGGAGGAGAAGAGTTCACGTTGATTTTAACTAAAATCGGAAGAGACGAAGTTGTGAATTTTATTGAAGAAATATTGCAGAAAGTAAGGACCGCCGAGTTTCCACACAGAAAATGCACGGTCTCATGTGGTGTTGTAAGTTCTGAAAACTATCAATCACCTACTGAGGTACTGAAAGCAGCAGACGAACTTTTGTACATCGCTAAGAAATCTGGGAAGGATAGAGCGATGCATATGTTTTTACCAACGGATAAAGAAATAAAAGAGATAATAGGTATTACCCAAGCAGAACATCAAGCGCAGACATAATAAAAAATCCGAAGATTAAAAAGTACGTTGCCAACCGTTCATTGCCTCTAACGTGTGTTTCAGGTATAACTTCATCACTTACAACGAATATCATTGCCCCTGCGGCAAACGCAAGCATGTAAGGTAATAACCCCTTACTGATTAATATCAATCCAGCTCCAAATACACCGCCGATTATTTCAACAACCCCCGTTAGAAACGTTACCCAAAGGGACGTCTTTACAGAGTATCCAGCGTTCATAAGCGAAATCATTGTCGCAGTTCCTTCAGGGATGTTCTGAGCGCCTATCGCCACCGCTACTCCCAAAGCCTGCGGCGTAAATCCACTTATTCCAACCGCCATTCCTTCAGGAAAATTATGTATAGTTATCGCTATCACAAATAGCCATATCTTCGCAAGCCGTTTTGCACTGATTCCTTCATGCCCTTTCAAAAAGTGTTCGTGCGGTGAGAATTTATCCATCAAATCTATGGTAACAGCACCGAGTATAAAACCTATCAAAAACCTTAATACTCCACCGGATTCGAGAGACGGCATAACAAGACTAAAGGCGCTGGCTGCGAGCATAATTCCCGCAGCCATGCCAAGCATAGCATCTATGAGCTTTTCACCTAAGTGTTTGTGTATTAGCAACATCGGAATTGCACCGAAAACCGTCGCAAGACCTGCTAAAGTACTGTACAAAATCCCTTTCTCAAAACCGTTCAATACCTTCCCCCCCAAATTCTAAACTTAACCTTTTAATCCACAAGAAATTATACCATAATTATACATTCGATGAAACTGTTGAAGTATTTGGCAAGTTTGATGGCACGTATGCCTCTTCGGGAGCTTTTAAAAGAAATATCAACACAACAATCATAGATATTACATTAATCGCCAAGAAAAACCAAAATGGGTCTATTTTATCTATTAGAAATCCATAGAGTGCGGAAGAGATAGGCACTGTTCCCATCGCAATCGTGTTAAGCACGGAAAAGACTCTCGACCTTAGTTCAGACGGTGTAAGAATTTGCAAATTAGCGTTAATAGGTACATTTATTATGATGTTGAACAATCCAACAAGGAAAAAGCCAACTCCAAATAACATGTACAATAATGACTTTGAAAATCCAAAATATGGCATGATTAATATGGAAAGAGCGATTAAAACCACACCCTGGGCGATAAGCCCTAACCAAATCATCTGCTTTGAACTCGATTTTCTAAAAATTGATACTAATAGGATATTTCCCAACAGTGCACCAACTGTAGCGAAAACCTCTAATGTACCAAATTGCGTCGATGAAAATCCGATTTTTACCCTCATTATGTATGGCAATACAACGCTCAGCAAAGGACTGGTTAAAAAATTTATAACTATCGCAAATGTAAACAAAAACTTCAATCCCTTGTTCTGCACAACAAATCTTACGCCTTCGCCAAGTTCTTTAAAAAATTCTAATTTTTCACTCTTCGATAGTTGGAATTTGTAAATTATAAAAAGTTCGCTGATACCTGAAAGTATGTACAATACAGCTGTCATGAATATAACGTTTTTGAATCCATACACACCGTAAAGTACACCACCTAATATCGGGCCTATAATATTAGAAACCGCTCCAGCCATAGAGTTGAGTGAAGTGGCTGTTTTCATGTTCTCTTTTCTTACAACATCACCAAACATAGCCGCGGTTGGTCCATCAAACAAACCATCCATAACCGACAAGAGAGCTCTAAAAAGAAGTAAATTTACTATACTTAATTTATTCATCAACGCAAGCCAACCCATGAAAATAAGTAATAATCCGCGGAGCTCATCAAGACCAACCATTATCCATTTTCGATTTATTCTGTCGCCTAAGACCCCGCCTATTGGGTTTGTAATGAGCCTTGGCAATATTCCAAGCATACTGAAAATACCCATTATCGTTCCAGAACCTGTCAAATCCAAAACATATAACGGCATAGCAATCATCAACGCAGAAGCACCTATAAGCGATTCAAACCTTCCGCTGATTATTAACGCCAAGTTCCGCTTCTCGTGTTTGTAAATGCTCTCTGAAACCATTCCTATCCCTCCTTCCCATATTTTGTTTATCAACCAAAAATATTTTATCAAATTCAAAATTTTTTGTCAATACATAAAAAATTTTTTGGTGATAAAATATACTTCGATATACGAATTAATTTATGGTATAATTCTTTATGCGATAATTTTTTAAAATGGAGGGGTTATCATGGATACTAACGTTATGAATGAACTGATTGAGCTTTGCTCAGTGCCTGGTGTGTCAGGAAGAGAGGAGAAGGTTAGGGAAAAAATTATTTATATGCTTGAGAAGAATAATTTTGGAGAGAAACAAAAGAGTTTGCCAGATTTGTCGGTAAACAAAATAGGGAATTTGATTGGCAAAGTTCCAAGTAGAAATAATCCGGAAAGTTCAAAGAATGTGATTGTAATGGCGCATATGGATGAGATTGGTTTTTACATAACAAGTTTGAGAGATGATGGAAAGCTTGAAGTGAGAAATGTCGGAGGAATCATCGAAGATGCTATTCAAGGCTCGTTTGTTGAAGTTGTTACTTGTAATGGCATTGTAGATGGTGTTATAGGCACGGTACCACCACATTTGAAATCTGATGGTGTCGTTTTTGAAAAGGTTGTCGATGTCGGTGCTCGTTCTAAACAAGAATTGATAGATGTGGGTGTATCGGTTATGGATTATGCGGTCTTTAAAAAGCATTTTTCTATACTTAATAAAGAATTTTTGGCTATGAGAAGCTTGGATGATAGGTTTGGTTGTTACACTCTAATTGAAACGTGTAAAGATATATCTCCGAATTCAAATGTCGTTTTTTCATGGACTGTGCAAGAAGAGGTCGGGCTTAGAGGTGCGAAAGCTTTGCTTAACCACTTTGCAACTTTTGAAAGTGTTGATTTTGACTTAGCCATAGCTGTTGATTCTTTCGCATGTTGTAGTAAGCAGAATAAACATATCGAGTTAGGAAAAGGGCCTGTGATTAGAGCATACGATAACAGTTCGATTTCCGATCCAGATGTGGTGAAGTTCATATTAAAACTAGCTGAGAGAGAAGGGATTCCGGTTCAATTAGGCGCAACAGGTGGCGGAAATGATGCAAGTGTCTTTGTTGAATACGGTGTGCCAATGGTTGCGCTAAGCGTGCCAATTCGATATCTGCACTCACAAGTTGAGATGCTTAATATCAAAGATTTACTTAATTTAATTAAGTTGCTAAGATTGTTCTTGGAGAGATTTTGATTTCGTATTTTAATGCGCTGGTGGAGGTGCTTATCGAAGATGTGGATGTTAGCTCTTTTATTTTTTGGAGGATTAGCTGCCGGGATTATCAATGTGCTCGCAGGTGGTGGTTCTTTTCTCACGTTGCCGTTGTTGAGTCTCTATGGTCTTGCGCCAAGTGTCGCAAATGCAACAAACAGGATAGGGATACTTCTTCAAAATATTTCCGCCACTGGGAGTTTTGTAAAAAATAAGGTTCTTGAGCCAAAAAGGGCTGGATTTTTAGCTATTCCAACGATTCTAGGTGGAATTGTTGGGACTTCTATTGTGTTGAAATTGCCGGAGAATATAATAAAGATAAGTGTAGGTATTATATTTTTGGTGATGTCGTATTTTGTTTTGTTCTCACCAAAAGTTTGGGAAGAAGGTAAGAAAGATGTAAAGGAAAATAAGTTCTTAAGTTTTATCGTATTTTTCTTGATAGGTTTGTACGGCGGATACATCCAAGCAGGAGTAGGTTTTTTTCTTATATACGCGCTTACGATGGTTGAAGGATACAATATTAAGTCCGCTAACGCTATGAAGATATTTCTGACTTTGCTCTTCACAATTTTCTCTTTGTTACTCTTTTCAGCAGGTAAAAAGGTGGAGTTTGTTCCAGGTATAGTTATGGGTTTGGGCTCATTCGTGGGAGGTTACGTTGGTTCTTATCTCAATATGAAGGTTAATAAAAAGATTATTAGAATAATCGTCGCCGTTATGATGATAATTTCTGCGATAAGTTACTTAGTTAAATAATTTTCTATAATATTGTAAGATAAAAAACAGCCCTGGGTTATCAAATTACCAGGGCTGTTGTTCTAATGTTTTTCTTATTTCTTCCATTTTTTTCTTTATTTTTTCAGCTTGTTTGTAATTTTCTCTCTTTAGCGCTTTCTTAAGTCTGTGGTTTAATAATGCAAGTTTTCTGTTTTTTATATCAACCGCTATGTTTTTGTAAGAAGATGGTTCTTGTTTAAAAAGGTTTAGCTGTATTGTGCTTGGTAAAACGGAATATATATCTTCTATAGATTTTTCAAAGTTGAAATTTTTAACAGGGCTTTCTTGGACTAATTTAATATGATTTGTAAGCACTCTCACACCTGTTTTTACGTATTTCTCACTTTCGTATTTCATTATTTCCACAAAGCAACTTTCACAGTAGCTGACTTTTTTTACTGTACCGTCTATGTACACACTTTGTATGATTTTCGCTGGTTTTCCACATCTAATACAATTTTCGTAGTTTTCGTCTTTAAATTTTTTCAATTTTCCACCTTCCCTGTGCGTTTTGTATGTTTTTTGTTATTTTCCAATGCTAATCTCAATAGAGTTATATCTATTCATTGCTTTATCTATGCCGTTTTCAACTATGTACTCTATCGCTTCTGTGCATAAGTTTATTATTTTATCGAGCACTTCAAATTCTTCTTTAGTAAAATTTGAAAGTACGTAATCTGCAGCGTCGATATTCTCAGGTTTTGGACCTATGCCCACTCTTATTCTTGGGAAATCTTGACCTATGAATGAGATTATCGATTTTATCCCGTTGTGTCCACCTGCACTACCATTTTTTCTTATCCTTATCTTTCCAAGCGGTAGATCTAAGTCATCGTACACTACTATTATATCATCATGTGGAAGATATTTAAATACCTCTCCACTCAAGTTCATGTACGTCATGGGCTTGATTAATTTTATCTTTTCACCGGATATGTTTATATCGCTGTAAAGGTAATTTGGTCCCTTTTTCCAAGAATTGCTTAATCTATCAAGCACCATGAAACCTACGTTGTGACGTGTATTCGAGTATTTTTCGCCAGGATTTCCCAATCCTATTATAATCAATTATATCACCTTCCTAAAAATTTGGAATATGAGTAAGAAAAATCCCCCACGCAGGGGGATTTTGTGAATTTAACTCTTTGTAAATTTGAAGATTATTTTTCTTCCTCTTCTTTCTTACCTTTCTTTATAACTTCTGGTTCGTTACCCGTTTCTGCTGTTGTAGCTTCTTCTACTTCAAGGCCTCTTGGAACTACAACTGTGATGAGAACATCTTCATCATCCATATCTATTTCTACACCTTCTGGAAGAACAACGTCTTTAACTCTAAGTGTCTCACCAAGCTCAAGATTTGTTACATCGATTTTAATCACTTCAGGGACTCTGTCAGGTAATGCTTTGACTGGTACTTCGTGGTGGATAATTTCCATTATACCGCCTTTTTCAACACCTATTGCCTTTCCAACGATTTCTATAGGTACATTGATTCTCATCTTGTGGTGAGCTTCTGGTACGTAAAAATCAACGTGTTTTACTTCATCTGTTACTTTGTCGTACTGTACCATTTTAATGAATGCAAGGTGTTTAAGAACTTCTTTGTCGTTTTCATCTTTTACAACGAGAGTGAGAGGTGTTGATTCTGTAATGTGTTTAAAAAGCTTTAAAAAGTCTGTTCTGTTTAAAACAAGGCTGAGTGGTTTTTCTAAACCGGGACCGTAAGCTACCGCAGGAATAGCTCCAGTCGCTCTGAGTCTTCTTACCGCTCTTTTGTTACCTACAATAGACCTAAGTTGAGCACTTACTACGTGTTCCATATCGCTTCCTCCTTTTTATCTATTTTTGAGATTTTTATTTTATCTTTTTTTATTATTTTTATTTAAATAATATACTTACCGAAAGGTTCTTTCTAACTCTTATTATAGCCTCACCAAGTAGTGGTGCAACTGAAACTACTTTGAATTTTTGTGGTAGGCTCTGATGATATATTGTATCACTAATATAAATCTTTTCAATACTTGAATTCTCAATTCTTTCAGGAGCACCAGAAGATAGTACAGGATGCGTTATACAAGCAACGACCCTCTTAGCTCCCGCGTTTTTAACAGCGTTTGCTCCTTCCACTAAAGAACGCGCGGTATCAACTATGTCGTCAACTATTATCGCTGTTTTACCTTTTACGTCACCGATTATATTCAATATCTCTGCAACGTTGTCCTTTGGTCTTCTTTTATCTAATATGGCTAGCGGTAAGCCAACTTTTTCCGCTATCTGTCTTGCTCTCTTAACTCCTCCAACGTCCGGTGATACTATGACGGCATCGTCGTTTAAAAGGCCATCTTTTTTCAATTCTTCAAGGAATACTGGGAAACTCCAAAGATTGTCAACTGGTATATCAAAGAAGCCTTGTACTTGTTCCGCGTGTAAATCAACTGTCATAACCCTTGTGGCACCAGCAACGGTGAGAAGGTTCGCAACAAGCTTAGCTGTAATCGGGTCTCTTCCTTTTGCTTTTCTGTCTTGTCTTGCGTATCCATAATAAGGGATAACAACGGCAACGCTATTAGCTGAAGCACGTTTTAAGGCATCTATCATAATTAATAGTTCCATTAAATTTTCGTTTACAGGTGGGCATGTGGGTTGAATCAAAAACACGTCGTGACCTCTAACGGTTTCTTCTATTCTGACGTTTATCTCACCATCCGCAAACCTTCCAACGGTAATATCGCCGAGTCTCATTCCAATATAGCTTGCAACTTTTTCTGCAAGAACTCTATTTGCATTACCTGTGAATATTTTCATTTCATTCCTTGTGATCTGCATTTTTCAATTCCTCCCTTTTTTTCTTTGCCCAACCTTCTTTTATTATTTGCCTTGCCCTGCCAAGTGCTAGCGCATCGTCTGGAACATCTTCCGTAATCACTGAACCAGCTCCAGTAATTGCTCCTTTACCTATATTAACTGGGGCAACAAGTGATGAATTACTTCCAATGAATGCACCATCACCTATATATGTTGGATACTTTTTGTATCCATCGTAATTGCATGTGATTGTTCCGGCACCTACGTTAACATCTTCTCCAATTGTCGCGTCACCAAGATATGTTAAATGCTGAGCTTTGGAGTTTTTACCAACTGTCGTTTTTTTCGTCTCAACGAAGTTCCCTATCTTCACTTTCTCTTTCAATACTGTACCTTCCCTCAGTCTTGAGAATGGGCCAACCGATACTTTGTTTTCGATAACTGATTTTTCAACCTCAGAGCGAATCACTTTCACTTCGTTACCTATGTTAGAATCAACTATGTGCGAGTAAGGACCTACCTCACAATCCTCACCTATTTTAGTATAACCTTCTATTATTGTAAATGGATAAATTATTGTGTCCATACCAATTTCTACGTCTGGACCTATGAATGTAGAATTTGGGTCGACTATAGTTACACCTGAAAGCATGAGTTTCTCAAGTATACGTTGCTTCGCTATCGTTTCAAGCTGAGCTAATTGTATTCTATCGTTTACACCGGAAACTTCAACGATATCTTCAAGGATAACCGTTGAGGAGCGTTCCGCCATTCCAACAAGGTCTGTTAAGTAGTATTCACCTTGCGCGTTGTTATTGCTTAATTTATCAAGATTCTCAAGAACAAACTTACCAGAAAAGATATAAATGCCACTATTCACTTCTTTGATTTTCTTTTCTTCTTCTGTCGCGTCTTTATCCTCAACGATTCGTACTTTACCGTTCTCTCTTATGATTCTTCCATAACCTGCAGGATTATCCGTCACAAATGTCAATACTGTTACTTGGTTTTTCTGCTCTTCGTGTTCTTTTTTTAGTTTATTTATAGTCTCTTTACTGAGCAGAGGAACATCTCCGTACAGAACGAGCAAATCTTCATTTTCCGAGATAAAATCCCTTGCGCACATAACCGCATGTCCAGTGCCAAGTTGTGGTTCTTGGAGGTATGTTTTTACATCCTCTGGCAAATAGCTTTTTACTATATCTGCCTTATGTCCCACAACCACACCAACTTCACCGAACGCCTTTCCAAGGTCAACAACCCAATTTATCATAGGTTTTCCAAGGATTTTGTGGACAACTTTGGGATACTTCGATTTCATGCGTTTCCCAAGTCCTGCAGCAAGAATTAGAACTTTCATGTGCCCCGCCTCCACTCAAATTTTATTTTTATTTTTCTATTTTCTTTTGTATTGTGTATTCTCTAATTAGAACTGGAATAAGAATAAGTCCGATTAGCATTCCTATTTTACCGTATTTGACAGAGGCAATCAAACTTATTCCTATTCCAGTTAATATGAACATTGGTATTAGTGAATACCATTCTTTTATGATATCGTACAATATTACAAAAAACGAACCGATGATGAGAAAATTTAATCCTTCTAAACTGTAAGGCCTAAATTTTCCTAAGAGAGATATCGCACTTATAAGCACTAAGTTTAAGCCTGCGAAGGTTTCTGCCTTTAAGTTTTTTCTGATAAGGAAATAAATTCCTAACGCTATCAAAGAAAAGTAAATGTAATTACTGGTGAGGTAAAAAGATAGTATGGAAGCTACAATGGACATTATCAATGTGAACATTTCACAACCTCCTAACGATTAAGATAGTGAAAGTAAAAAATGGAGAGAAAGAAGAATACGGGGCGCAAAAGCGCCCCGTGGTAAATTTTAAAATTAGCTTCTGTATTTAATGCTTGCTTGAGCTGCTGCAAGTCTTGCAACAGGAATTCTGTATGGTGATGCGCTGACGTAATCAAGTTTTGTTTGGGCAAAGAACATTATGGATTTTGGATCTCCACCGTGTTCACCACAAACTCCACATTTGAGATTTGCTTTGACTGATTTACCTTTTTCTGTTGCTGATTTAACGAGTTGGCCTACACCTTCTGTATCAACGTGTTTGAATGGATCGTCTTCAAGTATACCTTTTGCAAGGTATTCTGGTAAGAACTTACCAACGTCATCACGGCTGAATCCGAATGTCATCTGTGTAAGGTCGTTTGTACCAAAGCTGAAGAAGTCTGCTTCTTGAGCAATTTGGTCAGCTGTAACTGCCGCTCTTGGAACTTCTATCATTGTACCGACAAGATATTTGAGGTCTACTCCATGTTCTTTGATGAGTTTGTCTGCTGTTTCAATAACAACTTTCTTTATATATTTCAACTCGTTAACGTGACCTACAAGAGGTATCATTATTTCAGGAACAACTTCAATGCCTTCTTCTTTCTTAAGCTCAATTGCTGCGAGTATTATAGCTTTTGTTTGCATGACAGCGATTTCTGGGTATGTGATGACAAGTCTTACACCCCTGTGGCCAAGCATTGGGTTAAGTTCATGGAGTTGTTCAACAACTTTTTTGAGTTCTTCTACCGTTATTCCTATTTGTTGTGCAACTTCCGCCATTTGTTCTTCTTCATGTGGCAAGAATTCGTGGAGTGGTGGGTCAATAAGTCTTATTGTGACTGGGTATCCTTTCATTTCTCTGAATAGACCTTTGAAGTCTTCTTTTTGGAGTGGGAGAAGTTCAGCAAGTGCTGCTTCCCTTTCTTCAACTGTTCTTGCAACAATCATTCTTCTAACTTTTGGTATTCTGTCTTTTTCGAAGAACATGTGTTCGGTTCTACACAGACCGATACCTTCCGCTCCGAATTCTCTTGCAACTTTTGCGTCTCTTGGAACGTCTGCGTTTGCTCTGACACCGAGTTTTCTGAATTCGTCTGCCCAGGCAAGGAGTTCAGCAACTGGTCCTTCGAGTCCTCTTGGTTTAACTGTTGTAACTTTTCCGAGGAATACTTCACCTGTTGTACCATCTATAGATATCCATTCTCCTTCTTTTACAACAACATCTCCAACTTTGAGGTATCCTGCTTCTTCGTCAACAAATATACTCTCTGCACCAACTACGGCTGGTTTACCAAGACCTCTCGCAACAACTGCTGCGTGTGATGTCATACCACCGCGTGCTGTGAGTATACCTTCCGCTGCGTTCATACCACCAACGTCTTCTGGGCTTGTCTCTGGTCTGACAAGTAATACCTTTTCGCCGGTTTCAGCAGCTGCTTCCGCTTTATGAGCGTCAAAGTAAACTTTACCTGTTGCAGCACCTGGTGATGCTGGAAGACCTTTTGCAATAACTTTTGCGTTCTTTCTTTCATTTTCATCAAATTTCGGGTGGAGAACTCTTTCAATATCAGCTGGTTGTACTCTTAAAACAGCCGTCTTCTTGTCGATAAGCCCTTCGTGAACCATATCAACAGCGATTCTTATAGCTGCTTGACTTGTTCTCTTTGCGTTTCTTGTTTGGAGTATGTAGAGTTTTCCTTTTTCTACTGTAAATTCGATATCTTGCATATCTTTGAAGTATGCTTCAAGTCTATCCATTATCTGAATCAATTCTTCGTAAGCGCCTGGAAGCATTTCTTTCATCTTTTCAAGTGGATATGGTGTTCTTATACCAGCAACGACGTCTTCACCTTGTGCGTTTGGTAAGAATTCACCGTAGTGTACTTTTTCACCTGTGTTTGGATCTCTTGTGAAGCAGACACCTGTACCGCTGTCGTCACCCATGTTACCAAAGACCATCGCAACGATGTTGACTGCTGTACCGAGTAATTCTCCTTCTTTGATTCCATGAATTTCTCTGTACTTAATTGCCCTATCGCTCATCCATGACCAAATAACAGCTTCGATAGCTGCCCAGAGTTGTTTGTAAACATCTTGTGGAAATTCTTTTCCATGTTTTTTGTAAATTTCTTTGTATATTTCTACAAGTTTCTTAAGGTCTTCAGCGTCAAGTTCTGTGTCAAGTTTTACGCCTTTTTTGGCTTTCATTTCAGAAAGAGCGTTTTCAAAATCTGCGTGTGGAATGCCGAGAGCTGTGTCACCAAACATTTGCAAGAATCTTCTGTATGAATCGTACGCAAATCTTTCGTTGTTTGTCATTTCAACAAGACCTTTAACTGTTTCATCGTTCAAACCAAGGTTGAGGATTGTGTCCATCATACCAGGCATGGAAATCGCGGCACCTGATCTGACGGAAACAAGCAATGGTTTTTTAGGATCGCCAAATCCCTTTCCTGTTACTTCTTCGAGTTTTTTCATAGCTGTTTCAACTTCTTGTTTAAGTGTTTCTGGGTATGTTCTGTTGTTGTCGTAATAGTATTTACAAACTTCTGTAGAAATAGTAAAGCCTGGCGGGACTGGTACTCCTGCGTTTGTCATTTCGGCAAGGTTTGCACCCTTACCACCGAGAATATCTTTCATCTGGGCGGTACCTTCCGCTTTTCCGTTAGCAAAGAAATAAACCCACTTCTTGCTCATCTTAGCACCTCCATCTTATCAAAAATATAGGAATTTTCGCAATTAAAACCAAATTTCAAGTCAAATAAAACAAATAATTACTAATTACCCTTATTAATTGTACCATACTTTTTTATACTCTCTAATACTTTTAGTGATACATATTTTTTTCTTTTTTGTTAATTAATGTGAAGACACATAGGTGGTAAAATATACCTAAGGTGTGAAAAGGTGGTGGAAAGTATGCAGATATTTTTGAAAAGTTTACTGTTAAGTTTGACTTTTTACGTCGCATCTTTATTTATTACAACAGAGTTGACATTGGAAAATATCAAAAGTGATGTTGCTTATGTCGAAAGTAATGGTATAAAAGTTGCTTATAGGGAAGTAGGAAAGGAAAATATTCAAAATGGCACGATCGTTTTCTTACATGGTTTTTCTGGTTCTTCTGTCGATTGGTTTGAGATTGTTAAGGTGTGTTCAAAAAAATACCATTGCGTGAGTATCGATATCCCACCGTTTGGATTATCGGAGAAATCATATAATTTCGATTATTCAGATGTTAACATTCTCCACACAATTTTAGATATTTTAAATAAATTAAATTTAGAGAAGTTCACGCTGGTTGGTCATTCTATGGGAGGATATTTATCAATACTAATAGCAAACGAAATTCCAGAGAGGATAAATAAATTGGTGCTTTTTGACGCCGCGTATAATGTACTAAATTTAACAGACTTGGAAAGAATTAACCCACTGAATGATGGACAATTATTCGATACCAAACTATTATCAACACTTTTGAACATCGGTTTAAAGATATACCCCCTTGTAAAATTGGTTTATTACAACGCACTTGGGGAAAACGCGATGATTTCAACGGAACATTTTGATAAATTATTTTCACAAAATTTCTTTTTACCTGGCGATGTTCTTGTTAAGTTTTCTATAGATAAAGTAAACAAACCAGTAAATTTAAATATTGACTTTCGAAGATTTAATTTTCCTGTGTTGATAATCTACGGTGAGAATGATACGATTACACCACCTGCGATAGGAAGGTTTTTAAACGAACAAATCGAAAATTCAAAGTTTGTTTTAATTCCAAACGAAGGACATATGCCTCTTGCGAACAAAATAGCCATAGAGGTGTTTATGAATTTTATCGAAAAAAATTAAAAAAACAAAAAATTTGTCGGAGGATTTCCCCCGACATTGATATTAATGAGTTCCCCATTAGATTCAGAGAGGATTTCGTATCACATTTCCATTCCGCCATCTATCACTATAACTTGACCGTTTATGTACGTTCCATCAGTTACAAGGAATCTAACAAGTTTTGCCACTTCTTCAGGTTTACCAAATCGGCGCATAGATATTTTTTCAAGCGCTGCTTTTTTAATTTCTTCCGGAAGTTTTTCGGTCATAGGTGTTTCGATAAACCCAGGGGCTATCGCGTTGACTCTGACATTCTTCCTTCCAAATTCTTTCGCCAAAGATTTCGTAAGTCCAACAAGCCCTGCTTTTGAAGCGGAGTAATTCACTTGCCCGATGTTTCCTTCGAGCCCAACAACGGACGAAACGTTTATTATCACACCTTCGTTCTTGACGATCTCTCTAATGCACGCTTTAACCATGTTGAATGCACCTGTAAGGTTTGTGTTTATAACTGCATCCCAATCTTCATAGCTCATTCGATAAACCAGGTTATCCTTTGTGATACCTGCGTTGTTTATAAGTATATCTATTCTTCCATACTTTCCAATTACATCTTTAACAGCTTCTTCAACAGCTTGACGATTTGTGATATCCAAAACGTACTCTATCCCTTCGTTAGAAGGTACATAGTTAAACCCAATAACTGTGCAGCCTTCCTCCGTTAATTCCTTTGTTATAGCTCTTCCTATCCCACCAGAAGCCCCCGTTACAATCGCAACTTTCCCTTCAAGCTTCTTCATTTTATTTTCCCTCCATTATTTTTTCTAATTTCTTAGAAGCGTACAATGCAAGTATCATCTTTACAAAATCGATACCTATAAATGGTAATACGCCAACTAAAAACGCTTTTGAAAAGTTTTTTATAAACAAACCAAGTACAGACCAACCAAGTAAGTAAACAACTGCCAAACCTGTTATACCAGCTAAGAAATAATTTATCTTTCTCAAATAGCTAATTAAAAATGCCGCTATGGGGAAAGCCCATAGGTAACCTGCCGTTGGTCCAACGAGGTGTTGAAAACCAGCGGAAAAATTCGCGAAAACAGGTATGCCTATAACCCCAAGGGCAAGGTACAATACCATCGCCGTCAACGCATCCATTGGATTAAGGAAAAAGCCTGCAAGAAATACAAATAGCATCTGCAAAGTAACTGGTACTGTTCCCAAAGGAATAGAAATCTGTGCCCCAACTGCCGTTAATACTGCGAAGACTGGTATCAAGACAATTCTTAAGACTCGGTCTTTTTTCATTTTTCGTAAACCTCCTCTGTAGTTATTAAAGATGAGAAGTGTTTTGTATTAATTTTAGCTTTTTTTAGCATAGAACTCAAGACGTTTTTTGGACCGACTTCTATGAATTCATCGACACCAAGTTCAAGCATTCTGTCGATAGATTGTTTCCAATAAACTGGGCCACTTATCTGTTCAAGCAAATAATGCTTTATCTTGTCTGGGTCTGTTAGTTCTTTTGCTATGCTGTTCATGATTATAGGATATTTCGGTGTTTTGAATTTGATATTTTCAACTTCTTTTGTCATTTTCTCTCTTGCTTCATCTAAAAATGGTGTGTGGAACGGACCGGAAACTTTTAATTCAATTGCCCTGTAACCTTTTTCGGTGAGGTTAGCGACAAATGATTTTATACTATCAGCTTTTCCACTTACAACATTCTGTTCTGCTGAATTGTAATTTGCTATGTAAAGTCCATCGTATTGTTTTACGAATTCTTCGAGCAATTCGATAGGCACCCCCATAACCGCTGCCATGCTACCTTCGCCGGGTTTCATCGTTTGAGAGATGTATTCTCCTCTTTTTCTAACTAGATATATGCCTGTCTCAAAGTCGTACACTCCAGCAGCCGCAAGAGCGGTGTACTCACCTAGACTGTGCCCTGCAACGTAATCTGGTTCCAAACCTTTTTTTGTTGTTTCAACATATGCTACGTAACTTGCCAAGAATATCGCAGGTTGAGCATTCTCAGTAATCTTTAGTATCTCTTCGTCTCCATCCATTATCTCTGTTATGTCAAAACCTAAAACTTCTATCGCTTTTTGAGCGTAATATTCCCAAGATACGTATTTCGAAAATTCACTTGCCATTCCACTGTATTGAGACCCTTGACCAGGAAATAAGAATGCCTTTAACATATTTATCTCCCTCCTATTTACACTTACTTACTGTAAGTCAATTCCAAATCGTTGTAAATCTCCATTCTTACGTTATTCAACTTTTCCAGAGTTTGTGTGAATTCTTTCATTATGTCTTGTATAACCTCGTCAACGTGCTTAATTTCGTTAATTAATCCAACGCACTGACCGGCCATGAATGAACCTTCGTCTATATTACCATCAACAACCGCTTTACGTAAACTACCGACAAGAACTTCCTCTGCTTCCTGGAGATTTTTAACCTCCAATTCTCTTACTTTCTTTGCAAATCTCGTTTCGATTACTCTTGCAGGATGACCTAAAGTTGCACCAGTTACAACGGTATCTCTGATACCGGATTTTACAATTAATTTTTTGAAGTTTTCATGTGTATCAGCTTCGTAAGTAGCTATAAATCTTGTACCCATTTGGATACCTTCCGCACCTAAAGCGAACATGGCTGCCATAGCCTTCCCGTCCGCTATTCCACCTGCTGCGATAACAGGGATACCTACGCTTCTGCATACTGCGTTAACAAGGACAAGTGTTGTTACCTCACCTATATGCCCTCCAGATTCCATACCTTCGGCTATGACCGCATCTGCGCCTATTCGCTCCATCATCTTCGCCATATTGTCCGAAGCAACTACCGGTATCACTTTCGTACCGATTTCTTTTAACTTAGCAATGTATTTTGAAGGATTACCCGCACCGAACGTTACAACTGGTACGCGTTCTTGAATTACTAAATCCACAAGCTCATCCGCATAAGGTGACACTAGTATTATATTTACACCGAATGGCTTATCTGTGAGTTGTCGAATTTCATCAATCGCCTTTTTCAAATGCTCACCCTTCATCGCACCAGAACCGATGATGCCAAGTCCACCCGCGTTTGAAACAGCTGCGGCAAGTTTTGGTGTACCTGCCCAAGACATTCCTCCCATTATTATCGGGTACTTTATACCTAAAAGCTCACAAACTCTGTTTTTCATTTTTCTTCACCCTCTTTTGAACCAACCATCAATTTAGCTTTTGCAACTAATTGATTATCAACGTACGCTTTAGCATCGATTATTGCTATTGGGCCTTTCTTTTCGATAAGTTTTACGTTGTAAATAAGCTCACATTCCGGTCTTACCTCTTTCTTAAACCTTGCTTCATCGATACCTAAAAACAATGGAACAACTTTTCCTGTGTTGGTTCTTAATAACATTATTCCAGAAGCTTGAGCTAAACCTTCGATTATGTAAACGCCAGGGTATATAGGGTAATCTGGAAAATGGCCTTTTAAAACTGGCTCGTCTTTCTTTACGTACTTTTTAGCAACAACGTAATCTTCGCCTATTTCCAACACCTCGTCGACAAGAAGGATAGGTTCTCTGTGTGGTAAGATTTTCATTATCTCTTCCTTATTCATATTTTCCCACCACCAAAGAAGCGTTGTGTCCACCAAACCCGAATGAGTTCTTTACAAAATTCCTTATATTCGCTTGGACTGTCTGTCTTGGAATGTTGAAATAATCTGGTCCATCTAATTCTTCAAGATTTGGCATGCCATGGACAAAACCACCGTTCATTTGAATTATAGCACCGATTAATTCAGTCGCACCGGCTGCGCCTAACAAATGCCCCATAAGAGTTTTTGTGGAGTTAACGTAAATTCTCTTCACATGTTCACCAAATACATTTTCTATAGCCTTTAATTCAACTTCATCACCTGCTGGCGTACTTGTGGCATGACAGTTCACGAAGTCTATATCTTTCGGCTCTAATCCCGCATCTTCCAGCGCCATTTTCATAGCTTTACTTGAACCACGCGCTTCTGGATCTGGCGCGCTGAAATGGTGAGCATCATCGTTCATGGCGTAACCTTTAATTTCCGCAATTATCTTCGCTCCACGTGCCTTTGCAAAATCCTCCGATTCCAAGATAACCACACCAGCTCCTTCACCCATTACGAAACCATCTCGAGCTTTGTCAAATGGTCTTGATGCTTTTTTAGGCTCATCGTTTCGTGTTGAAAGCGCTCTCATCGATGCGAAACCTGCAATTGGAAGTTCCGCAATTGTAGCTTCTGAACCACCAGCTATGATAACGTCTGCGTAGCCATGTCTGATCAACATAGCACCTAACGCAATCGAATGAATAGAAGTTGCGCAAGCACTTACCGGCGCGAAATTGGGACCTTTCAATCCAAATTCCATGGCTATAACTCCACTCGCCATGTTGATAAGTATCATTGGTATAAGGAATGGGCTTACTCTATCAGGGCCTTTTTCTCTAAGCACTTCATTTTGTTCAGCTAGTGTTATAAATCCACCCATTCCAGAAGATACAAGAACACCTACTCTCTCTTCAATATCTTCAAAATTCAAACCGCTCATCTCTACAGCTTGCTTTGCTGCGGCAAGTGCAAATTGTGAATATCTGTCAAGTCTTTTAACCAATTTCTTTTCTATGTAATCTTCTGGTTTGAAATCTCTAACCTCCGCGGCAATTCGGACCGGTAGTTTTGAGGCATCAAAAGACGAAATCTTATCAATACCGATGACAAGCTCTCTTAAACTTTTTTCAAATTCATCGACGCTTTTTCCAATAGGAGAGATAACCCCCATTCCTGTTATAACTACTCTTCTTTTTTTTTCCATCATTCTAAGTGCACCCCCTTACCTATGACAATGCCAAAAGCTTCAGGGCCTACGTGAGCCGCTATAGCTGAACCGATGTTGGTAACACCAATAAGTCCTTTTCTATATGGTCCAATAAGCTTTTCGAAATATGTTTTCATATTATCTATTGTATAAGCACCTATTACTGTATAATCATCGATTATTTTCTGTGATTCAATGAATTTATTAACAATATTTTGAATAGTTAATATAGCGCTGTCCATAGACCTCACAGTACCTAAAGCACTAACTTCTCCATCGCTATCGGTTGTCAAAATAGGCTTCAAATTTAAAACTCTACCAATCAAAGCTTTGGCTTTACCTATGCGCCCACCTTTGTAGAGATACTCAAGGGTGGGAACAAAAAACGCTAACAATGATTCTCTTTCAAACCTATCCATATCCGTTTGGGTTAATTTTCCCGTATTTTTGACTTGCTCCATCGCTCTGAGAATAACATAGCCTTGTTTAATGCAGGCTGTCTTAGAATCAAGAACGTGAACGTTTTTTAGATTCATCGATGTTGCTATGTTTTTGACCAAATCGTATGTGTTACTCAATTTGGATGAGATTGTTATTATAAATACCTCTTCACTTTCTTCTGCAGATTCTCTAATTGTTTTTTCTATAATTTCTGGCTTTGGTAATGAAGTAGTTGGTATATACCCTTGAAGTTCTAAGTTGTAAAGCTCTTGGGAACTGATACTAACCTTATCTTCGTATTCCTTTTCGTTTACAAAAACCCTTAGTGGAAGTATCTTAATATCATACGGTAATTTTAGATTCCTTGGCAAATCAAAGCCTGAATCGGTTATAAACGTGTACATACATTTCACCTCCCAATTTTCAAAAAAATTATACCCCACTCAACAATTTTAGTCAATGCTAATTTTTATAAAATTATATAAACTTAGTTGTTGACAATAAAATATTTTTATGATAAATTAACTATTAGAAGTTTTTTTGACATTTTACCGATATTTAAAAACATATTAAAAGAAAAGAGTGATTTGGTGTGAAAGGGGAGGCTGAAATTATGGAACAAAGAGTATGTGAAATCATTGCAGAGCAACTTGGCATCGATGTTAACGATGTAAAGCCTGAAAAAAGCCTTATGGAAGATCTTGGAGCCGATTCCTTAGACATCGTTGATCTTGTTATGGCATTCGAAGATGAGTTTGGTGTAAAGATAAGTGACCAAGACCTTTCAAAAATTAAAACTGTACAAGATGTTATCGAAGCTATAAAGTTAAGGGCATAATTGCACATAGTAAAACTAACCCCCAACAGAATGTTCTGTTGGGGGTTAGTTTTTATATTGTTTTCTGTCAAATTATGGTATAATTAATGTAAACACGAATTTAATGAGTATGATGAGAAGTTTTCTTAGAGGTGATTGTATGATAATTCTAGGACATAGAGGAATCCCTGCTTTAATAAAAGAAAACACGTTAGAATCATTACTAAAGGCTATAGAACTTGGCGCTGATGGTATTGAAACTGATGTGAGATTAACAAAAGATGGGACACCTGTACTGATTCACGATGATAATCTTTCGAATTTTTGCGGTGAAGATATCAAAATTAAAGAACTTACCATAAGTGAACTTAAAGAATTTAGATACGATGGAATGACAATACCAACACTCGAAGAATTCTTACTTTCAGTACCTCACAACAAATGCCTGAATTTAGAAATTAAAGAATACGAAGCTGGAGAAATTACAGTTGAACTTGGCAAAAGATACGAAGGAAATGTTATTTATAGTTCATTTAATCATGATTTGATAACAGAGCTGAAAAATAAGTATACCGATTACAAATTTGGGTATTTGTTCGGTGAAGAGCACATGGGAATGAACATTGAAGAAATCACAGATTTATTCAAACACAATACTTACAGCGCGCATTTGCCAATCAAAGGTTACCTTTCGAAACCAGAACTTTTTAATAAACTTCTTCCTATGCTCAGAGAAATGTGTATAAAAATCGTGTTTTGGACTGTGAACTCAAAAGATGAGATTGCTAAGATAAGTGAATACGTAGATTACTTAATAACAGACGATATAAGAATTTTTAAATAAAAAAAGACAGGTTGGGGGGATATGATGACTCGATTTTTAATTACAATAATATTGATTTTTACAATTGCTATCTTCTGGTTTGTCAATTCTTCAAAATATGTCGGATATATTTACAACCCAAGAACAGCTTCCAGAGATTTTTTAGCCTCTGGATATAGCAATCTTAATCTTCTTGCTTTCGATAGCGAGAGTAATTTGGAAAAGACATTTAGAATGCTAGAAGAGAAAGGTATAAAAATTATTATTGGCCCACCAACATCCGCAGAAGGTGAGATGATTTTACCGTACTTGAAAAAATACAATAGTGTTGCACTTTCGGCAACGATTTCTTCAACTAAGCTTTTGAATAGTGGTTACATTTATTCTTTCACGGTATCAAACAAGTTCATGTTAGAAAAGTTAAGGCAACTTCTCGATTTTTTAGACTCAAAAAAGGTGCTTTTGGTTTCAGATCCATCCAACAGACAATATAGCGACGAGTTTAAAGGTATTTTTTCAACATTTGAAGGCATGGATCTTTACTATTATAATATAAATTCTCTAAAAAGTATCAACGCTACAGATTTTGATACCGTTGTTATGACAATTTTTCCAAAAGACGCCGCGGAAGTTGTTAAAGAAATGAAAAAAGAAAATCCTTCTCTTAAATTTGTTGGTATGGATAGTGTCATGGCAGAAGAGTTTGTAAATTTTGGAGGGCAGGCAGTAGAAGGTGTTTACATAATTTATTCCATGGGAGATTTTGAAAATCCAGAATATGAGCTTATCAGGGAAATTGCTGATTTTTTGTCAAATCACAAATTTCTTTCTGTAGATCAATTTAAAAGATTTTTGAAGACAAATATAATTGAAACATCCAAAGGTAGGTATCATTACAAAAATGAAAGTATAGACAGAGAAGTAAAAATTTTCATGGTAAAGAATGGAAAGTTTGTTCCTGTTCAAGTCTTTTAAAAAATAATTAAAAAGGATGATTAAGTTATGAGAATGGAAAAACTTGTATTAATTTTCGCAACAATATTTTGCTTTTTGTTTGTTTTTGTTTACTCTTACAACGTTAATCTATCAAATAAAATTAAAAGAATGGAAAAAATAATAAAAGCTTACGAATTGTACACTTCTGAGAGCAAAGAGTTCGCAAATTACGTTAAAGAAAATAACTTGAAGGAGCTTGAACCACTTCTGTCAAAGTATATGCTCAACGATATTCGCTTAAAAATAGATAAAGCCAAACAATTTTACAGAGAAGGTAATTACTCAGATGCGTCAGCTTTGTTAAGAGAGATAAAAGATACAGAAAATCCTTGGATGGATGAAATATACTTTTACTTAGGGATGTCACTGTATAAACTAGGTGAAATAGAGAGCTCAAAATTGTTCTTATCCACTTTTATGGATAATTTCCAATACTCAATATACCGCAAGGAAGCTCTTTTATTGCTTAAAGAATTATCAAACGATGAGATAAAAAAACAAATCGATAAAGTTTTGAGTAGTATGAAAGGATTATAAATATAATAAACTTGAATGCACACAGAGATATACGGAGGTATTTTGATGTTGAAAGACGTACAAAGTGAAAGAGATAACAGAAATATCTATTTAAAAAGAGTGGGTGTAAAAGATTTGAGATATCCTATCGCTGTCTTAGATAGAGCAAATGTTACTCAGCACACAATAGCTACACTAAGTATGTTTGTTGATTTGCCAAAAGACTATCGTGGCACTCACATGAGTAGATTTATTGAAGTTTTAAATGAGTACCACTTGGAGATAAACCCAAAAAGAATAAAGGAGATTCTCAAAAGTTTAAAGGAAGTTTTAAACGCAAAAAGGTCTGTTATAGAAATAACTTTCCCATTTTTTCTTTTGAAAAAAGCACCTGTGACAGGTAGTGAAAGTTATTTGGAGTACATATGTTCGTTTGAAGCAGAGATGAACGATGAACATCTTGACTTTTCAACTACTGTTACAGCGCCAATCCATACACTGTGTCCATGCTCTAAAGAAATCAGTGAGTATGGGGCACACAATCAGAGGGCAAAATGTAGTGTAACATTTAAGAGCAAAGAAATGGTATGGATAGAAGATATAATAGAAATTATCGAAGAGAGCGCAAGTGCCCCGATATTCACCCTGCTTAAGAGGGCTGATGAAAAATATGTAACTGAACATGCGTATGACAATCCAAAATTTGTTGAAGATGTCGCAAGAGATGTGGCACTGAGATTGAAAAAATATGATAAAATAGAATGGTACAAAGTAGAAGTGGAGAGTTTTGAGTCTATTCACGCACATAACGCTTACGCTTGTTTGACAAGCGATGAGATAGAAGAAATGTAGCAAACATACTAAACTTTGATAAGTGAAATATTTGGGGTGATTATAATTATGAATATAAGTGAAAGTGGAACAAGAAAAATACTAACATACCTTGGTTTTGCAGCTAAATCTGGTAAGCTCGTATATGGTAAAGATATGATAAGGGAGTATATAACCGATCCAAAAATTCAAAATAAGTTGATTATAATCGCAACAGATGCTGGACCAAGGGTAAAAAAGGATCTAAAGATACGCTGTGAAATAAACAACGTAAAATACTTCGAAATTTTCGAAAAATCTACTTTATCAAAAGCTACAGGTATGAAAGAAGTTTCCGCGTTAGGAATAACCGATGAAAATTTATCAAAAGCTATCGTTGATGTTCTAAGGGGGGAGCAGAATGTCAGAGGAAAAGATACTAACGGTCGCTGAATATTCGCTTATTGATTTCGTTCAATTAGTGAATAAAATATTTCAAGATTACGTTTTGCCTATAAATTGGAATGTATTGAGTTTCAAAATGGACGCTCGGGAAAATTCAATATCTTTTCCTGACTCTTTTGTCTTCGTGAAAAACAATGAGCCTGTTGGTTTTATCCTAATCTCAATTAGAGGAAAAAGGGCACGTATAGACGCGATGGGTGTTGTTGAAAATGAACGTGGTAAAGGATTAGCAGAAAGGATATTAAAACATGCATTTCATCATTTAAAACTCAAAAATATTGAGAACATTAACCTTGAAGTTGCAGCATCGGATGAACGCGCCGTAAGGTTTTATGATAAGAACGGCTTTAGAAAAGTTAGAGAACTTCACACATTTGTTTTAGAAAATCCACAACCTGAGAATTTACACTACTCATCTTTTACAAGCGATAGCAAATATGTATATTCAGTTGCCCTAAACAACGAACTCCAAATACATAGAAAAGTGAATTGGCAAAGAGAACCTATTTCCTTACTATTAGCTGATGGAAGATATAACTATACACGATTGCACATAGGAAATACAGAAGGTTACGTCGTTTGGGGCAAAAATGAAGACAATTCAGTATTTATAGTTGATTTAGCTGCGAAATCAGAAAATTTGTCAAATTGGGAACTTATTTGTAATTGCGCGATAGATTACTTATCTAAACAAATTAATCCAAGCATAATAAGTGTTGTTTCTGTAGCTGAAGATGACTATCTTCACACTACCCTGTTAAAAAACGATTTTAGAATAGTCTTCACTCAATATGAAATGTTCAGAAAATTATAAAAAGTAATAGGTAATAACATAAAATCAACGAGCTACAACATTAAACACAGCAAAGTAATGTAAAAAGCTTCCAACCAGAACAAACAAATGCCATACCATATGTCCAAATTTCAATCTTCTCCAAACGTAAAATATTGTACCAAGTGTATATGATACCCCACCAAGCACTAACAACCATAGTGTTATATTTGAAATTGCCGAAATTAAAGGTTTGAATTCGAATACTATCATCCAACCAAGAAATATATAAATAAGCGTTGAGAGTATCAAAAACCTTTTCACAAAGAATACTTTTAAGAAAATACCTATAGCAGTAAGTGACCACACTATAGCAAACATGGTCCATCCAATTTTTCCATTAAGAGAAACTAAAGTAAAAGGCGTATACGTTCCAGCTATCAAAAGATATATTGACGAGTGATCGAGTATCTCAAATATTTGCTTGGCTTTCTTGTGCTGTATAGAATGGTATAAAGTTGATGAAAGATACATTATCATAAGAGATACACCGTAAATAACCGCCGAAAAAATTTTAAATGCGTCATGTGTAAAAGCCGAAAAAATAATAAGTACAACCAATCCAGCTATTCCAAACAAAGCCCCAACACCATGAGTTATGGAATTCGCTATTTCCTCACCAATAGTATATTTTTCGTTGTTATCAAAATCTCTCATCAATACACCCCTTTGCCATTCAATTTTTCAATATTCAATAAAAATACCTTCGATATGGCTTCAACGCAATTTTAGAGTTAATGTTTGTATTGTACCACATCGGAGGTATTTTTACAAATTTATTTTTTATTTAATCAAAAGCATACTTTTAAAGTATCCATGGGAAAAATTTGTGAAGGAAGAATAAACCTATTAATACGAAACCTAATGTCCTATGAAATACAATCCACTTCTTACCTATTTTATTTTTCATAAGGAAACCTATAAATGAAAACAATATTCCAAACCAAAGTAACCATCCTGTATGGAGCGTTATCTTACCAAGCGCTAACATACCATGAATAAAACCTATAACTAACAATGAAACTCCAGTATATATGTGGGCCTTTCCCAAGATCTTCATTAATTTCATCAAAAAAAACCGGCTTTTTAGTCAAATATTTGTATATTCTTCTAACCACAAACAAGGATATCTGCACAAAGAGCAAAACAGCGCTTATCACACCAAGGACTCTAAACAATTCTACGTTCATTTTTAAAACACCCTTTCGCTTATTTTATAGTATACCCAACAATTAACCATTCTTTTCTTGGAGTTTCTGAGTAAACTTTACCTGCTTGAACGTTTTGTGGGTTTTTCGATATATCATAAACTTTATTGCCAACAATTACAAAAGGTTTCGCGTTCTTACCATCGAATTTTGAAATCGTGCTTTCATCAAATCCCAAAATACCTATTTTATAAATTTTTTTCAAAAGATCCACGTGACCTTGCAACGATAATATTTCACTCGTCAAATCAACTCCCATATCGTGTCCGTAATGCTCTCCACCGGAAAATTTTCTAGAATACGTTGCATCGTAAACTATTCCATAAACGGAAACATAAATCTTCTTATTCACTTTTCCATCAAATTTTGCAAGTTGATCAGGTGTAAATACAAGAACACCGTACGATGGAAAACTCTTAATTTTTGAGATACCGTGTGGAGAAAGTTTCAATATATCGTACGTCAAATCTTGCCCTGCGGTGTGCTGATTTTTGTGGTTACCGTTCGCCCAGGATTTTGAAGAAGATAAATCGTATACAATACCATTCACACTAACCATGGTTGGCGCATTCTTACCATTCATCTTTGAAAGCTCGTCGTATGTTACTCCAAGCAACCCTACTATCTTATCTTTCGTTAATAGTTTGCTATCAACTTCTGAAAGTTTCAAATGCTTTTTAAGATTTGTGTTTCCAAGATTGTACACAACTCCCTCAACGGAAAACCAACCAGGTGTCTTTTCTAAAGTTGTTGTTGAAATAATCTGGTACTCTCCAGAGAACTTATCAATCTGAAAAATACTATCAAGATAGCCTGCGTAAACAGAGACACTTAAGGCAAAAATAAAGAAAATAAATACCGTTAAAAACTTTTTAAACATATCATCAGCCTCCTTTGTATTTAGTCTTAACTAATTATATCATATTTCAATCCATTAAGCAATATACGATATTATACAACATTATGAGGAATTCTGAAAAACAAAGATTTGAAAAGTAATATTAAAATAATTTCAAAAATAAACATAAATTAGGATTTTTTGACTTTTTTGTATTTGAAACAATTTTGATAGAATCTAAGAGAAGTTTTTCGGTTACGTTACCGGTAACGATAATTGTTAAAACATAAACCACACTTTTAAAAAGGGAGGGATTTCAGATGAAACGTTTTGTTTTTGTTGTGTTGTTGTTAGTTGTTCTTTCGTTGACGTTCGCTAAGGAAAAGATTGTTGTCAACAGTTACATGAGCGATCCTGCACCGAGAAAAACATTCGCTGAGCTTGTGAAAATGTTTGAGGAAAAATATCCGGATTACGAAGTTGTCGTTAACACATTTGCCCATGAAGATTTTAAAACGCTTCTCAGGACATGGCTTACAGCACCAGAAGGTCCAGATGTTGTCACATGGTTTGCTGGAGAACGTATGAGATACTTTGCGGAAAAAGGTTTAATAGCTCCTGTAACAGATGTTTTCGCGGGTAAGAAGTTCACAGATTTCTTCCCGGGCTCTTTTGAAAGTACTTGTTCTTACAAGGGCAAAGTTTATTTTGTGCCACAAAGTTGGTATTGGTGGGGTGTTTATTACAGAAAGTCAGTATTCCAAAAATACGGTATTAAGGAACCAAAAACATGGGATGAATTCTTGAAAGTGTGTGATACGCTTAAGAAAAATGGGATAATCCCAATTACGATTGGTACAAAGTTCCCATGGACTGCCGCTGGTTGGTTCGATATCCTGAATTTAAGAATTAATGGTCTAGATTTCCATATCAAATTGACAAATGGTGAAGTTCCATATACAGACGCAAGAGTTCTAAAGATTTTCAACTACTGGAAACAATTAATTGACAGAGGATACTTATTACCAAATCATACATCATATGAATGGCAAGAGGCTGCTCAGTTCTTATTCCGTGGTGAAGCTGGAATGTACTACATGGGACAATTCATAAAAGACGTCGCACCAGAGTCAGTTAAAGCTGACCTTGATTTCTTCAGGTTCCCAATTATAGATCCAAAGGTTCCTCTTTATGAAGAAACTCCTATCGACGGTTTCATGATGCCGGCCAACGCAAAGAACAAGAAAGGCGCTATTGAATTCCTCAGATTCATAGCTTCCGAAGAAGCGCAAAGGAAATTTGCAACGGACCTTGGAAGACTTGCCGCACATGTTAAAGTCACACCACCTGATGAACACGCAAAGAAAGGTTTCAATATGATACTCCAAACAGCTGGTGTTGCCCAATTCTACGATAGAGACACTAACCCAGAGATGGCGGAAGTGGGTATGAACGCTATGATACAATTCCTTACAAGACCAAGTGACATCACAAAGATCCTCCAAAACTTGGAAAATTCAAGAAAGAAGATTTACGGTGTGAAATAATTAAATTTATTACCTGAACCCGGGGCAACCCGGGTTCAATTTGAATTTTGAATTGTGAATCAGACTTATAACATTTAATCTTTGCTGGAGGCTGGAGGTATGTCAATGAATAAATTTAAGAAAAAATGGTGGATACCTTACGCTTTTTTAGCTTTGCCGATTACTTTTTACATTATTTGGGTTATCATTCCAATTTTCCAAACTTTTACATATAGCTTCACAGATTGGGATAGTATATCACAAACATTTAATTTCGTTGGATTTCAAAATTACAAAGACCTTTTCCAAGATTATTACTTTTTACTCTCTTTGAAAAATAATTTCTACTGGATGATAGGATTTGTATTTATCTCTATTCCTCTTGGTCTCGGATTTGCTATGCTTATGGATCAAAAATTCCCCGGGCACAAAGTTTATAAGTCTCTTGTTTATTTACCGATGACTCTCTCTTTCGTTGTTATTGGTCAAATCTGGTCTTGGATTTTAGAACCACGAAATGGTGCGTTAAATACATTCTTGAGAGCTATCGGCCTTTCCAATTTAGCAAGGCCGTGGATTAGTGACCCGAATATAGTAACGTTTTCTCTAATAGCCGCGGCACTTTGGAGACAAGTTGCTTACGCAATGATTCTTTTCTTGGCAGGTTTACAAGGAGTTTCCAAAGAGCATGTTGAAGCAGCTTACGTTGATGGGGCAAATTCGTTCCAAAGATTTTGGCATGTTATACTTCCTGAGTTAAGGCCTGCGACTGTTATAGCGATTACGGTGAATATAATAGACTCTTTGAGAGCATTCGATATAGTTTTTGTAATGACTCGTGGAGGTCCGTTCTATTCTTCAAGTGTTATGGCTAATTATATGTACATAAAAGCTTTTCATAATTACAATATGGGATACGGTTCCGCTATAGCTGTTATACAATTTTTGATAACTCTTGTGTTTATAATAGCTTATCTCAACAATGTTCTTAAGAAGGAGGAAAGGGAATGAGTAAAAAGCGCATTAAAATATTAAAAGTAACAAATTTTTATGTACTCTCAACTATAATCGTTATCATATGGATGACACCTTTTATAATAACGTTTTTAACCGCTTTCAAGAGTATGGATGATATATTTATGAATCCAAACGTCTGGTCACCACCATCGAAGTGGAATTTTGAAAATTTCAAAATCGCTTGGACTGAGAGTAAGATGCAAAGATACTTTTTTAACACCTTTATAGTCGCATCAATTTCTACGCTTGGCGCTTTGTTTTTGTCAAGTTTATCCGCTTTCGCGCTGTCTTGGTATGAGTTCAAGCTGAAGAAGTTCTTGATTATCGTTTTCGTAACTGGAATGTTGATACCTTTCCAAATGTTATTGATACCAGTTTATTCATTCTCGTTAAAAACTCATCTTTACGATACACTCACAGGTGTTATACTCTTTCACGTCGCTTTTCAAATAGGTTTTTGTACGTTCTTTTTAAGAAATTTCATGATTACTATCCCCACAAGTTTGTTTGAAGCAGCTAAAATTGATGGTGCAAACGATTTTACTATTTACAGAAAAATAATTCTTCCACTTTTGAAACCAGCTGTCGCGGCTTTGGGAATTTTGGAGTTCACATGGATTTGGAACGATTACCTTTGGTCTCTTATCTTACTCCAAACCGATGCAAAAAAAACCGTAACGATAGGCCTAACTTCATTGCAAGGTCAGTGGATTAGTAGCTGGAATATAATCGCTGCTGGTTCAATAATCGCCGCAATTGTACCTATTGTCGTGTTTATAATCTTTCAAAAGTACTTCATACAAGGTCTTACGATGGGAAGCGTGAAAGGTTAATTCACAACTTGATTTTTTCAATATAGCTTGTTTTAAATCCCCAAATTGCCAAATTAAAAGCAATTTGGGGATTTTTTTATTTTTGAAAAAATACTAAGGTTGCAAAATTATTAGATAAACGTGATATAATTGTGTACGAAGTTTAATTAAAAACTTTAAACTAAGTTGGGGGTGGTATGGTGGAGAAGATTTCAAAGTTTTTCCAAAAACAGCCCATGATGCGTAAAATGCTCTGGGCTTTGTTGTTTGTATTTATTTTTTCCGTTTTCGCTTATGGTTTTAAGGTTATCTGGTTAGGTATTTGGGTATTTACAACTGGTGTATTCGTCGAATACCTTTTCGAAAAGCAGAAAAGAAAGCCTGTTAGTGAGGCTGTTTTGGTCACTTGTATGCTTTTCTTACTTTCGCTACCACCGAACACTCCATTCTGGGTGGCTATGATTGGTATCGCTTTTGGTGTAGCCTTCGGTAAAGAAGTATACGGTGGATTTGGAAGAAATATATTTAACCCTGCCATAGTTGGAAGGCTTTTTATCTATATAACTTTTCCTAATTATATGACAATGGGATGGGTAAAACCTTCTTTATTCGGAACGGATGCCGTATCTTCGGCAACCCCACTTGCTCTTATGAGACAAGGAGAGAATTTGAATGTATTGAATTTGCTAACAGGTTGGCGAGCAGGTTCGATTGGAGAAGGTCCAATTTTGATTATTCTCGCTGCAGCTGTTTACCTTATAGTTACAAAGACAGCAAGTTGGCGATTGATGATTTCAACATATTTTTCAGCCGCTGCTCTGACTTTTCTATTAGACGTATTTAACGTTCCAAAAGCTCTTCCAACCCTTCCTGCAATACTCTCAGGTAGTCTTGTCTTTATATCTGTTTTCATGGCAACTGAGCCTATCACAGCGCCAAAGAAGATACGCTCACAGTGGATTTACGGGATAATAATAGGTACCACGGGTGTTATAATCAGGACTTTTTCTCTATTCTTAGAAGGTTGGAGCTTTGCAATATTGATGGGTAATCTTTTCGCACCACTTTTGGATGAGGTAATTAAAGATAAGAAGAAAAAAGCCCCCGTCCAAGGCCAAACAAAGAAGGTGGAAGCATGAAATTCGATAGGGAGAGCAAAGTTTACACTGTCGTATTCACATTAATTATCACATTTGTGTTTGTTTTCGTTTTGTCGTGGTTGAATACCGTCACTTCAAGCATGGTTAAGAAGAATCAAGAAATTTTCAAGATAAAAGCTGTATTGAACGCGATGGAAATTGGTTATACAACAAATGATGAAGCAATTAACAAATTTAAAGATACTGTGACCACCGAAAAGAAAGACGGTTACGAATTATTCAAAGCAAATGTAAATGGAAAAGAAGTTTACGCTATCGTTTTCAATGGGAGTGGGCTTTGGGGAAATATATCCGGAGTTTTGGCAGTTAATTCAGATGTGTCAGAGATTGTTGGCATTGATTTTATCTCCCAGAGTGAAACACCAGGTTTAGGTGGTAGGATCGAGGAGAGTTGGTTCAAAAATCAATTCCGTGGTGAGAAAGTTGTGAACAACGGTATTATCGTTTCAACAACAAAGGCGCCTGATTCAAAAGAAGACGGTGTCGTAGATGCCATAACTGGCGCAACTCTCACATCAAAGTCCATAGAAAAGATTATCCAAACGTATATTCCTATACTTAAGAAATTGCTGGGGGTGAATTGATATGGCAAACTCAGCTGAATACAAAAAGATATGGAAAAATAACATATGGTTAGAAAACCCCGTTATTGTGCAAATATTGGGCATATGCTCAACATTGGCTGTAACTAATAATCTCAGAAATACATTAATAATGACGATAGGAGTTACGCTTGTTACCGCATTTTCTAACTTTACCATATCCGCTATCAGAAATGTTATACCAAGGAAAGTTAGAATGATAACACAAGTTCTGGTTATTTCATTTTACGTTATTATCGTGGATATAATATTAAGGGCTTACGTACCAGATGTTAGCAAGGCGCTAGGACCGTACGTTGGGCTTATAATTACAAATTGTATTATCATGGGGCGCGCAGAAGCTTTTGCTCAAGGGAATACTCCAGTAATTTCCTTCTGGGATGGATTCACAGCAGGGCTTGGATATATGCTTATACTTGTTATAGTTGCACTCTTTAGAGAATTGTTAGGATTTGGTACTGTGCTTGGTTTTAGAGTCCTACCATCTTCATTCCCAGCTTGGACAATAATGGTTATGCCACCAAGCGCGTTCTTTGTCCTCGCGTCTTTGATTTGGGTTATCAGAGGTGTTCAGTTGAAAAAGGCTTCGAAATGATAAATATGAAAAAGTCTAGGAGGTGACAATGATGGTACCTGATATAAATCCTTTTGTATTGTTCTTTGCATCGATTTTTACAAGTAATATTCTTCTTACGAATTTTCTTGGGATGTGTTCGTTTATATCAATTTCGAAGGATATAAAGTCTTCTAACGGCTTAGGTTTAGCGGTAACGCTTGTAATGACGATAACAACAGCCATAAATTGGATTATCGAAAAATACGTTATAGCACCGTTGGATTTAGGTTACTTAAGGTATATACTTTACATCATCGTCATAGCCGCTGTTGTACAAGTGCTTGAGATGATAATTGACAGAGTTTCTCCGAATCTATATATGGTTCTCGGTATCTTCCTTCCGCTGATTACCGTTAACTGTGCAATACTTGGTGTAGCTTTGTTCATGCAATTGAGAAATTATACGTTCTTGCAATCTGTATTTTTTGGGCTTGGCAGTGGCATGGGTTGGTGGCTCGCCATTGTTTTACTTGCGGCAATTAGAAAAAAGACGGAAAATGCTCCCGTTCCAGCACCGCTTAAAGGCGTTGGAATTACACTTATCACAATTGGCATTATGGCAATGGCTTTCATAGGTTTCGCTGGAATGATTAAAGTACAATAGGGGGTGAAGAAATGACTTTGCTGATAGCACCTATCGTAGTTTCATTAATAAGCGGAGGACTAGCTTTAGTTATTGCGATAGTTGATGGAATAGTGAATAATTACGGTGAAGTGGATATCGATATAAACGATGGCAAGAAGGTATTGAAAGTTAAAGGCGGAGCACCATTATTGCAGACTTTGAGTTCACAAGGTATATTTGTGCCTTCCGCTTGCGGAGGTCGTGGTAGCTGTGGTGCATGTAAAGTAAAGGTTTTATCAGATGTAGGACCTCATCTCCCAACGGAATTACCTTATATGTCAAAAGAGGAAATACAACAAAACATAAGATTATCTTGTCAAATTAAGCTTAAAAAGCCTATAAAGATTTATCTCCCTGAAGAATTGTTCAACATCCGTAAATTCAAAGGCATTGTCGAAAGTTTAAAAGACGTTACTTACGATATTAAAGAGTTGAGAATTCGACTTGTTGAACCGAATGAAATAAATTTTAAAGCTGGACAATACGTACAACTCGTTATTCCACCTTACGAAAATGTCAAAGAATCAACTCAAAGAGCGTACTCTATTTCTTCAGCACCAAGCGATAAAAATCACGTGGAATTGCTTATAAGGCTTGTGCCAGGTGGTATAGCAACAACTTATGTGCATAAATACATGAAGGAAGGCGATGTTGTAGAAGTTGTTGGTCCTTTTGGAGAGTTCTATATGAGGGATACAAACGCCGATATGGTTATGGTAGCTGGTGGTAGTGGTATGGCACCTATAAAGTCGATAATTTTGGATATGTTGGAACGCGGAATAACCAATAGAAACGTATGGTATTTCTTCGGTGCAAGGAGCAAACGTGACTTATATTACGTTGAAATGTTCAGAGAAATAGAAAAGAAATGGCCAAATTTCCACTTTATTCCCGCGCTCTCTGACCCTCTTCCAGAAGACAACTGGGATGGTGAAACTGGGCTTATAACAAATGTCCTTGATAAATACTTACAGACTGTTTTACCAAAAGATACCCCAAAAGAAGGGTATCTATGTGGTAGTCCAGGGATGATAAATGCATGTATTCAAGTTTTTGAAAAATATGGGGTAAAGGATGTGTACTACGATAAATTCGCATAAGGGGGGAACGCTATGAAAATGACTCCGAAGTACATAAAAGCACAGGAAAATATGAAACCGGGAAAGATTACAGCGGATGGTTTCTTGGGTGATGATGATAGAAATATTGTTGATATAATAGAAGCAGACGAGGAAGAATTTGAATTTTTAAGCTTAGATTTTGTCGAAGTGGCTAAACTGATGAGAAAGCTTTTGAAAGAAGGCTTAAAAGGCTTAGGTGAAGTTATAAAATATGATAAATGGGAGATAAGAGTTGATGAAGCAAGAGGGTTCTTGCCTTGCCCATTCCAAGATGGTATATTCAGAAAGAGGGTTGCGGTTGTAAAAAATCTAAACAACAACGAGGAGATAATGTACAGTGAACTTTCGATTCATTTACTTGCCGCGCATCATTTCTTGCAAGGTAAAGGTTCAAAATTCAGATTGGAACCTGCCAAAATAAAAAAAGTGCTTTATGAGTAGAATAAATTTTAAAGAGGAGGGGTGGTTATGAAACTTACGTTCTTGGGGCACGCTGTCTTATTGATAAGTGATATAGAAGGAAAGTACAACGTTATTATCGACCCATTCATAACAGGTAACCCTGCATATCCAAAAGATTTTCAACTTCCAAAAATTGATTATATTATGGTAACCCACGGACATGGGGATCACCTTGGAGATACTGTTGAGCTTTGCAAAAAGTATAACTCAACGGTCATTTCCAATTTCGAAATATGCAATTACCTTAAACTGAAAGGTTGCAAGATACATCCAATGCATGTTGGAGGGGTGTATTACTTTGAATTTGGAAAAGTGAAGCTTACACCCGCTATTCACGGTTCTGGAATTCATGAAGGAGATAAAGTACTTTATGGTGGTAACCCATGTGGCTTTTTGATTAAAGTGGAAGGGAAAAATATATACCACGCGGGCGATACTGGTCTTACAAAAGAATTTGAACTTCTAAAGGATATAGATGTGGCGTTCTTACCAATAGGTGGTAATTTTGTTATGGATGTTGAAGATGCTCTGGTTGCACTTGAAATGATTAAACCAAAGATAGTTGTCCCAATACATTATAATACGTGGGATATAATAAAAGCTGATGAACAGAAATTTAAGGAAGGCGCAGAAAAACTTGGGATAAAGTGCGTGATTTTGAAACCGGGAGAAAGCTTAGAAATTTAACATCAGCAGCAAGTAAAAAACAAAAGCTGGGCCCATGCCCAGCTTTTATTTAAGCTCTTGATTTTCTTTCTTTACTTTCTCTATTTTCCCTATTTTCTCTTTTTTCCCTCGCTCTTTCAACGAGAGGTTTAGAGCGTGAATTTTTACCCCTTTTTGGATTTAATGTCTTCAATATAACTTCTGCGTCAAATTCACTTACATCTATGAAAGAGAAATTTTCAAAGACTTTTACATTGTTGATATTAGATGGCTCAACACCCGTTCTTTCAGATATGAACTCTACAAGCTTTTTCTTATCTAGTCCTTTTGAACTGCCCATATTTACGAATAATCTTACACTTCCAGAATCAACATTTTTGTTTGAATCCCCAAAATTTTGTTCTCTTCCTTTAGAAAAGTTCTTCGGTTTTACATCACCATACCTTGATACATCTATCTTATCTTTTATCAAAGTATGGAGAAGCATTTCAACAGCTTCAGTTGGTCCCATTTCCTCGATAATTTGTTGAGCTGCTCTTTTGTAAAGTTCGTTTGAAACTTTTGGTGCATTTTTTAAAGTATCTAAAAGTTTTTCAAGTTGCCTGTTAAGTATGTCTTCAACCTGCGGGATTGAATCTTTGATTATCTTTGCCTTAGCAAATCTCTTAACTCTCGCAAAGTGGAAGTAATCATCTCTTGTGACGAATGTGATAGCAAAACCTTTTTTTCCAGCTCTTCCAGTCCTTCCAATTCTGTGTACGTAATACTCAGGATCTCTTGGAACAGAATAATTTATAACATGCGTCAGTCCATCAATATCAATACCACGAGCTGCCACATCTGTCGTGACTAATATTCTCAATTGCTTTTTTCTAAATTTATCAAGTACTCTTTCTCTTTGATATTGAGAGTAATCACCATGGAGACCGTCTGCATTGTAACCAAGGTCCAAGAGTTTTTTGGATATTTCATCAACTTCTAATTTTGTCTGGCAAAAAACGATACCGTAAAAATCTGGATTCATGTCGATAATTCTGCAGAGTAACGGTAATTTATCTTTTTCGTCGACTTCAAAGTAAAGTTGCTCCGCATTTTCTGTCGTAAGTTCATCTTTAACCGTTGATACGTGTATATATTCTTTCATGAATTTTCTTGCTATATCAACTATTTCTTTTGGCATCGTTGCAGAAAAAAGAAATGTTCTCTTATTTTCGCCAGTTCTCTTAATTATTTCAAGTACATCATCTAAAAATCCCATGTCAAGCATTCTATCGGCTTCATCAAGGACAAGGTATTCCACATGTGAAAGGTCAAGAGTGTCACGATTTAGGTGGTCTATAATTCTACCCGGTGTGCCAACTACTATATCAACACCTTTTTCAAGGTCTTTGAATTGCTTTTCAAGTGATTGACCACCGTAAAGTGTTGTTATTTTAACTCGTTTGGTACCTTTCAAACTTTTCAGTTCTTCGAAGATTTGCAACGCTAATTCGCGCGTAGGTGTAACTATTATAGCCTTTACAAATTTGTTTGCCTTGAAATCTATCCTTTCAAGCAACGGTATTCCAAATGCCGCTGTTTTACCCGTTCCTGTTTGCGCTTGAGCTATCAAATCCTTATCAGTTGATAAAGCGTAAGGTAAAACAATTTTTTGTATTTCCGTGGGTTTTTCATAGCCTTTCTTTTGAATAGCAGAGAGAATTTCCTCACTCAAACCAAAATCTTCAAATCTCTCGTAGTTTTTTGTTTCGTCTAATACACTTCCCGTGTTTACCATGTACTTCACGTCCTTTCTCCTTGCTTACATCGTTTTTATCTTTTCATCGGTTAGTCCATCCCTTACCTTGCTTTTTCTTGCTCTTCAAAGGGGTAATGAACCAACCTTCAGCTTTAATTTCAACTACCAATAGGTAGCTTAAAACGGTAAAGCAAGGAGAAAGGGATTGACTAATTCATAGCTTATAAAGTTTAACACATATACTGATAATTACAATTAAGATTATATTACATTTTAGATTTTGTATGAAATTTAGATAACCTTTGCTAGCAAAACCTCTTTCATTTCTCTAAGTGCGAATTCGTGCATTGATTTATCAAAACTATCCACACAATTTGAATGAACTATTGTCTCAATACCTCTATTTCTCAACTCTTCAACGGTAAACAAAACGCATATATGGGTTACCAATCCTCCAACGTGAACCTCAGTTACGCCTAACTTTTTGAGCAGTTCATCAAGATTTGTGCCGTAAAATCCAGAGTATCTGCTCTTTTTGATTTCGTATTTGTTCTGATAATCTTCGAGCGCTTTTTTAAGTTCATCAACTATTTCGCTACCATGGGTATCGTGTAAACAATGCACTCCCCAAATGGAGAATTCGTAATCGTTATCTTCGTGCCAATCTTTTGTGTAAATTATCGGTAAATTCTGTGCTTTGAATTCTTCGACGATCTTAACTATGTTAGGAATAACATTCTCTGCACCTGGAAAATACAAAGCACCGCCTGGTTTAGCAAAATCATTTTGTAAATCAACTATGAGTAACGCTTTCATAATTAATTCCTCCTTTAAAATTTTATCTGAATTAAATTAATCTATACTTTTCAACAGCTTTCAAAATTCTTTCCATGGTTTCCTCATCAGGAGCTTCTATGGTGTGAAGGTGTATCCCACCAGATATCTCTAAAAGCGGCTTGGTGTTAGATGCCTTTAAAAGAGAGATAAATTTCTCTACATCGTCAATAGAAGAAACATCTATCCTACCAGTTATCTCACCATATATCGGATGCTCTACTATAACATCTATAACTTTTCCACCGTTTTCTACAATGGCTTTCAACTCATCGTATATATCATCCGCTGTGTGCTTAAAAGCTATTGTTCTTCTAACTTTTCCACCTGTGTCAAGTACGTACCCATCACGCGTTGATACGATTTTGTACCCTTCTTCCCTAAGTCTTGCAATGTCATAAACAATAATTTGGCGACTTACTCCTAATAAATCCGATAAATCTTTACCCTTCACAGGAGATTTTGATTTTTTGAGTATCTCGATAATTTCGTACCTTCGTTCCATTCATTTCACCTCCTTTGCTTTTACTGAATTAATTATACTTCTTAATACTTTTTCTGTCAAAATCTGTCGAAACAGATAAGAAAAACAGCGGGTGAAGTACTCACCCGCTGTTTGTTTTTAACTACTTTACTTTAATTATTAAATTATTTATTTTCTTTCCACTCTCGGTTTGTCATCGTAAGATGTTATTTTTCCACCTAACACTTTTTGGATATACTCAACAACAACATCTGCCATTACGTAGAATGTGTCGTAACCTTTTTGACCTTTCAACATTGAGTAACCGTCTCCACCAGATGCCATGTAATTATTTGTAACAACTTTATAAACTTTCTCTGGGTCTATTGGTTTCCCACCAACAAGTACATCCGTTAATTTTCCACCTTCTGATTTCCATGTCGCTCCAGCAACTTGTAAGAACGCACCTTGACCATTTGGTACAGTTGCAGCGTATTCAAATACCTTTATTAAATCAAGACCTTTCATTTCAAGCACATAGAGAGTGTTTCCAAATGGGAGAACCGTAAGTACGTCTCTTATTGTTATGTTACCCGGTTTTATTGATGCCCTAATTCCTCCACCGTTTGTCAAAGCAACATCGGCACCAGTTTTCCAAAGCATGGAATCTGCTATAAGGTTTGCAAGGTTTGTTGTCTTTGATCTAACGTTTGCTCTTTCACCGTCCAATAATATCTCTGTTGTCCCTATAACTGTATCAAGTTTTGCACCACCAAGTTTTTTGAAATAATCGAGCGGTACCTTAACATACAAAGCTTCTTTTGTAACAACTTGGTAGATATTCTTCCCTGCTTCATCTTTTCCAACAACTTTTGATTGAATTACCGGTATTGCTTGCCAGTCTATTTTTACAACTTTTCCATTTTCAACTTCGATATCAGCTCTTCCCAATACCTTTCCCCACTCAAATGCTTGAACAATTGGTACACCATTTACAATCATTGGTTGTGTCATTTGTGAGTGGCTATGACCATCGATAATTAAATCGATTCCCTCAACTTCGTTTGCAAGTTGATCAGCTGTTGTGTAAAGGCCGGAGTAACCTTGTCCAACACCAAGGTGTGTTAAAGCAATAACAACATTTGCTTGCTTCCTTAATTCAGGAATCAACTGTTTAGCAATCTCTATAACATTCTTAAATTCGAGATCTTCAGAGTTTGGTCCTTCTAATATTTTTGTATGCTCGGTTGTGAAACCAACGATAGCAACCTTTATTCCGCCAATTTCTTTTATGATATAAGGTGTAAAGAGTGGCTTTCCATCTTTGTAAATATTTGCACTTAAGAATGGGAATTTTGCCCATGACATTTGTTTCATTAGCACTTCTCTTGGTTTATCAAACTCATGGTTACCAACAGCCACAGCTGTTAATCTCATTCTGTTGAGTGCAAATATATCCGGTATAGCGTTCATTAGGTCTGATTCTGGAACACCTGTGTTGATATCGCCGGCATGTAAGAAAATTACGTTAGGATTAACGCTTTTTTCTGCATCGATAATAGATGCAACCGTTGCAAATCCACCGATTATATTACCTGCAGAATCTGTAAATGACCATGCGTGACCGTGTGTATCATTGATGTGAAAAACAGTAATCTTAACCGCAAATGCAAATAAGCTCAGAAGAACTACCAACAGAACTATCAAATACTTTTTCATACTTTATCCCTCCTCGGTATAAATGTGGTTAAGAATTATCTTAAAGTATACATGCATATTCCATTGTACACCAAGTTGAAAAATTTAAAAAATCTTTTCAATAAGAGTCATAGCTATTTCTACAACAAAAAGAAGGATTATCATCCATTCAAGGAAGTTTGCCTTACTTTCACTATGAATTTCGAGCAAAACCGATGCAACTTCAAACGCATGGTCTAATTTTGTCGTTACATTCTTATATCTCCTTGAGAGTTCATAATACCTTGAAAGTTTTTGGTAAAGTTGATCGTATAATTCATTTTCCCATGCCAAATCTGGTTTGTCTAAAATCATTATATCTGAGAGTATCTCATGGCGTGTTTTAAGAATTTTCATAGCAAGACTCAAAGATTTTCTACCTTTTGCTATTTTCCCTTTTGTTGAAAGAAATTTCTCTATTTCGTCTATCAGAATATTGGTTTTTTGCTCAATCCTATTTAACGAAACGCTCTGCGCGAGTACAAAAGAAGTGATATAGATTATTCCATCATCTATCTTTGGCAAGTAAATCTTATCTTCGTGTATCTCTATATCTTTGTCTTTACCTTGGAAAATTTCCAAAGTTTCTATTGAAGTGTGCTTTACATCTCCAATGACATACTCGTCTAGCTCTGAAAGGAGTGAGTTAAACTGTTTAGATGGTATGTTTATTCCTACAACAGCCCCAAATGAGTATACATAAACCATTCCCTCGGAGTACCTGAATTTAAAAGGCTCTTCCCACCTTATGTATTCAATATGTGACGATTTTTCACGCATCAATCTTTTTACATCAATATCATCACCTAAATCCAAAACTGTAAACTTATATTGCATAGAGTACCTCCTTAGTTTTTTAATTCATCATTTCAAAAATATAATTTCCATCCTATTTTCAAATTGCTCCACAACGTACAAATTACTGGAGTAGAAGATTATTCTTCCACCCTCGAGTTTGAATGGTTTTTTCGATCTCAAATAGTAATACCTTGGTAAATGATGGCCCATTGAAATCTCAACGGTAACTTTGTTTTCATTTTTCTTGATAAAGGGCCTTTGTGTGAAAAAGTCGTATATAACCTCCGCACTCTCAGATGAGAAATGATTTCTTAGATATGGATAGTATTTTTTCATGATATCCAAGAATTCTCTCAAACTTTTCGACATCTCTGCCCAGGTTTTGTTTTCTGGATTTCTGTCTTTTGAAAATAGATCGTCTGGATGGAGAAAATATTGATAAGTTCCTAACATCATTAGTCCCATAACAGAATTTGTCACAAGATTGCTAACAGGATAATATCCAGCTGTAGTGCGCGGTATAATCACAGTACCTTGTTTTATTACCGAAAAATCATAATTTCTTTCCCAACTTGGGTTTTTGTAAGTAGTTCCAATAGCTTTAACTGTCGGGAAAATTTCTAATAGTTTACTTACCCCAAAATCATCTATTATGTTATCTGGAGCTACGTAAGTGTAAGGTATGTATTCCTCACCAAGCGTGTTTTTTAGAAATATTTTTAAAGTTACCAATACATCCCTAATCTCCTCTTCGTTCCATCTATCTTTTGTAAATGGTATGTGGTTGTACCCGTGCACACCTATCTCGATGGAACTATTTAACAATTCTTTGAGCACAAGTCTTTGTTCTGGAGTGTTCACGTATTCTTGGAAGCTGAATGGCCATTTTACAGAAGCATTGTAATTCGCCACAAATATTGCTGTGTACTTTAGATTTAATTCATCAGAAAGTTTCTTCATAGTTGGCCACCAAACATTGTAATAAAATTCATTGTCAGTTATGTCACCAAACTCTCTTGTTATGTCATCTATCTTTCTATTATAAGCTGGCAATGGAAAATCGTCTAAGTAGATAGAAAAGCTGTTAATTATAGGTTGGATAGAAAACGGAAGTTGGGAGTATACAACTTGCATAAACAAACCAATTAGGTTTTTCGTAAGTAAGTCAGATGGATAGTATATGACTTGCCCAGTACCCATGAGAATTTTCCAAGCAACCGTTATGTTATCTGAAGAACTCACCAAAGGTATAGATGATGGAATAGGCTCTATATAATTTATTTCTCTATTAAACTCTATATTGAATTCAGGTGGAATAGGAAATATGTCGCTTGTAATTTTCAAATTAGTTACTTTTATCTTTTTATCACCCTTCGAAATGACTACCACGGTCCCCCCTGACAATGTGTAATTTATAAGCTTCTGATCTGTTAATGGTACTTTTCCATCAAGCAAGATTATTAAATCGTATATAGAAAGAACGGATGGAATATTTTCTTCCCAATCATATCTGACAAGCGTGTAACCGAGTGCTTTTAACAATGCGATATTGTTTTTACCTATTACAAGAACCCTAAAACTTTTGGAATTGCCGTAAAGCAAAGATATAAGGATTTTGCCAATATCTAGGGATATTTTACCATTATCGTCAAATAAGTAGCTATAACTTACTACCGCACCAATTGGACCAACAAAAGCCATATCGAAAGATTTTCCATCGGAAGTTTTGACAGTCACAATCGGTTTTGTATAAGGGCTTATTGAATAGTAAGGCTCAACGTCCCGATCTTTTGTTAAATAAACAGGATTTTCATTTAAGAGATAATACTTATCTATGCTAACTTCTGAAGGTTTTGTCTTTTTCCAACCAAAAGTATAGGAAATACCAATTAAGTTATATATAGAATTTATTTCGGCAAGTCCCGGGTGATTCGAACCAGAAGAATCGATTGTAGCACCTATGTTGTTTATGATAAATATTTTCCCACCATTTAGCAAAAAATCATAGAGCCTCTTTAAATAAGTCTTTGCGTTCGGCATGGTAGGACTGTAATAACAAGTCACAATAAGCTCGTAGCTTTTCAAATCTAAAGTTTCAAATTCTTCACTTTCCACGTCCATCGTATCGTAAGTTACAGAAAGCGTTTTTAGCTCAGGCGCGACGTACCTTAAAAGGATATTGTAACCGTATCCTTGCTCTGAATTTTTATAAAGAAGCAAAGCTTTTGAATATCCTAATGTGTCTAAAAAAATTACAAACAATGCAATCAAAAATGTGAGCTTTAGAATTTTATCAAGTGTTTTAACCATTCTTCAACACCTCTTCGTATAAAGATAGGTAAGATTTTATCATCTTCGAGAGGGTGTACTTTTCTCTAACAATTCGTTTTCCATTTTCAGAAAATGTGTGCCATAAATCTTTATTTTTGGCAAGTTCTAATATCTTTTCCGACATATTTATGTAATCTTTAGGTTCAACAACAAAACCAGACTGTCCATCAGGATCTAAAGCTATTTCAGCGCAATTTCCAACGTTTGTTACAACAACTGGGATTCCACAAGCCATAGATTCCAATTGTACTAAGGGCTGACCTTCCGAGACACTGCTGAGAAGAAGAACATCTATTAAACCATAATAATCAAGAACATTCGCTTTTCCAGTGAATATAACTTTATCATTTAGCTCAAGCAAGTCTATTAACTCAACACATTTTTGGTAATATTCTTCATCTTCATCGTTAGGACCAATTATGTAAAGTCTTGCGTTTTCCATTTCTTTAGCTACTATGCTAAAAGCTTTTATTGCTGTTAATATATCTTTAATTGGAACCACTCTTCCAACCATACCTATATTAAACGTTTCGTGCACTACTCTATTCACTTTACTGAATTTATCTACGTCTATTCCATTCGGAATTACGTACATCTTTTCAAAATCTGCGTTTAACTCAAGCTGAAAGAGTTGATTTTTTTCAAATAATGTGGTTAACGCATCACATTCTTTATACGCAACTTCACTTATCAATTTGAATATCTCTATCCATACAGGTTTATAAACCTCTTGAACATTTCTAGACTTCATTATTTCAATTTCTCTTTCTCTGTGATATATGCCATGTTCTGTAATTATTAACTTGCCATTATAGATGTATTTTCCAACAAGTGCACTTAGTGATGCATAACCAGTCGTTGTTGAATGATATATGTCGGCTTTTGGAGGAATAGATTGGATGGCTCCAATTATTGGGATGATAAATCCAATTACGGTCCAATAAAAACTTGTGAATCCTTCACTCTCAAAGTAATGTGAATAAATGTCGGTGATGAAATCCCAAAATTCTTTCGTTAAAATAGCCGAGTATAAATTCTTTCCGGCAACATCTTTTAATATTTCACTAAACAAGTCTGCTTTTTTACTTCTTGGAAAATCTATCAACTTACGAACGTTTAATACCAAATTATTCGTATCAACAAACTTATTAGAAGTATCCCCCTCTGAAAACAAAAGATATTCGTATATTCTATTTAGATTTTTTGGCATTTTATATCCAAAAGGACGTTTCCATCTCCAAGGTGCAAGATGGACAACGTCGAATTGAATACCAGGAAGATTTTCAATTAACATTTGTATCCACGATGATACTCCACCTGTTATGTACGGATACGTTCCTTCGACTATTATACAAACTTTCATAAAATTTATTCTCTCTGAAAAGATAATTCTGCTAGATTGTTGTTTTAGTTAATCTCCAATATCTCAATCTCAAAAATAAGATTCTTGCCAGCTAAAGGATGATTGGCGTCCAAAATTGCAACAGCGTCGTTCAACTCTTCAACCCTTACAACAAAGAAATTCCCATCTGGTTGATGAACTTCGAGAAGGTCCCCTACACTAACATCTTCAGGCAATCTTCCTCTTTCAACTGAGAATTTTAAATCTTCCCTGACTGGGCCATAAGCTTTTTCAAACGAAACTGTGAATCTCTTCTTGTCGCCCATCTCCATGCCAAGTATCTCTTCTTCAAAACCAGGAATAATTTGCCCTGCGCCTACAACAAATTCAAGTGGTTCTCTGTTCAAAGATGTATCAAAAATTTGACCATCTTCAAACATACCAGTGTAGTGAAGCTTAACTTTGTCTCCTACTTTAATACCCATGAAATCACTTCCTTTAATAAAGATAATTATGTGGTAAAAATATTTTACCACATTTTTTACTTTTCATCTTTATTCTTTTTAAAAGTTGTGCTATTGTGTATGTGAACACTTAATTTTTGAGAATTATCCTTTTGATAAGAAATTATTCTTCTATGCTTAAAGTCTTTAATTGATGTAACAAAAGCATTTTTCTTACTTTGTTCTAACTTTGTTGTTTGTGTTTTCTCATCGGTTTTATCTTTGAAAATATATATCAAAACAAAGGTTATCAACGTTATGATAGTGTTTAAAAGATAAAATGTACCAGTGATTAAAAAGAGTTTTGAATAATTTGTTGTACCACTTTTTGAAAGGTGAGTAAATATTTGAGCGGAAAATGCTTTCATTAAGTTGTTTATAAAGTAACTTACACCTGAAAATGTGGCTAAGTAAGATTTTGGAAGATACGATAGACAGAAAACCATAAACATAGGCGTTGTTATGTTTAACAGAATATACCTAAGTATATAAGCAACGGTAAAAAGAGCTGAGTTTAACATAAATATAGGCATCATGAAGATCAGTAAAGTTACCGAAAGATAAAGAACAAAGAGTAACAACTTGTAACCGTACTTAGACGTTAACTTGTGGGTGAACAATGATGTTACAGCCGTTGAAAGTTGAGAAATAGTAAGGATAAGTGTTATGGTTGTCGTTGAAAACAAAAATAAATCTAAAAATATCACATTCCCAAAGTTTATAAAAACTGCCGCGGCAGCGCTCACTAACGCTCCAGATAAAATGTAATAGAATAACATCGTTAATTGCACAGGATTTAGGTACATTTTACCATTTGTTTTTAATTTTTTTCTTTTAACTCTTAACTTCGTATTAGGCAAAGCAAAAAGTGGGAGAATAGAAAATAGCGCTAAAATCATAGATAATCTTAAGCTGTTGACTAATCCTATTTTCTCTGACAGAAGACCTGCACCAAAATATCCCAAAACACCTGTAAGCATAACTATAGCAAAGTTTATATTCGAATTTCTTAGTCTTTTCTTTTCATCTGAGCTTTCTATTACAGAAATTGTTGGTAAAATTATTGAAGTGTCAAAAAAACCAAATAAGAAAGAAAAAACATAAAGCAAAGTATACGAGGTCGGTATCAGCCTTAACAAACCAGCGAGAGAAAATAAAGGCATTGTTACAAGCAATGTCTTTTTTCGACCGATTCTATCTGAAATGCTTGAAAAAAGAAGGCCTCCAAAAGCTAATCCCCAAGAGTAATAAAATGTAGAATTTCCGATAATAGAGTTTTCATAAGATAAAGACTTTAAATACAAGTTAAATAAAGCAGTATATGCTGCTTTCGATATACCAACAAGGAAAGTGTAAAGATTAATATAGAGTAGCAACTTACTCCCCCCATCATTTAATTGAAAATAAAAAAATCTAATTTAAATAGCTCAAAACAATTATATTATATCACAATTAAAAACAAATGAAAAATCATTAGCTCTATCATTTGTTTCTTCAATGTAACATTTATTATGTTGTTTAAGTTAACACATCTAATTTAAGAAACTAAAGATTCATCATATATTTACTCATATGTTACATTAATCCACGTGAATTAATTGATTTTTTCAAAAGGTATAGTATTATTTTTAATGCAAACATTTTTGCATTTGATTTTTTGAATGTTGCATGGGGTGATTAGGATGTTTGAAGGACTGCGAGATAAATTATCAAACGCTTTTAAGGTTCTTTCTGGAAAAGGAAAAATCACTGAGAAGAATATAGAAGAGGCTATACAGATAGTAAAGACTGCTTTATTAGCTGCAGATGTTAACTATAAAGTTGTCAAAGAGTTTGTTGAAAATGTAAAGAAGAGAGCTTTGGGAGAAGAAGTACTCAAATCATTAACCCCAGACCAGATGTTTGTAAAGATAATTAGGGATGAATTGATAAAACTTCTTGGGGAACGCGAACCATTTAAATTAATTCATAGGCCCGCGTATATAATGATGGTTGGTTTACAAGGTACAGGTAAGACTACCAGTGCGGCTAAAATCGCTAATTATTTGAAAAAACAAGGTAAAAATCCTATACTAGTTGCCGCAGATACTTATCGTCCAGCCGCTATAGATCAACTTGAAACGTTAGGTAAAAAGATAGGTGTGCCAGTAATCACAGGCGATAGAAAAAATGCTTTAAAAATAGTAGAGGAAGCAAAGAAACAAGTTAAAGATAGCGGTCATGATGTCGTTATCTTAGATACCGCTGGACGATTGCATATTGATGATGAGATGATGCAAGAATTAGAGCAAATAAAGGAAATGGTGAATCCTGACGAAATTTTGCTCACAGTCGACGCAATGGCTGGCCAAGACGCTGTTAATTCGGGTAAGACTTTTAACGATAGATTAAATGTGACGGGTTTTGTAATAACAAAATTAGATGGTGACTCACGTGGTGGAGTTATATTAACAATTCGATATATAACGGGTAAACCTGTAAAATTCGTCGGCGTAGGCGAAAAGATAGACGACTTTGATGAATTTTATCCAGATAGAATTGCAAGTAGAATCCTTGGACTTGGCGATATGCTCTCACTAATTGAAAAAGTTGAACGTGAACTTGATAAAGAAAAGATGGAAAAGATGAGTCAGAAATTCATGAGAGCTGAGTTCACATTAGAAGATTTCAGAGAACAAATTAAAGAGATTAAAAAACTCGGGATAGATAAAATTCTTGAAGCATTACCCGGTTCTCCACAAGTTGATTTAGATACAAGCGAAAAGGAACTTAAGCGAATTGAGGCCATAATAAACTCAATGACACCAGAAGAAAGAAACAATCCGGATATTATAAACGCAAGTAGGAAGAAACGAATAGCCGCCGGAAGTGGAACAACAGTCCAAGATATCAATAAGCTTCTCAAATCTTACGAGGAAATGAAAAAACTTATGAAAACAATGAAAAAAGGAAAAATGCCATTTGCTCTTAAAGGATTTAAATTCTGATAAAAACATTTTAGGAGGTGTTTTTAGTGGTAAGGATTAGGCTTACACGCATGGGAAAAAAGAAACAACCATTTTACAGGATAGTTGTCGTTGATCAGAAGAAGAAAAGAGATGGTGCTTACATCGAAAGTTTAGGTTACTACAACCCACTTAAGGAACCTTACGAGGTAAAAGTTGACATCGACAGGGCAGTTGAATGGATGCTTAAAGGTGCTCAACCAAGTGAAACAGTTTCAAAACTCCTTGGTAAGCTTGGATTATACGAAAAATTAGAAGAAGCAAAATCTAAAAAGGCTTGAATGTAAATATGAGGAGGAAAAAACGTGAAGGAGTTTCTTGAGTACGTCCTCAAATCTATAGCAAAACATCCAGATGATGTTGTAGTTGTTGAATACGAAGAGGACGGAAAGAAAGTCTTTGATATTTCAGTTCATCCAGACGATGTAGGACAAGTTATAGGAAAAGATGGCAGAACGATAAAATCTATTAAAATATTACTTTCAAGCATGTCTGATGATTCTGAGTTTATTTTAAAGGTTTTACGTTAAAACAAGGTGATAGGTATGATGAGAAGAGTAGAAGATCTACTAAAAGATAAAATACCATATGGAATATTGAGTAATACACACGGACTTAACGGTGATTTGAAATTGTATTTATTTTCAAATATGCCGGAACTTGTGGAAAAAATAACCGAAGCTGTGGCATACAATGAATCACAAAAAAAGTTTGTTATTGTAAAATTTTCAAAGGTAAGAAAAGCAAGTGACTATTTTATAGTACACTTAACAGGCATAGATACAATATCGGAAGCTGAAAAATTAAAAGGTTTCATAATTTACCTTGATAAAAGCTTTTTCCCAAAATCTAAAGATGGTGAGTATTACTTTTTCGAAATTTTGAACGCTGAAGTCTACGACAATGCTGGAGAATTCATAGGTATAGTCGAGGATATTATTGAAACCGGGAATAACGATGTTATCGTTGTGAAAAAAGAAAAGGAAGAAGTACTCATCCCAGTTATAGAAAGATATATCTTGAAAATCGATAAAGAAGCAAAAAAGATAATTGTAAATATGCCGGAGTGGTTGGAGTGAGAATTGGCATCCTAACCATTTTTCCGGATTTTGTGAAAGTTATCAAAGAGTACGGAGTTATAGCACAAGCCGTTGAAAATAACCTTTTGCAAATCGATATATTCAATCTAAGAGATTTCACCACAGATAAGCACAAGGTCGTCGACGATTACGCCTATGGCGGCGGACCTGGAATGGTTATGAAACCAGAACCATTTTTTAAATTTTTCGAGTATTACAATCAAATGTTTGGTAAACCTTACGTAGTACTGACATCACCGCAGGGTAAAACGTTAAATAACGAAATAGCAAAGAAGTTATCAGCTCAAGAAAGATTGTTAATCATCTGTGGAAGATACGAAGGCATCGATGAACGCGTTATGAAGTTCGTTGATGAAGAAATTTCAATTGGAGATTACGTCCTCACAGGTGGCGAACTACCAGCAATGGTTATTACAGACGTGGTATCGAGATTTATACCGGGTGTGGTAGAAGAGGAGTCTGTTAAAAACGATTCTTTCTACAACGATTTATTAGACCACCCACACTATACAAGACCAAGAAACATAGACGGTTTGGAAGTTCCTGAAGTGCTTCTTAGTGGTAACCATGAAGAAATCGAATTGTGGCGAAGAAAAGAGTCTTTAAGAAAGACTATATCTAAAAGGCCTGATTTATTTTTAAAGCACCAATTTGATGAAGTTGATAAGAAAGCACTTCTTTTACTCTTTAAGGAGCTGATAAAAGATGCTAAATAAAGTTTACACAGCGCTGATTCACTATCCAGTACTTGGTAGAGATGGAAGGATAATAACCACAGCAGTAACGAATTTGGATATACACGACATAGCTCGTAGTTCAAGAACTTACAATGTAAAAAAATATTACGTAGTTACTCATCTACCAGCTCAACAAGATATAGTAAAAAAAGTGCTTGGATATTGGACGGAAGGGTACGGTAAAACATACAATCCGAATAGGTCAGATGCGCTTTCAATAGTTGAATTAAAATCTTACGTTGAGGAAGTAATTGAAGACATAGAAAAGGAAGAAGGCCAAAAACCAATCATTATGTTTACATCTGCCAAAGTAAGGCCAAATACTATAAGTTACGAAGAAGGTAAAAAGATAATACTTAACGATGAGCGACCGGTTTTATTGCTTTTCGGTACAGGTTGGGGAATGCCAAAAGAATTAGAAGATATGTGCGATTACTCACTCGAACCAATTAGAGGAAAGAGCGATTTCAACCATTTATCAGTTAGAGCTGCGGTTGCGATAATTCTTGATAGATTGATAGGAGAAGAAGTAAGTTATTAAACAAACTAAACAAATTAAATGTGATAAAGGAGGTTATACATATGAGCATGGACAACATTGTTAGAATCATTGAGAAATCTCAGTTAAAAGAAGTTCCAGAGTTTAGACCTGGCGACACAGTTAGAGTACACGTTAAAGTTAAAGAAGGAGATAAGGAAAGAATACAGGCATACGAAGGTGTAGTTATTTCCATAAGAGGTTCTGGCATTAGCAAAACATTCACAGTAAGAAGAATTTCTGCAGGTGGAATCGGTGTTGAGAGAATTTTCCCACTTTACGCACCAACTATCGATAAAATTGAAGTTGTAAGAAGAGGTAGAGTAAGGAGGGCAAAACTCTACTACTTGAGGAATGTCAAGGGTAAGGTGAAAATTAAGGAGAGAAAATAAAATGCCCTCAAAAGACAAAAATAAAAAAATAGAAAAAAGCAAAAGTATATTTAAGGAAACGATTATAACGTTAATTTATGCAATCGTTGCAGCCACGATAATTCGGCTTTATGTATTTGAAACTATGCTTGTTCCAACGCCCTCAATGGTCCCCACAATAAATGTGGGGGATCGTCTTTTTGTTGAGAAGGTAACGTATTCCGCGAGAGAACCACAAATTGGGGAAATCGTCGTTTTCTACACGCCATTCCCTGACGAAAGAGCTCAACAAATGCTCCGAGCTTTTGATAAATTTATGGATTCATTCTCACCAAAAGAATTTAAAGGTTCGGTCAAATATGTAAAAAGGCTTGTCGCAAAAGAAGGCGATGTAATCACGTTAAAACAAGTGGATGGTAAATGGAAGTTGTTTGTTAACGGAGAAATTCCCGAACACTTAAAAAATGTTAATTACGAACCAGATGGTATATTTAAATATCCAAAGTTATGGGATTATCTTGCGCAAGCAAGTAAATTAAAAAACAACAAAGAACAGTACAGAGCTTACCTATTCACGCTTGCACAAAAAGAAGGTAATGAACTTGCAAATATCGTTTTCAGTATCTTAGGTGGACTTGATCCGGTACCTTATGGAATCAATTACGACGTTTTTGTGACAAAGTATCTTGAACCAAATGGTATAAAACTTTCAGATTATGTCTGGGAAGAGAATGGGCAAGTTTACGTTAAAATCCCAAAAGGTTTCTATTTCTTCATGGGAGACAACTCACCACAGAGTCTTGATGGTAGATATTTTGGTTTCGTCCCAAAGCATGCGGTTATAGGAAGGCCGATATTGAGGATATGGCCATTCAACGCATTCGGGCCAGTGCAACCTTTGGTTAAATAATTGATTAATAAGATCTAGAAAAAGGTGGGAAACATTCCCACCTTTTTTTGCTGAAAATCTCTTATTAAATTGCTTATTTAAATTACTTTTTTGCTTCTTCAATTACACTATTTAAAGCTTTGAAGAAATCAACACCGTTTTTCCCAAGTTCTTCAATTTGCTTTGATATTTCTTCATTCGACATTGCCATTTGCTTTGCTATCTCGATTGCTCCTTCTGGGTCAAAGACAAGGAGAACATTCGTGTAAACTACATTACCGACGTATTCTTCCCAAATCGCGTAGATATAAGTTCCGGAAAATTCGTCACTTGAAAACATCTCAGTTACGCTTTTGTACGTTTCCATCGCAATTGCAACTACTTGCTGACTTGCACCTTTTTGTTGAATTTGTCCCTCAACTAGTTGTTTAAATGTTGAAACCTTCGTATTGAAATATTCTGATAATTCTTTTAACGCGTTAACTTTTGCTTTTTCACGCGCTTTTACCGTATCAAATCCACCGCCAATAGACTCTCCACGAAATGCTAAGAGTTTCCCCTTTATATAAAGTTCTTTAACACGATTTTCCATAGGATTGTTTATGTAGACTATCTTGGCTTCTCTAGATATAGATTGAATTTTTACACCCGCGGCCGTTATCCATTGATAATCATCTTTGGATTTGAGCACTAAAAATATCAAGATACCTCCTACAATCAAAGCGGTAATTACGGCTATTGTTAACCAATTCTGAGATAAGAAGTTATCCACATCTCTCACCTCCAAAGTTATTGCTTAATCATCCTCTGGTATAAACTAGAAATACACTCCCAATTGGAAGCTTATTCCAGTTGGTCCACTCGTACCTAGGTACAAATTGTATCCAAGTCCTCCGTAAATTCCAAATTTTGGATTAAATTCATAAGTACCTACTCCACCCACAAAAACTCCGTAAATAGCTCCAACAAAGTCTGTGGTGTTTAAATCAAATAAGCCTATTAAGCTTATGCCACCGCTTACAATACCACCAAATCTGTCAACCTCAAGTAATTTCATTCCAACACCAACATTAAGATAAACAGGTGTGTAACCTAAGATTTCACCAATGAAAGTTCCCATGCTTGCATAAAGTGGTAAAGGTATCTCGCCACTTGCATCAGTCCAAGTTGTCACACCTAATCCAAATAAACCTGAGAACATCGATAATCCAAGCCCGGCGTGCGCCGGCAGCGTTGGAAATTCTTGCGCTACATCGTAAACTTCCGGCCTTTCACCATACATAAATTTCGTAACAACGCTTCCAGTCTCTTTGTCATATCCTGTTACCTTCACATACCCGACACCTGTCGCAGTCTCTACTTGGAATATAAAACCAACTTTTGCAAGCTTCGGATCTATACCTGCAAGTAATATTTTGTCTCCTTGAATGGATTTTACATAGGCTTCCAGTTTAAATATATTTCTCAACTCAAGCCAAATTGATGATGCCGTAGATTTTAATGCATCGGATATCGCTTTCTGAGATGTCTCTTTAGAACTACCTGTGGATTCCATCGATTTAGAAGCAAGTAATTCGCCATTTTCAATATCGTAAAGCTTTATAGTATACCTAGAAATCGCTTGATAACTATTTGTTTTACTACTCCAAGAAGCCGAGAGTTCAGTTAAAGTTAAAAGTAAGGCATATTTCGAACCACCCAATTTACCAATTTCCACCGCTTCGGAGACACCTAATTCAGTAAGATTTCTCTCTTTTAAAATTTTTTCTAAGTCTGCCCTTGGAAAGAGTTGGAATCTGCCAAGTTCAAGGGCTTGTTCCTCTAAAATGGACAGTAAGTAATCTACTTCGTCCATATTCCAGCCGTTTCCAATTTTTGCAGGAAGTATGACAAGCTTTATTTTTTCAGTTACTGTAATACCACCAGCAGCATTTAATATCGAAACAAGTAAAACTGTTAATATAAAGGTTATTAATAGTAATTTCTTCATATTATCCACCACCCTGAATTATTATTTTTAATTTACTTTGTAACTATGTACTCGTAATCGCTAACTTTCTTTACTTTCACAGAAGTCAAAGAGTTGAAGAATTTTTCCATTTCTGGCATATCAATGTCAATTTCAATTACCAATTTTTTGCCAGTATTTTCAATCACTTTCAATGAAGCATATTTTGCTTTTAATGCATCAAGAAGCATGGCACTGTATGCTGCCCGCTCCGGTGTGAATGTGTATCTGTAAGCTTTTGAAATTTCTACATTCTCAAAATTTAAAGAATTAATTATCTTTTGGATATATGCTTGGAAATTTGAAGAATTAACAATTTTCGAAAGTGCAGCTTGAATTGTTGCACCTGAATTCGTTTCTTCGTAATTTTGGGCAGAAACTATATTTCCCGTTATTGAATCGATGATTTGAGTATTTACAAGCATTCTGACTGAGTAAAGCTTATATTCAGAAAGATATGTCGACGGCGCGTTGACTTTTGTGTATATCAAGTATCTTGCAGCTGATAGAGCTGCATATTTCGCAACTATCGTTGAGTTGTAACCCAATTTGTACTGCTCTTCAAGTATCTTCTTTGAAAAATCTTTAGAAACGAGCTTTACTCCTGCCGATAGTATTCTTTCAATCATCATTGATTCAACATAGCCATTTTCATCGCCTTCTACTATCAACAGTGCAAATCCAGAAGGTGCGGTTTTTAAAGCGTACTCTATGTCTTTTTCAAATCTTGATTTACTTATTTTCGCATCAACGACTACGTAATAAAGGTTCTGATACTCTCCAGAAGCGGTGATTTCATAGTCAATTCCTGCCAAAACTCTATCCAATATGTAATCATCAACGGGAACGTTAAGTAATTCCTTGTTCTCACCTATTAATACTTCAGCCGCAGCTTTCTTGACTATCTTTATAAGTGCGTCTTTTGTTGCATTTTTTCTCATCGCATTTTGGTCAGTAATTATTTTTGCAGTACCCCCTGCGAGGATTCTTAGAGTGTCTCCCTCTCTTGTAACCACTCTCAGTACATCCGGATTAACACTGACTTTCCCTGGTGCCCATGTTGCGGATACAATTCCCGCTAGAGTAACTGTTAGCTTCGAATTTACCGATTTGACTACGCCTGAAAGTTGTGTAGTACCATCTTTCAAACTTATCAAATCTGGGTTCTCTGTATTTTCGCCAATAACCCTTAAAAGTGTTATTGTATTCGGTTGAACCTTTACGGAAATTGTTACCTGCTCTCCTATAATCGTTTCAGAAGGTCCTGATAATTCAATTTTTACATCGCTTAGATAAGACCTTAACGATTCTCTATTAATCAACTCCGAAGGTAAATCTATTGCCATCGCGTCGATTTCATTAATCATCTGTGCAACTTTTATAGCACTGTCTTTATCTACTATTTTTGTAGAATTTACATTGTTAACCATCATTGAAACTTGATTATACTTATTTTTTATACTTCCAACAATCATAGATAACTCTTCAGAAATTCTTGGTGGAAATTTGTATTTTCCAAGTATCGGTTCGTATTTGTCAACAATTCTTTTCGCTGTGTAAATCATCTTTGATGCGAGTAATGAATTTCCAAGTCTTATTGACACAAAAGCTTCAAAAGTTTGTCTTGCAACATCCGCATCAACATATGCTTCCGCTTTTGCATAATATTTACCTTCAACCGCTTTCTTATCGACTATTTTGTAAACAACATCCATAAACTCGAATTCCGTCTTTGTTTGAATTGTCTTTTCATATTCGCTCTGGAATTTTTCTTTAACTTTGTTATCAACTATAAGTTGGCTTAATTGGTCTTTCAATATTGCAGAAGATTTAACTTCAACGTACAATTGCTCTGACAAATTGCTTAGAGCGTTCTTTTTGGCACTTTCTTCCGCTTCAATTTCAGTTTTACCATATGCTTCACCGATACCTTTTATGTAATTAGATGGTATATTTACTTGAGCGGGTGAAGTTGGTGAAATTGGCTGTGTTGGTTGACTCGGTTGACTTGGTTGGGTAGGTTGAATAGGTTGCTGTACTTGGTCCGTTGGTTTGGACGGTTCAGATGGTTTACTTTCCAAAGGAGTACCTTTGTAAGCCTCTTCTATAACACTGTTAAGTGCACCGAAAAAATTCACCCCTAAGCTACTTAAACTTGAAATAGCTGAGTCTATCTCTGGTTGCATCTGTATATATTTCTTCACGTCCTCTGGATCGTAAACTAAAAGGGCGTAGGTTTTTACAACATTGCCTTCTCTAACCCTCCAATACGCATAAACGTATGCTCCGGAAATACGTGCTTGAGCAAACAGTTCGGTAACTCTTTTGTAAGCATCTACTGAAGCGGAAACTATCTGTTGTTTGTTCTGAGAAGTTGAAACACTTTGAAGTTGACCTTCAACAAGCTGCGCAAAAGTACTTACCCTTGCGTTTAGCATCTCCGCCAAATTGGAAAAAGCTCTAATCTTTGCCATTTCTTTTTCTTGGAGGGTTCCATTTCCCTGAGCTTCACCTACAAAAGTGATAAGTTGGTTCCCTCTCATTAATTGTGCCACGGCTTTTTCCTTAGCTGTGTTTTTTTCTATTATCTCAGCATTCACTGGTATTTTCTGTATTTTAACACCATCAGCATCTATCCACTTTTCTTGTGGTTGACCAAAAACAAAGAAAACTCCTATACCAATTGCCACAGCAAGTGCTAAACCCATGATTATAAATAAATTATTTTCCATTAGTTCACCTCCCGATTAAAAACAAAAAGTGGAAATAAATAAAATAACCCCCTGCCGCTTTGCAGGGGGCTTAAGAAAAGAAAATCATTTTTTCTCCATCGGCGTTCCCTTCGTTGCTTCCATCATAACAGAATTCAAACCTTCAAAGAAATTCACACCTTGTTTTGCAAGCTCATCAACTACTTGCTTGACCTGTGCATCCATTTCCACTATTTTTAAAATAGATACCGGATCATAAACAAGCAAAGAATAAGTATTTACAACGTTATTCTTAGAAACTCTCCATACCGCAAAGACATACGCACCTGAAATTCTTGCGTCCGCAAACATTTGTGTAACTCTCTTGTAGGCGTCTACAGATGCACTCACTATCTGTTGTTTATTTCCACTCACTTGAACATTTTGAAGCTGACCTTCAACCAATTGCGCAAACGTTTCTACTTTCGCATTCAAGAATTCTGCAATTTGCTGGTATGCTCTTATTTTAGCTTTCTCTTGATCTTGCGATGTTCCAGTGCCTTGAGCTTCTCCAACAAATGCAATTAGTTGGTTCTTTTGTTTTAATGATTTTACAGCATTTGCCTGAGCTTGGTTTATAAATATTACCTCTGCATCATTTGGAATTTGCCAAATCTTTACTCCATCAACTTCGATGTATTTCTCCTTAGGCATCAATAAGAAAATTCCACCCACTACAAGTACAGCCGCAAGCAAGCCAACGAGAACCCAAGTCATCATGTTGCTATCCATAGTGAATCCCTCCTTTGAGTTATGTATGACAAATTTTTGAATGACGGAAATTAGTAAAAAATAGTAACCAATTGTAAAAAAATATAAATTAAATTAGAGAAGAATTTCACTAAAATCAGCTAACATATATATAGACCTCAACAAAATCAAAATCGTTTAAAAATTTTTATATTTTTAAGATAATTTTTGGTTAATTCAAATAAAAAACCATCTCAACAACTACACCTTTCCCTTTCTCCGAAAGCACCACCATTTTATCTGAGAATCTCTTCATATTCGGTAGTCCCATACCTGCTCCAAATCCAAGCTCTCTAACGTAGTCCGGGGCTGTTGAATATCCTTCTTTCATCGCAAGTTCTATATTTTCTATCCCTTTTCCGTTGTCCTCAACTCTCACTATAATTCTATCTTCAGCGATAAAACAATAAAGTTCGCCTTCACTTCCACTATGTATAACAACATTTGTCTCGGCCTCGTAAGTTGCAACAGCAACTCTTCTCACAACATTTTCATTTACTTTTTTGTTCAAAAGGAATTTTTTCAACTGCGCAGCACCTATACCAGCAAGATTTACATCAAAGTAATCTATTTTAAAATAGAAATCGGCCCCTTTTTTGTTGAGTTCTTCACCTGTTATTAAAGACCGATTAAGCATATCCCCTTCAAGGACTTCTTTTCTTCGTTCATCGTGAAGATACAATAATCCAAGTCTTGTTGCAACAGCAGCAAGTATATCGTTTTTTGTAACTATACCAACGAGCTTTCCATCATCGTCTACAACAGGAAATCGCCCGTATTTATACCGCTCAAATTGTTTTATAACTTTTTGAAGTGTCATGTCTTTATGTAAACAAATCACATGAGCAGTCATGTGCTTGTCTACTTTTTCATGTAACGTACCATTCTCAAGGGATTTTATTATGTCTTCTATACTTATAATGCCGACCACATTTCCATCATCATCAACAACGGGAACACCTGAAATTCTTTTAAGTCTAAGAATTTCTTTAACTTGAGCAACCGTTCTGTCGGGCTTAACGTAAATAACGTCTTTATTCATAAATTCTTCAACTTTTATGTTAGCAAATACCTTTTGTACCTTTTCGAGAATTTCCACCATCTGGCACCTCACACGTTAGTTAAATTATCCTTACCTATCTTGTCTCAACCATTATGCAATTGATAAACGAAAATTGCGCATCTGAAAGCGTTTTTGAATATTCTATTAACTCCGGAGATTCAGCGCCGGGTTGGAACCAAAATCTTCGAAAACCACTTTGATAAGCTTTCTTCAATTCTTCAATTGCTATCTTAGGCGGGACAATAAAAACCAACAGTTCAACGTCTTTTGGAAGCTCATCGACATTTTTGTATACTTTCAGTCCATCAATCTCATCGTAATTCGGGCTAACAGGATAAACTTCAAATCCTTTTTTTCTCAAATCTTTTAAAACGATGTTCCCAAACTTATTTGGATTTGTTGTGGCACCTATAATCGCTATCTTTTTAAATTCCTTAGGGTTCATACTCATTCTTCTCAACCTCCAATCAAACTTCTCTCAAAATCATATATATCTTTTTGTATTGAAGACATAAAATCAATTTTATTGAAATCATAACCACCAAAAACAAGTTCTTTTAAAATATTTGCAGGCCCTTTGTCTAATACACCGTTAGAAACAGCGCGCTCAACTTCTTCGTACGCTTTTTCTGGAGTGTTTGGTCCCCTGTATGGCCTTGGTTCCAGCACAGCAACAAAATAATCAGCAACTTGCAAAATTTTATCTTTGAAAGTCATTTTGTCACCCTTCAGCCTCCAAGGATAACCGTTTCCATCTATTCTTTCTTGATGCCTTACTGCTGGCCAAAACCATGGTTCATCTTTATGATTACATAGTATTACGTAACTGTAATAAACATGCTTTCTCATTATATCCATTTCACTTGGTTCTAACTTACCATTTTTTTCAAGTAAATTAACTGGTGTCGTTATCTTACCTATATCATGGAAAAGCCCTGCTATGAAAAATTCTTCGCTGTTAAGCAATATTTCACTAGCAATTGCCGAGGATACCTTCGCTACCCTCCAAGAATGTTCTCTAGTGAATGTGCTTTTAGAGTCTATTATATACGATAGAACAGCACCTATTTCAACAACTTCGTTAAATGAGAGTTTAACATCCAACGTGTGCTCGTTTATAATCTTTTCTCTATTATATCCCGCCTTTATATCGTATAACATCCAACGTGTGTATTCTTCCTTCAAAACTCCAATTGCTGCATCGTAAACAAAATCAAAATACCTATTTTTTATAGTAGATAACGGTATAACAAAGTCATCAAAGCTTAATTCTTCATTATTAACTAGAACATATTTAGATATTTCTTCACTGATAGAAAGCACATTACCGAGAACGTCCTTTTTTTCATTTTCATTAAGATAATGTGGCATTGCGTGGTGCAAAAGAATACTTGCTGATAGGTCCGGATACATATTCGCAAGTACAGATATTTTCGATACCTCAAATGCAGAAATCAACGTATGATCTTTTGTAGGAGATTCGTGAGTTGGCACATCTTGGTTGATAAGAAATTGCTCATCAATATCATCTAAGACTATGCCTTTATGAGGAGTGATAACACCTATATCATGAAGCACTCCTGCGTAGAAAGCTTCCATTTCATCCAAACCAAGCATTTTAGCAATTTTTGAAGCTAGAAAACCAACCTGGAGCGAATGAATACCAAATCTTGGAACAAAGAGTATAGTATTCAGCAAAATATCTATCATCTATCTCACCTCGTTTAAATTATACCATAAATTATTTGTAAAAATATTCTGTAAAAATATTCAGTATAATAAAAAAGGGCTTGACTTTTTTTTAGCTTATGTTAATATATATTTCGGTCATAATAATTGTATGGCCCCATAGGATAACGGCTAGTCCATCGGATTCTCAGTCCGAGGGTCGGGGTTCGATTCCCCGTGGGGCTGCCAGTGTAAAAAATGGTGTTTGAGCAGCCCCCATAGTTCAAAGGATAGAACGGCGGATTCCTAATCCGCAAATGGAGGTTCGATTCCTCCTGGGGGCACCATAATTGGGCCGCTAGCTCAGCAGGTAGAGCACCTGACTCTTAATCAGGTGGCCGTGGGTTCGAGTCCCACGCGGCCCACCAGTTATCTTAGGGTTAATAAATATTTTTTAGGCAAAAAGTGGAGGCGCCCGGCTTCCCACCCAACGGCAAAATGCTGTTTGGGTATCAGAAAAGTTAAGTTTGAAAGGTAGAACTGTGATAAATCATAATGTGTTATAAAACAACGGGCGCTTTTGCCCGTTTTTATTTTTGCAAAAACTAAATTAAAAACCAAAACAGGAGGGTGAAAATTATTAAAAACGAAAAAGAAAAGATTATAAAGAACGAAGAAATTCCTTTCACAGAATTAAGAGTGGTTGATGAAGAAGGTAAAGCCATTGGTGTTATGTCGAAAACTGCTGCTATCGATTTGGCTAAGTCAAAAGGACTCGATTTGATTTTAGTTGCACCAAATGCTCAACCACCAGTTGCGAGAATATTAGATTATGGTAAATACAAATACGAATTAGCAAAGCGAGAGCAAAAAGCAAAAAGAAACCAAAAAATTATTGAAGTTAAAGAGATGAAGTTTAGACCTGTTATAAACGAGCATGACTATCAAACAAAGCTTAAACATATAAAAAGATTTTTAAGTGACGGAAATAAGGTTAAGGTTACCGTAATGTTCAGAGGAAGAGAATTGGCATTTGTTGAGAAAGGGAAAGAGATTCTCGATAGGATTTCCAATGACATTGCTGACATTGGAAGCGTTGAAAAAGAAGCAAAGATGGAAGGCCGTGATATGTGGATGGTTTTGAAACCAAAAAACCTTTAAAGTACAATAAAAATTTAGACTAAGACAGGAGGGATAAACAATGGCTAAGCAAAAGATGAAAACAAGCAAGACTGCTGCAAAAAGATTTAAAGTAACAAAAAACGGCAAAATTATGAGAAGACATGCAAACGCATGGCATAAGACAGGTAAGAAAAGACGTTCAACAATGAGAGCTTTAAGACTTGAAGATGTTATCGCAAAATCAGATGAATCAAGAATATTAAGGTTACTTGGAAAGAAATAATAGTTTTTGGTACTTTTCGCATCGATAAATTTATTTAACTTTTACGAATTCAAAAAATAAAAAAAGGAGGATATAAACCATGCGCGTAAAAAATGCCGTCAATTCAAAAAAGAAAAAGAAAAAGATTCTGAAGTTTGTAAAAGGTTTTAGAGGTGCATTGAGAAGAAGGTATTCTCTTGCTAAACAATCTTACTATAGAGCATTAAAATTTGCTTTTGATGGTAGAAGAAATAAAAAAGGTAACTTCAGAAAGATATGGATCACAAGAATAAACATCGCCGCAAGAAATGAAGGATTAAAATACAATGAATTGATTCACGGTTTGAAACTCGCTAATGTTGCGATAAACAGAAAAATGCTTGCGGAATTGGCAGTTAACGATCCAGAAAGCTTTAAAGAATATGTAAATATAGCTAAAGCAGCACTTGGAAAGTAAAATTGATATTGATTCTCAATAGCAAGGGGCGTATGCCCCTTTGTTTTTTAATAATTTTCATGCTCTAAAGCAAGGAGGCCTTAAAATGGAAAGTATAGCCGAAAAAGAATTAAAAAAAATTTCTATCATTGCAGTTTTCACAAATTTGATTTTGGCAATTATAAAGGTTAGTATTGGCTTGATTTTCAAAAGTATGGCCGTTTTAGCTGATGGTATAGATACATCGACAGACATTCTCACATCTTCCACTATGTTGATAGCAACAGTAATATCGAAAAAACCTGCGGATAAAGAGCATCCTTATGGCCACCAAAAAGCTGAAAACATAGGCGCAAAGATAATATCCTTCGTAATATTTTACGCAGGTGTTAGCTTGTTAATAGAAAGTGCTAAAAGACTTATAACTGGTCAATACGAAGTTTTAACAGGTTTTTTACCGCTCTTTGCAGCGATAATATCAGTTCTTGGTAAAACTTTTCTTTTTGCAATAGAATACACAACTGGCAAAAAACACAAAAGTCACGCTATGATTGCGGAAGCAAAAAATATGAGAAATGATATAATAATGTCAGGACTCGTTTTTCTTGGAGTATTTTTAAACAAAATAGGTTTGTCTTGGATGGATCCGCTTGTTGGTATAATTATGTCTGGTATAATAATAAAAGTAGCATGGGAAGTTTTTGAAGAAAATGCTCACGAGCTCATGGATGGATTAAAAGATGAAGAAATGCTTATATACGACAAAATTTTTGAAGCCTGTAAGGTTTGTGGCGCATCAAATCCACATAAAGTAAGAGTTAGAAAAATAGGTAATAAGTTCGACATAGATATGGACATTGAAGTTAACGAAAATATGTCTGTTAAAGAAGCGCATGATATAACAAAATGCATAAAAAAACAACTTTGTGAAACAAAAGATATATATGATATTGTTATACACGTTGAGCCGGAGGCAAACGATGAAAAAGAGCCGTTTGGACTTTCTGAAGATAATCATAGGATTAGCGGTAATAGTTCTAATTAGTTCAAAAGTGTTATCATTAAATTTAAACGAGATATTAGAAAAATCTAAATCTGATCCAGAATTTGCCTGGAACATGTATTTAATTTATATTTCTCAACTTTCCAACGAACAAAGTCAATATATAAACTCAGATGAAATTGACAAAGTTGGGAAGAAAATTTACGCGAAAAGAAAATTAGTACAGTACAAATTCGCGCTGGAAGAAGATATAGAAGGTCTAATTGATTTTTTAAAAACAAACGCAATAACTGAAAAAACAAAGTATCTACTTCTTGATATATTCGGTGAAGAAAGCATATCAAATTATCTCCTGAAAAATTTGAAAAACAACATTGATTCTCTTTATCTTCTCAAAATTATCCATATACCTGATAAAAACCAATTTTCGAAATCTTTGGTGGAATTACTTGAACAAAAAGTCCTGTCAAAAAAGTTTTTTGAAACTGTTTTACCTTCACTTCCACAACAAATAAAAGACGAGCTGCTAAATATGATAATAGAAGAAATTACAAATTTTGTGAAAAATAAAGACATAACAAATGAAGAAAAAATATCGTTGGCCAACGTATATAAAGATATTTTAAAATACTACCCTTCGTATAAAAATTCTTTTATTGAAAGAAGACTAAAATTAAACAAAAATATTTTAGTGTCTATATGGGAATTTTTAATTAAATTTTCGTTTAGCACATTATCTAACATTCGTATTTTAATAACAATATTGCTCTTAGTAGCATTGCTAATATCTTTTTCTCTACGGATTATACGATACAGGATATTCTTATTACTAGGATTGAAAAAGTTAGCGGCGTTGAGTTATAAAAAGATAGTCGAGAAAGACCCATTAAATGAAGAAAAAAGGCTTAAACTCGCTCAGTTATATGAATCAGCCGGTATGTTTGATGAGGCTTTGAATGAGTATAATTTCTTAAAGCGAATAAAATTTGAGTGAAGGTGAAAATTTACAAGCGATTTACGACTAATCCCTACACATTATTATTCGTGTAGGGTTTTTTGTTACGTACTGTGATATAATTTATAATGACTAATTTAAAAATACAAAAATAAATTTGGGAGTGTGATTATGAGTGAAAAAAGTGCCTTTGTCAAGCCCACAAATAAATTCTTCTGATATAGAAGTTGTTGTCGAAGTCCTAAAATCAGGAAGATTAAGTATCGGTAAATACACAGAAGAATTCGAAAATTCTATTCGAGATTTTGTAGGAGCAAAGTACGCAGTTGCTGTTTCAAGTGGGACAAGTGCATTGCATTTGATATTAAAAGCTTCTGGTTTTACAGAAAAATCATTGCTTATAGCTCCTTCATTTACATTTATCGCCTCTGCTAATGTTGCTTTATTTGAAAAAGGTAGTGTAGAATTTGTTGACATAGAATCTGACACTTTAAACACCGATTTTTCTCATTTAGAAGAGGTAATAAGCAAAAATTCTGAAAAATACGAAAAAATATATTTCATGGGGGTAGATGTTTTTGGGCATCCTTTAGATTGGGATAGGATTGAGGCGATTTGCAATAAGTATGGTGTAAAAATAATCGAAGATTCGTGCGAAGCATTGGGAAGTGAATATAAGGGGAAAAAGGCTGGATCTTTTGGAATAGCTGGTGCCTTTGCGTTCTATGCAAATAAGCAAATTACGACTGGTGAAGGTGGAATTATAGTTACAAACGATGAGGATATATACAAAATTTCCAAGTCTTTGAGAAATCAAGGTCGAGGCGAAGGTGAAGGTTGGCTTGCACATGAATACGTTGGATACAATTATAGAATCGATGAGATGTCTGCTGCCTTGGGTTGGTCACAAATGAAAAGAATAGATGATATTATAGGCAAAAGGGATAAAGTGGCGCAAAGATACAATTATTTGCTTTCTAACCTTGAAGTCAAAACACCTGTAGTAAAAGAGTATGTTACAAAGATGTCTTGGTTTGTCTATGTTGTCCAACTTCCAGAAAGCGTAAATAGACAAAAAAGAAAAAAAATTATGGAATATCTTGAAAATAACGGTATACAAGTTAGAAATTACTTTGAGCCAGTACATCTGCAAAAACCATACAGGGAGTTAGGATGGAAAGAGGGAATGTTACCAATTACAGAAAGTGTAGCTGAAAGAACTTTGGCATTGCCATTTTACACTGATTTGATACAAGAAGACCAAGAATACGTGGTCGAAAAGTTAAAAGAAGCGTTAGAAATATTCGCTTAATGTAATCATATAAAACTTGGTTAAAAACACGAAGAGGGGGATTAGGTGTGTTAGAGAGTATTTTGAATGTTGCGTTTTCATCTTTGCTTACAACAATATCAATGCCTGGTTATCTATACGGGGGATTAATATTTTTTTCTTTGATACCTTTGTTCTTTGCCCTTGAAAAAAAAGGACCTTTTTCAGCAGCTATCTTAAGCTTTTTGTATTTTTTTATATTTTCATTTGCGAATTTTCATTATTTGATAAATACATTAACTAAAGGGATGCCTGAGCTTTTTGGCAGATTCTCGTCAGTCACAGGTATTTTAGTTTTTATACTCTTTTGTGTATTAGAAGCTCTTCCTTTCCTACTTTTTGGATTTCTATATGGTCTGTGGAATGAGAAGATTAGATTCAGAATTTTAGAACCTATTTTTGTTGCGTCTGTTTATGTCATTTCAGAGTATCTTAGAAGTTTGGGAGATCTTGGATTCACAGGTGGAAGATTGAGTGACGCTCTTTACAGCTTTAAAGGCTTAATCCAAATAACACAGATTACTGGAACTTTGGGTTTGGTATTAATAATAGTGATTTTTAACTATGAGGCTTATAAACTTTTAAAAAAGAATAAGTACGGAATATCAATTGTATTAGCCTCTTTTGCAATAATAATTCTTGTAAACGGGATTATAGATTCAAAGTTGCCAATTACTATTGGTGAAAAGCCCGTTGTTTTAGCCCAAACAAACGTTCCGCAAAATGTAAAATACACTTATCCTTCCTCAACAATACTTGAATATTTGAACGAAAAATTTTCTGATTCACCCGACTTTTTAACAGTATTTCCTGAGGCTGTTTTCCCAGGGGAAGATATAAGAAGGAATAAAGAAGTTGAAGAAAAACTTATTCAATCTTTCAAAAATAGAACGATAGTAATTGGTTATCCAACATTTGAAGGGAACGCAGTTTTTAACAGTTTGAACATTTACACTAAAGGCGTCTATGTCGATAAATATGATAAAATAAAGCTTTTCCCATTTGTTGAAATGCTTCCTTACAAATCTATATTCGGTCATTTTGAATTTCTCAAAGGAATGTATTATTTCACACCAGGTACTTTAAAACAGATAAAAATCGATGGATATGGGAATGTTGGTTTTTTAATTTGCTTTGAATCATATTTCTCTTCACTAACACGTAAAGTTGCAAAAGATTCAGACTTTATAATAGTTTCCACAAACGATGGTTGGTATAAATCAAAAATAGCTTTAATACAACATTACACACAAACAATCTTCAGAGCTGTGGAAAATGGTAGGTACGTTGTTCAAGTTTCAAATACAGGGGTAAGTGGTGTGGCTGATTATTATGGCAATTTTCAAATACTGCCTGATGGAACAGTATGGAAGGTATTATATGTAAAAACAAATAATAAAACCACATTCTACACAAAATACGGCGATTACATAGTTATAATAGCTTTATTCTTTATGATATTTTCTGGATTGTCATCGAAACGAAAAAGTTCAATTTTTGATTAACTTTTTGATTAGTTTTTCAGACATAAATTATTTATATATCTGGGAGGTTTAAATAGTGAAAAACGTTCCGGCGAATATCGAAGCTGAACAGGCTTTAATTGGAAGTATTCTAATAGAACCAGAAAAATTGGATAATATTGTTTCAATTGTTAGCTCTTCTGATTTTTACGACCAAAGACATAGGTACATATTCTCCGTAATAGAACAATTACACGATGAAGGATTACCCATTGATATAATTTCTGTTTGCGATCGATTGAGAAACCAAGATTTACTCGACAAGATTGGAGGAGAACTTTACGTTGCCCAACTTGCCGATAGTGTCCCAACTTCGGCTCACGCTGAAGTTTATGCTCAAATAATACGTGATAAAGCTATACTCAGAGAACTAATAGCGGCTGGAAGTCAGATAGTTCAAAATGCTTATACAGATGTGGCCGTCGATGAAATTTTAGATGAAGCCGAGAGGCTTGTTTTCAGAATAGCCGAATCTAGAGCCACTAAGACATACATCGATGTTAAAAGTGCATTGACAGAAGTATTTGAACATTTAGAAGAATTGAGAGAAAAACACCTAAAAGGACTGGGTGGCCTTGTCACGGGTATACCAACTGGATTTAAGAAGCTTGATGAAATGACATCAGGATTTCATAGATCCGATTTAATAATAATCGCCGCAAGACCGAGCGTTGGAAAAACTGCATTCGCATTAAACTTAGCAAAAAATATGGCGCTTGTAGGCGAAGCATCGGTTGGTATATTCAGTCTTGAAATGAGCAGAGAGCAGCTTATACAAAGATTGTTATGTATGGAATCCCTTGTAGATCTCCAAAAAGTAAGAAGAGGTTGGTTAAGCGATGATGAATGGAAAAGACTTGTTCAAGGTGCTTCGAAATTAATGAAGGCAAATATTATCGTCGATGATGAATCAAATCTCGAACCGCGTGTACTAAGGGCAAAGGCAAGGAGAATGAAAAAAGAATATAACGTAGATGCGATTTTCATAGATTATCTGCAGCTTATGAACCTTGGTGATAGAAGAGATAGTCGTCAACAAGAGATATCCGAAATCTCACGCTCGTTAAAATTACTCGCAAGAGAATTAGACATATCTATTATTGCACTATCTCAGCTTTCAAGAGCTGTTGAACAAAGAGAAGATAAACGTCCAAGGCTCAGTGATTTGCGTGAATCTGGTGCTATTGAGCAAGATGCCGATGTTGTAATATTCCTTTACAGGGATGAATATTACAAGAAACAACACGTTGACCTTCCACACGAAACTGAGATTATAATAGGCAAGCAAAGAAATGGACCAATAGGTACAGTAACACTTATGTTTAATCCATCTTTCACAAATTTCTTTGAAGCCGATGCTTTCCATTCCAATTCATAAAACATTAAGCGATTAACAGTGAAAAAAGACCGTTGATGTGGGACAGGAGGTACTAGAATGATAAGAGCTGTTTATCCTGGTTCATTCGATCCAATTACATATGGACATATAGATATAGCTAAAAGAGCTGCAAAACTCTTTGATGAATTATATGTCGTTGTTATGGAAAACAAGAGAAAAAATTATACGTTTACCGTAGAAGAACGAATAGAAATGGTTAGAGAGTGTTTAAAAGATATCCCAAACGTAAAAATAGAAAGTTTTTCTGGTTTGCTTGTTGAATACACTGAAAAAAATAAAATTAACGTTGTTATTAGAGGTCTTCGCGCTGTTACGGATTTTGAATATGAATTGCAGATGGCACTTGCAAATAAAGAGATATGCAATGGAGTAGAAACTGTTTTTCTTATGACCGATAAAAGTTATTCTTTTCTTTCTTCAAGTCTTGTAAAAGAAGTTGCTTCTTTCGGAGGACCAATATCCCAGTGGGTTCCGGAGAATGTAGCTAAGAAGTTGTCTGAAAAAATTCAAAAGAGGTGAAATTATGGAATTAAATCACATGCTTGAAGATAAGTCAAATAAAGCATTAGTAAAAGCACAAAATTTATCAAAAATTTACGGGAATGGTCCGTCAAAAGTTATCGCTTTAGACAACGTAAACCTTGAAATATACGAAGGTGAAATTATAGCGATACTTGGTCCTTCAGGTTCTGGTAAAACAACGCTTTTGAATTTATTAGCGGGGCTTGATGTACCATCTTCTGGACAAATTGTCATTGATGGGGTAGATATAACGAGTTTAAGTGAAGAAGAAAAAACGAAATTCAGAGCAAAGAATATGGGATTCATTTTCCAATTTTTTAACTTAATTCCTGTGCTGAATGCAGTGGAAAATGTTGAATTACCAATGCTTTTGAACAAATATTCACTTTCTGAAGCAAGAAAAAGAGCACTGGAACTTTTAGAAAAGTTGAATATACTTCATAGAAAGGATGCTTATCCATCACAACTTTCTGGTGGAGAACAGCAAAGAGTCTCTATAGCGCGGGCACTATCAACTCGTCCAAAGATAATATGGGCAGACGAACCAACAGGCGCCCTTGATAGTAAAAATGCAGAACAGATAAAACAATTGATAATCGAGTTAAATAAAGAATTTAGTACAACATTTGCTATAGTCACACATGACCCTACTGTTGCACAAATAGCCAATAGAATCTTTAGAATGGAAAGCGGAAAAATCGTTGAGGTTATAAATAAATTTGAAAAATAAAAATCGTAGACATTTGGGGTGTAATAAATGGTTGTCTATTTGACTGGTAACTCAAGATTGAAAAAGGAATTGTACATAAAAGATTACTTAAATAAATACACTAACTATCAATATATAAAAATCTTCTCAAACGATGAAGGAAAGTTGGAAGAATTGAAAAACGCTTCAAAAAGTTTGGGGCTTTTCTCAGATGGAAAGATATACGACCTCGTTGATTTCGATGAATGGTCAAAGTCTGAAAAGGAAGAATTCTATAAAATTGAATTTCCTGATGAAAATGTAATAGTATTAGTTAGAACCGAAAAAGCTATTCAAAAAGACTTGAAAGACAAAGTAATCGTTCAAAATTTTGATAAGCCAAAGGATTGGGAAGATGAAAAATGGCTACAATTTATTATGGATAGTGCCAAGCTTATAGATGTGGAAATTTCACAAGAGATAGCACACGAATTGTTAGAAATTGTAGGGCCTGACGAAGACACAATAATTAGCGAGCTTGAGAAAATCAAAATATACTCACTTGGTAAACCTCATATCGAAGATATAGAAGATATAACATACAAGAGAACTGTAAGCAAATTAGACGAATTCGCTTACCTTTTGAGCGAAGGAAGGTTAGATGATGCAAAAAATTTAATTTTCGAAGTTAGTAATGAATACGAACCCGTTTTTGTCTTATATGCGCTTAGCAGACATTTTATTGAATTATTGAACTTAATAGCAACAGTTGAAAGAAAACATAAATACTCCTGGCCACAAATAAAAGAAATATCAAAACAAACAGATATACCTATTCCTAGAGTGACAAGGTTTCTCGGATTTAAATTTAAAGACTCAAAATTTTCACCAATAAACCATCTTGAAAAGTACACATTAAAAAAAGTTAAAAATGTGCTTGAGTACTTGTATTCAATGGACAGACAAATAAAATTAGGTGCTGACGTAAAAGTTGTTTTAGCAAATTTTATAACCTATTTGAAAAATCTATAAAATAGAAATTTTTAAAAGAGGTGAATTTAATATGCAATTAATAAAATCAGGCTTTGCTTCATTTGTTGGGAAACCAAATGTCGGGAAATCTTCTATTATAAACGCCATAATGAAAAAAAAAGTTGTTATAGTATCTGAAAAACCACAAACAACAAGGAATAGAATCAATGTAATTTACACCACCGAAGATTTTCAGATCGTCTTTGTCGATACTCCGGGGATACATAAGCCACTCCATAGATTAGGAGAATATATGGTAAAAGCCGCTGTACAAGCTCTTAAAAATGTTGATTTACTTCTTTTTACAGTAGATGCCAAAGAAGGATTTGAAACGCCTGAAGAATACATAATTGAATATGTAAATCAATCAAAAACACCAGTAATAGGAGTTATAAACAAAATAGACCTTGTCGATAGAGATAGAATAAACAGCATAGAAAAAATAATGATGGAAAAAGTAGAGAACTTGAAAGAAGTTGTTAAAACGTCCGCCGTTACTGGAGAAGGGCTGGAAAAACTTTTAAAAGTTATAGTGGAAAACCTTCCTGAAGGGCCCCAATTTTACCCAGAAGATATAGTCGTTGATAGACCTCTTTCTTTTATAGTTTCAGAGCTAATACGTGAAAAAATATTTCATTTTACCTACGAGGAAGTACCACATTCTGTTGCAGTAATAGTCGAGGAGATAAAAGAAAGAGAAAACGGAGTTTTCTACATAAGAGCTAACATATACGTTGAAAGAGAGAGCCAAAAAGGTATAATAATAGGCCAGAAAGGTCAAATGATAAAGAAGATCGGTGAAAGTGCGAGAAAGGATATTGAATACTTCTTAGAATCAAAAGTTTACCTTGATTTGTTCGTTAAAGTAAAAAAAGATTGGAGAAATAAAGATTTTATTATACTCAACGAAATAGGGATGAGAGATGATTTGGAATAATATATTCGGCTAAATTTTTAAAATCATCCGCTGAATTTCTCAAAGATATCCTTGGAACATTCGGAAAAGTAAGTTTCATGTCATATCGTGCAATGTAGTATAAAAAATTGTACTTTTTAGCAAGCTCAATGTATTGATTTATTCTTTGAACGTTTTCTTTATCAAAAGGATTACCGTTGTCTATGTATTCCACAGATAAAACAGTAACGCCCATTTTTTGAACGTTTATTAAAATCTTAATTCTTTGTTGAAAAGCATCGGATAAAGTATTTAGTTTGAGCTTATCAAAAAATAAACTTTCAACGACAACATACTTAACTCTATCCGTGAGGACTGGGTAATCGTTTAGTATCTCTTCGCCATTTACTAACGCAAACTGGAAATTGTTAAAATCTCTTGTTAGAGTATTTATTAACTCAAACATAGCTATTTTTAAATCTTTCTCAGATTTACCAGTTATCTTTTGCAGAGTTTCATGTTTATAAACATTTGTCCAATCAAACATTACACCATCAAAACCCGATTTCTTTACTCTGTTTAAGTAATTTCTCATCATGTCATACCATTCTCTGTACCAGTACTTTACATAGTATTCTCCTTTCCAACCTTCCAAAGGAGATAATATAATGGATTTATTAAGACTTTTCCAATAAAATCTCCAATTTTCCGCTATACCTAAATTCACATAAGCAAAGACTTTTTTACCTGTGCTTTTTAGTTGACTTATGTCAGAATAACTAAACTCCGTTTTTTCCGTACCATCAGCGGAGTAATCACTTACAACAATATTGGATTTTATACTAAGCAATTGATTAATATCGGAACCATTTGTAAATAATATCCAATCTTGATCAACTTGTTTTGTAAAACCTATTAATGCAACTAAAAGAGCCAAAAAAATTAATAAGAAATATTTCGTCAAATCATCTAACATACTCTTATCACTTCCATTAATACAAATAATACAAAACGCCCCTTGTTTGGGGCGTTTTAAATGTCCTCAAGATTAGTACTTTATATATGGTAAGAGCGCCATTTGTCTTGCTCTTTTAATAGCTATTTTGACCATTCTTTGGTGTTTAGCACAATTGCCTGTTAACCTTCTTGGGAGTATCTTTCCTTTTTCGTTTAAGAAATCTTTAAGTATTCTTATATCTTTATAATCAACGTATTCAACGTTCATTTCACACATTTTACAAGCCTTTACTTTTCTCCTTCTCTGTCTTACTTTCGGCATTTCTATTCCCTCCTATTTTATATCATTTTTTCGGAAAATCAAAAATCAAAACGGTGGTTCATCGTCGTCTGGAATGTTGTCTACTATTTCTGCGTCTGTATCAAAGACATCTTCGTAAGGAATCTCGTCTTGGACATCTCTATCGCCTTTCTTTGTATCAACAAAGACAATATTATCAGCCCATATCTCAGGAGTTGAACGCGATTGCCCATCGTTTGTTTTCCATTTGTTTATCCTCAACTTACCTTCTACAAGAACCATTCGCCCCTTTTGAAGGTAAGTATGAGCTAACTCAGCTAACTTTCTAAACGCAACTATGCGTATAAAATCTGCTTCTCCGTTGTTTGGCCTATTAACTGCTAAAGTGAAAGTCGTTATCAAATTTCCATCTAGAGTCTGTTTTGTTTCTGGATCTCTTGTTAGCCTTCCAACTAAAACTACTTTGTTGTAAGACATTATTAATTCACCTTCTTTTTAAAATAAGCAATTTCGATAAACTTTAATTTGTTGAACTTTCCTCCTGTGAAACATTCTCTTGAGTTTCTCCTGTCTTTTGGCGTGCTGCTCTTCTTTCTTTCTTTTCAAGGTCTTCTCTTCTAAATGTTTGCCATCTCATGAACTCTGGGTGTACTTTGAAGTAGTTTTCAAGTTGCTCAAGGCCTTGACCGTTAGATCTGAAGTACATAACCGTATAGTCACCCTCGAAGTACTTTCCAATCTTGTAAGCAAGTTTCCTAATACCCCATCTGTCAACGGTCTCCACTTGTGCTTTAACTCTTTCCTCAAGGAACTTCTTAACGTTTTCCACAAGTTTGTTTCTTTCTTCCTCTGGTACATCTGGTTTAATAATGAACATGGTTTCGTAAATCCTCATAAAGCACCTCCTCCCTCGGTCTACGCGGCTCTGCTTATCCTCTAAAAAAGCAGAGCGGGAATTTTCGAATTATTTTTGCGTATTTTACATAAAATAAATACGGGCAAACAAGCCCGCTCTTCCTCACTCACAAAACCTTTGCAAAGCTTTAAAAGAACTGGTGGGCTCGGGAGGGATCGAACCCCCGACCGTCCGGTTATGAGCCGGATGCTCTACCAACTGAGCTACGAGCCCACTCATGTGGAGGCGACGGAGGGATTTGAACCCTCGAATAGAGATTTTGCAGACCTCCGCCTTAGACCCCTTGGCTACGTCGCCCCATCGCGTGATAGATTTTACCACAGAGTTTTTAATATGTCAACAGGTTAAATATATATGCGGAGTGAAGAATAGTAAAAATAATCAAAAACATCATTAATAAATAAAAATACGGTTGTCAAATGCCGTTTTTAATGATATCATTATTTTGTTAGCATGTATAATTTTTATGTTTTTAGAGGTGAATTATTTTGGAAAAAAAAGATAAATTTAGTGGCATTTTTCATCTTTATCACTTAGTTTCGTTTTTTGTATCTATAAACGCTTATTTATTCAGCACCTTCATTAATTCAACAGCCGCTCAATGGGGATTTTCATTCTCCGAAATTGGTTTTATAAACCTTCTTTTGTCATTCTTGTATGCCTTGTCAAGTATCACTTTGGGACACATAGGATACAAGTTTGGGTACAAAAAGATGATGAATATGTTATTTATTTATCTTTTTGTATTATCATTTACTGGTTTCTTCGTGAATAACAGATTTTGGCTTTACATCTTCGCAAGCCTTCAAGGAATATTCTTCGGCGCATTTTTCCCACAAGTTGAAGGATTAATAGCCCAATCTGAAAGTTTGCTAAAAGTTACACCTCCATCTATAACCGGTAGATTCACACTAGCATGGAGCTCTGGAAATATATTTGGTGTGGCTTTCGGGCCTTACCTCACTGTAAAAGCACGTTCTATTATATTCTTTTACGGAATAATCCTGAGTATTGTTGTTTTTTTGCTTATAAGCCGTGATAAAAAAATAAATGGCGAATTGATAAACTTCACCCCCAATAGAAAATTAACAACCGATAGCGATAAATTCGATGTTGTAAAGGATATTAGCAGGATGAAAAGACTTAGATTAGAATATAGGATTATTCTTTTCCTTGGCGGATTGATATACACATCGGTTCTCGCTGAGTTTCCAAAGTTAATAAAGATGGCTGGGCTTGATATATCACGTGCCGGTTTTCTTACGGTTGGAGCAAATATCGGAGTTTTGCTTACATTCATTGCTCTTCAATATTGGAAAAAATGGGTAGGCAATGAAATTATCTGTGGCGTTTTGCTATCTGTGGTGCTACTTACCGGAGTTGTTGCATTATTCGCCAAAACTCCTCTCTTATTCTTCTTAACAGCCTTTTTGGCTGGCGGAAGTTATGCGGTTCCTTATACTTTTGCTATATTTTACGGTTTGCTTTCTACTTCAGAAGAACATGGTAAACAAGGCGCACTGCATGAAATGGTTATAGGCTTGCTTTTTGGCGTTGGACCTTTTGTCGGTGGAATATTCCTCGATCATTTTAAAAGTACTTTTGGATTGACTTTCCTCTCAATTATATTGAGTATATTAATATATTCAATTCAATTTTTCTTCAACAAAAGCAAAGTAGTTATTGAAAAGTGAAATAGTTTTGTGGTATAATTGATTACCACAGTTAAAGATGGAGGTGAAAGAAATGAAGTACAGATGCACAGTATGTGGTTATATTTACGATCCAGAAGTTGGTGATCCAGATTCCGGTATAAACCCAGGAACTCCATTTGAAAATTTACCAGATGATTGGACATGTCCAGTTTGCGGTGTAAGCAAAGATATGTTTGAACCACTCGAAGAATAACTAAAATTTACATCAACTTTAAGTGTTAATACTTTTCGTTTAGTTTATGTCTTAAGTTTAAATCTTCGGTGGAAAGTTAAAAATTGGGGGCCGTGGTGCCCCCGTTTGCATAAATAATAAATAATAAGAGATTTAATAAAAAACACAAGGAGGAACGGTTATATGTCAGAAGTTCGTGTGAGATTTGCCCCAAGTCCAACGGGGTATTTACATGTTGGTGGTGCTAGAACTGCACTTTTTAATTATCTTTACGCAAGAAAAACAGGTGGTAAATTCATTTTAAGAATCGAAGATACAGATCTCGAAAGGTCAGAAAAAGTTTTCGAAGAGCAGCTTATTTCCGCGTTGAAATGGCTTGGTCTGGAATGGGATGAAGGTCCAGATATCGGTGGGCAATACGGGCCTTACAGGCAGAGTGAAAGAGTTCATCTTTATCATGAATATGCGCAAAAACTCATTGAAGAAGGAAAAGCTTACGAAGTCTACGCATACCCAGAAGAGATTGAACAGTTGAGAGAAAAATTACTCAGTGAGGGTAAAGCACCTCATTATACCCGTGAAATGCTTGAGTCATACAATACCCCTGAAAGAAAAAAAGAATACGAAGAAAAGGGATTAAGACCTGCGGTTTATTTCTCTATGCCAAGAAAAGATTACGTGATAAACGATGTTGTAAAAGGAGAAGTTGTGTTCAAAGCTGGAAGTGTTGGTGATTTCGCGCTTTTAAGAAGTAACGGTATGCCAACTTACAACTATGCTTGTGTTATAGATGATGGCCTTATGAAAATCACCCACGTCTTACGTGGTGATGACCATTTGTCAAATACAGTTAAACAGGTGGCACTATATGAAGCATTTGGTTGGCCCACACCTGTTTTTGGACATGTCTCAATGATTCTGGGACCTGATGGGAGTAAACTTAGTAAACGCCATGGCGCAACATCTGTAGAAGAGTTTAAAAGCAAAGGATATCTTCCAGAAGCCTTGGTTAATTTCCTCGCATTGCTTGGTTGGTCACATCCAGAAGGAAAAGAAATACTCACAAAGCAAGAATTGATAGAAAGTTTTTCGCTTGAAAGACTTGTAAAAAATCCTGCGATATTTAATCCAGAAAAATTGAAATGGATGAATTCAGAGCATATTAGAATGAAAAGTATGGATGAGCTTGTTAAAATAGCTAAACCATTCTTGCAAAAAGATGTTGACGATGAATATTTCGCAAAGATACTCCACGCTGTAAAGGATAGGATAGAAGAACTTTCGCAGTTACCTGAATTGACAGATATTTTCTTCGAAAAACCTCATCAATTACCGGAAAAAACTCCAGAGGCTATTGAAACTTACACAAATTTACTTTCAGAGCTCAAAAAAATTGAAAAATGGGATAAAGATTCAATATACGCAGCTTTCAAAACAGCTATGAAGAGCGCAAAGCTCAAAGGTAAAGATTTCTATATGACGTTAAGACTTGTACTTACAGGTAAAACTGAAGGTCCAGAACTAATCGATATACTCGAAATCCTTGGTAAAGACGAAGTAATAGAGAGGATCTCTTTGTATTTAAATAAATGAAGAGGTGGTCTCATGACAAAGGTTTATATAACAGATACGCTTAGTAAAAGTAAAGTTCCACTTGAGACTTTAGAACCTGGCGTCGTAAAGATGTACGTTTGCGGACCTACTGTATACAATTACATTCACATAGGCAACGCAAGACCTATGGTTGTTTTCGACGCTCTCAGAAGGTTTTTAGAATTCGTGGGTTACAGGGTAATAATGGTTCAAAACTTTACAGATATAGATGATAAGATAATAAACGAAGCAAAAGAATGGAACGTCGATTGGAAAACAGTTGCGGATACGTTTATCGCAGAGTATTTTCACGATGCTCAACTTTTAGGCGTAAGAGCAGCAAATTACCACCCCAGAACAACAGATTTTGTTAAAGATATCGTTGAAGCAATTGAAACAATGATAAAAAAAGATTTCGCATATCCAGCAGAAAATGGTGATGTTTATTTCAGCGTTAGGAAATTAAGAGATTACGGAAAGCTATCTGGAAAAAATTTGGATGATTTGAGAGCAGGCGCAAGAGTTGATGTGAATGAACTGAAAAAAGATCCACTTGACTTTGTTTTGTGGAAATCCGCCAAACCTGGTGAACCTACGTGGGACAGTCCGTGGTGCAACGGTAGGCCAGGTTGGCATATAGAATGTTCCGTTATGTCGCAAAAATTACTTGGTGATATGTTTGATATACACGGTGGTGGTGAAGACCTTATCTTCCCACACCATGAAGATGAAATAGCTCAGAGTGAAGCGCTCACAGGTAAACCACCGGCAAAATACTGGATGCATAACGGTATGATTATCGTACGTGGAGATAAGATGAGTAAATCCCTTGGAAACACATTCATGGTAAGGGAAGCGGTAAGAAGGTACACTAAAGATGGCGTAAAGCTTTTCTTGCTGTCCAAACATTACCGTTCACCTATGGAATTTTCGGACGAGATACTTCAAGATAACATGAGAGCAGCTCAAAGGGTGCATAACGCATTAAACAGATTCACGGAAAAGTACCCATACCCATTGGTACCAAAAATTGACGAAGAAATGGAAAACTTCATAGACAGATTTGTGGAAGCACTTTCCGACGATTTCAACACACCAGTTGCACTCTCAATTTTATTCGATACAGTTAAAGAACTTAACAAATCAATGGATGAAGGTAACGACGAAAGAGCATTGAAAATGTACCACCTTGTAAAGAGAATTTATGGTCCTGTTCTTGGAGTGTTTGACAGTGAAATCCAAAAACAACAGCAAGTAAATTCCGAACAGTTAGATCAGCTAATACAAGGTATAATAAATTTAAGAAATGAATACAGAAAGAATAAACAATTTGAAATAGCTGATAAGCTAAGAGACGCACTCTTAAATGCAAAGATAAAATTACTTGATACTCCAGAAGGTACAAAATACGAAATTAATGATTAATAAAATTTTAGAATTATTGACATGTAAGACTTTAAAAAGTTGGAAAATGGAGGGATATTTGTGAGATTTTCACAGTTTTACGCGCCAACATTAAAAGAAGCACCAGCGGATGCGGAAGTGCCAAGTCAAGAATTGCTTACAAGAGCTGGGTTTATAAGAAAAATAGCGGCTGGTGTGTATACATATTTACCACTCGGAAGGAGAGTTTTACTTAAGATTGAAAAGATAGTGAGAGAAGAAATGGACAACATAGGAGCAAACGAGATTTTGATGCCAATAATCCAGCCTGCGGAACTTTGGAAACAATCTGGCAGATGGGAAGATTACGGTCCAGAGATGATGAAATTAAAAGATAGGCACGGAAGAGATTTTACGCTTGGACCTACTCACGAAGAACTCGTAACTTTCCTTGTTCAAAATGAGCTTAATAGCTACAAACAATTACCGATAACCCTTTACCAAATGGCAAACAAGTACAGAGATGAAATTAGACCGAGATTTGGTGTGCTTAGAGCAAGAGAATTCATAATGAAGGATGGTTACAGTTTCCACAGCGATTGGGAATCCCTTGATGAAACATACAAAGCTCATAGAAAAGCTTACTCTAATATAATGGAACGAATCGGATTAAAATATGCGGTTGTTGAAGCTTCGTCCGGAGCAATTGGAGGCAACGAATCTCACGAATTTGTTGCTTTTGCAGATACTGGAGAGAGCAATGTACTTTTCTGCGAATGTGGGTACGCAGGCAACGATGAAAGAGTGCCATATACTGGTGAAATTATTTACGATAATGAAGAGCTCAAGGGAATGGAAAAAGTCTACACTCCAAATGTGAAAACAGCGCAAGATGTGGCAGATTTTCTAGGAGTTCCAGTGAGAAAAATCGTAAAAACACTTATTTACAAAGGTAGAAATGGATACTTCATGGCACTTGTCCCAGGTGACAGGGAACTCAACGAAGAAAAATTGAAAAATTTCTTAAACGACCAGTCGTTAGCTTTTGCCACACCTGATGACATATTGAAAGACTTTGGTGTACCCATTGGCTTCTTAGGTCCGGTGGGTGTGAAAGGTATAAAAGTTATCGCAGACCACTTGGTAAAAGGGATGAAGAACTTCGTTGTTGGTGGAATGGAAAAAGATTATCACTTCGTAAACGTAAATGTTGACAGAGACTTTAAAGTTGATGAATGGGCAGATCTAATAGTTACAAGAGAAGGAGACCCGTGTCCTGTTTGTGGAAAACCGTTAAATGCAAAGAAAGGCATCGAACTTGGTCATATATTTAAGCTTGGCACAAAATATTCTGAGGCGATGGGTAGTAAATACATGGATAAAGATGGTCAGTTAAAACCTTTCATCATGGGGTGCTACGGTTGGGGTGTTTCAAGAACACTTGGAGCGATTGTAGAACAACTACATGACGAAAAAGGTATAATTTGGCCATTATCCGTCGCACCATTTGCAGTAGTTATAACACCAGTTAGTAACAACGAAAACTTAATGAAATTTTCTGAAGAATTGTACAATTTCCTTGTTGAAAAAGGCGAAGAGGTACTTTTAGACGATAGGAATATATCACCTGGTATGAAATTCAACGACGCGGATTTAATAGGAATACCATTTAGAGTAACAGTTGGTAAAGCTCTATCTGAAGGAATGGTAGAAATCAAGTGGAGAACAGGACAGCAATTCAAGGTGAAAGCAACTTTAGAAGAAATATATGAATTTTTGCAAAAGTCAAAGCAAGAATACGATCCTCACAAAAGAGTTGAAAAATAATAAATTATAAAGTTATGAATTAATCAGTGGTCTACAATCAAGGTACAAAAACGATAAAAAGACTGGGGACCACTGATTAAAATATCTAGGGGGTGATTTATATGTCACCTGTTGAAGGTCTTGAAAAAGTTGATAAGTACATTTACAAAATTCGCAAAGCTGGAAATATGAGAGTTGACGCGATAATTCTATCGGATTGGGAAACGTTAGATAAAGAAGCGATAGAACAAATCAAAAACGTCGCAACTCTTCCAGGTATTTTAAAAGCTGCTTACGCTATGCCAGATATACACTGGGGTTACGGATTTCCAATAGGTGGAGTTGCCGCTTTTGATGTTGAAGATGGAATTATAAGCCCTGGTGGTGTGGGATTTGATATAAACTGCGGAGTTAGGATGCTTGTCGTAAAAGGTTCAAGTAATATCGTAAAGAGTAATATCGATACAATAATAAAACGCATTTATGAGAGTGTACCAGTTGGAGTTGGTGAAACAAGTGAGTTGAATTTTTCAAAAAACGATTTCAAAAGGATAGTTACAAATGGTGCAAAAGAAGTAATAAAGATGGGATTTGGATACGACGAAGATTTGGAAAGAATCGAAGACTACGGCCACATACAAAATTGTGATTTTTCCGATGTAAGTGAAGAAGCTGTAAAGAGAGGGAAAGACGAACTTGGGACGTTGGGTGCGGGAAATCATTTCATTGAAATCCAAGTCGTCGAAGAAGTATACGATGAGAAAATAGCAAAAGTATTTGGGTTGGGTAAAGGTGATATAACGATATTAATCCACACAGGTAGCAGAGGCTTTGGTCATCAAATCGCTACAGATTACATTAAAATCATGAGAGATAACCTTAAAGAACATAATAAAAATCTCCCTGATAAACAGTTGATAAATGCTCCATTTAATAGCAAATGGGGGCAGATGTATTATAGCGCAATGAACTGTGCGGCAAATTACGCGTTCGCGAATAGGCAGATTATTACTCATCTCATTAGAAAAGTATTTAAATCTGTTGCGGGATTAGATGTAAAACTCGTTTACGATGTAGCGCATAACATCGCTAAGATAGAAGAATATGAAATTGATGGAAAAAAGAGAAAAGTTATTGTACATAGGAAAGGCGCGACAAGGGCATTTGGACCGGGAAACCCACACCTTCCAGAAATATTTAAAGAAACAGGGCAACCAGTTATAATCCCAGGGAGTATGGGCACAGCATCGTACATACTTGCTGGAACGAAAAAAGCTGAAGAAATGACATTTGGTTCAACTGCTCACGGTGCTGGGAGAACTTTGGGAAGAAGAGAAGCGACACGAGAGCTCTCAGTTGAACATGTGATAAGAGAGCTTGATGAAAAAGGTGTAAAACTTTTGGCTAAATCAAAAAAAGGTATAGTTGAGGAAGCGCCAGAAGCGTACAAAGATGTTGATAAAGTAATTAAAGTTGTTGATGAACTTGGTATATCGCTCAAAGTTGCAAAGTGTGTTCCTATCGGAGTGATAAAAGGATGAGTGAGTTTATAAAAAGACTTAAATGGCACGCCTCAAAAGATGAATTGTACCTTACAGTTGAAGGCACACTCTCCACTTTTTACCTTGTTCTAACTCAAACGGTAATATTCACAGCACTCGCATTGTACTTTGGCTTAAATGAAGTCGCTTTGGGATTAGTCTCTTCTTTTCCCATGGCATTTCAGATTTTTCAAATATTCGCACCCGCAGTTATTGAGAAATTACCAAACAAAAAGAAACTATTAGCTTTTTTTAACTCAGGTAGGTTTTTATGGATAATATTAATCCCACTCCTATTTTCAGAACACAGAAAACCGGAATTATTTATACTCATCTTCGCGCTCAGTCAGGTATTCGCAGCATTTGCTGGAAATATCTGGATTAGTATTATATCAGATGTCATCCCTTCAGAAAGAAGGGGAAAGTACCTTGGATTGAGAAATTTTTTCGTATCTTTAGCGACACTTTTGGTTTTTTATCTGTATTCCCTGATAGCTGATAACATTAAAAAACCTTTCAATTTCGCGATAATAATACTAATAACAATGGTTACTACGCTTTTCTCTCTTGTTTCATTAATGAAAGTTAGGGACGTCAGTTCGAAAAAAACAGGATCCCTTAACGATTTAAGAATAGTTTTAAAAGATAAAAATTTTATGAAACTTTCAAAAGCTTATTTTATGTGGAACTTTGTGATTTTATTATCCGCACCGTTTTTCCCATACCATCAAATACATAATCTAAAATTACCAATGACGTATATAAGCTATGCATCTATCACCGCATCTTTACTATCGATGTTATTTTACACACTTTGGGGAAGATTATCTGACGAATTCGGTCATAAAAGTGTGTTGATAACCGGTTTATCAATCGTTTCCATAACACCTGCTATTTGGATTTTGATGAACGAAAAGCACTGGGTCTTAGCTCTTACTTTAGACGCTATTTTATCAGGTGTTGGATGGGCTGCTGTGAACCTTGCTTTTATAACTCTCCCTATGGAAACGGCAGCAAGTAGCTCACCAATGTACTTTGCAGTATTCTCAGCCCTTGGTGGTTTAGGTGGTATGATAGGTTCCTTAATAGGGGGACCTATTGCAAAATTCTTTAATTCGCTTGATTTTTATGTAAAAGATTATCACATCTTTGGTCTTCAAATATTCTTCATAATAGAAAGTGTATTAAGATACTCTGTAATCCCACTTTTCGCGGGAATATCGAGCAGAAAATATGTGTCTCCAGCAACTTTGTTTACAAATGTACTCTCAACTCTGTCTGGTAGACATGCTATAAGGATACAAGAAGGTAACAGACAAGAGGTTATCATCGGTAGGAAGAGACTCCGAAGATGGTGGTAACATAAAGGTTTTAAAAATATCCTAAAATTAGGTGGTCAAAAATGTTTTTGAACTTCCTTCAACAATACAACTTAACAAGGGACCAAATATATGCAGCTAAAAAACTAGAAGATTTTATTTATAATTATCTAGATTTTCTAATCATTCAAGGCAGCGCAGGTACAGGTAAAACGTTTTTAATATCTCAGTATGTTAGATATCTCTTCGAAAAAGGAAAAAAATTTGTAATTCTCGCACCAACTGGTAGAGCTGCTAAAATCCTTCACGAAAAATCCGGATTTGAAACTAAGACTATTCACAGTGAAATTTACAGTTTTTCCCATGAGAAAGTAGATTTGGAAAGTGAAATCATCAAAGTATATTTTCGTTTAAAAAAATCACAACATGATAACACAATTTTCATAGTAGATGAAAGCTCGATGATTTCAGACAATAAACAATCAGACGAGGAACTTGTCTTTGGGAGCGGAAAATTGCTTTCCGACTTTATCGAATATGTAAAAAGCGGTGAAAACAACAAAATTATATTTTTCGGAGATGAATACCAACTTCCACCAACAAACTCAGCTTTTTCCCCGGCATTAGATGTTAAAACCCTTCAGGAAAATTTTCATTTAAAGGGCGAAAAGATTTTTCTTAACGAAGTTGTTAGGCAAAGAAACCAAAGTAAAATATTAAATAATGCAAATACAATTAAAAAACATATCGACGATGAAAATTACTTAACTCTAAAGTTTGAGTACGACGGTGACGAATTTGTCAAAACACATGATTTCATAAAGGAATACAACTACTCAAAGCTTGGCGAAGATATCATAATTGTTTCAACAAACAAAAAAGCTTTGGAGTACAATATGGAAATTAGGAAAAAGCTCGGATTCCAAAGCCAAATTGAAGTAGGCGATATATTACTTAATACAAAGAATGTTTACTGCAAAGATAAAGTAGTATTTAACGGCGAATTTTTTAAAGTCGAAAAAGTAATAAACTATGAGGGAAAAGACGCATTTGTTGGAAGAAAAAAGTACGTTTTGGAATTCTACGATTTAGAATTAAAAAATATAAATTCTGGTGAGATTATAGAATCCAAAGTACTTGCGAATTCCTTATTTTCAGAAACCGCAGATATAGATTTGGATTTAAAGAAAGCATTGTTTAGCTTTTGTATAGATGATGTGTGCAAAAAAACAGGTTTATCACAAAAAAATATTACTCAAAATCTAAGTAAATACCTTCAAGATAACCCATACTTAAATGCATTACACGTAAAATATGGTTACGCTATAACTGCACATAAATCTCAAGGTGGAGAATGGGATAGAGCTTTTATAGACCCATATTATTACAATTCTACAAAAACTAAGGAATATTTCAGATGGTTATACACATCGATAACCAGAGCCAAGAAAAAAGTCTATATAAAGGATTTACCAATAAAAATCTTTTCATTTAACAAATTGAAAATTCAAAATGATTTCACTTTAAGAGAAAAAATCAATATTTCATACAATTTGAACTTTAACGATGAAATGTTAAGAGAACTATACACAGCTTTTGAAAGCATAATATCCAAACATTCATTTAACGTATTGGGCATAGAGCATCTCCAATACCAAGAGGTTTATTATATCAAAAGTGGTAATCATTATCTCAAAGTCCAACTATATTACGATAAAAATTATGAACCAACAAGTCTGAAAATTTTGGAAACAACCAACAACGAACAAGCACTAAAAATGTTGAGTATCATCAATTCAGAAGTTCAAAATTCTAATAATTTTAATATTGATAAAAACAATAAAATTAATTCTATTTCTATAAGCAGGTGTATGAAAAAGACTTTAGAAAACGAATGCGTAAAAATCTATATAGACGGAAGCTACGACGAGTTCACGAAAAAATTTGGCGCAGGTTTTGTTGTTGTAAAAGAAAGCAATGAAGAGAAAATAGAAACGTACTGGAGAGGTTTCTCAAACCCAGAACACGTAAAACATCGAAATGTGGCTGGTGAAATATATGCAGCATTGCTGGCATTTGAATATGCGAAAAATGAAAATCTGAAATGCATAGAAATTAACTATGACTACGAAGGTATAGAAAAATGGGCTCTTGGTTTGTGGAAAACAAATACTAGCTTAACAAAATTATACAAAGAAAAGTACGATTACTATTCCACTTTTTTCAGAATAAAATTCAATAAAGTCAAAGCTCACACTGGGGAAAAATACAACGAAATAGCCGATAATTTAGCAAAGAAAGCTGTTAATGAAGAAAAATACCATGTAAAATATGAAATTGATTTATAAAATATAAAAAAGGCTCCGGTAATATCACCGAAGCCTTTTTGATTTTAATATTAGATGCCTATTTTATTGCTCTTGAGTCTCTGTAATCAAAGTTTCAACAGTGTTTGAACCTTCAACGATTTCTTCTGAAAGAATTCCATTTTCGAAGATGATAGATGGTGAAGCTATACCATTGAAATTCGTTCCATACTCTGTTGTATACGCACCTGTCGCAAAGAAGTAAACTATATCTCCAAGTGTTGTGCTCTTTGGAAGCATCGCATCGTAGTACATGACATCAACACTATCACAAGTTGGTCCTGCAAGAACAAATTTTTCGAGTTCTTCGTCTTCTTTTCCGTCAACTGTAATTCTGTATCTTATGTTTTGAATAGTCTCTGTCAAGCCATGGAACACTCCAGCATCTAAATAGAGCCAATTTTCGTCACCTTTTTTACTTCTGAGAATTACTCTGGAAATCATGACTCCCGCATTACCAACCATTGATCTTCCAGGCTCAACGATAACTGTTATATCATTTCCAAGATATTCTTCAACAGCTTCGTTTATAACTTTTGCTATTTTTTTAATTGAAGGTATATCCCTGACGTAGCGAACTGGCATCCCGCCGCCTGTATTTATCATTTTCATTTCTACACCAAATTGCTTAGCTTCTTCAAAAACTATGGAAGCTTCTCTTATTGCTGTTCTCCAGTTCTCTGGATTGTAATTTTGCGAACCAACATGGAAACTCAAACCAATTGGATTAAGTCCTTTTTCTTTCGCGTATCTTACAAGTTCTATAGCGTGATTGACGCTTGTACCAAATTTTCTTGTGAGTGGCCAATCAGCATCGCCTTCCATTCCGTTAGTACTAATTCTTACGTATATGTCAGCGTTAGGAGCAACAAGAGCAATCTTTTCGATTTCCATTTCAGCATCAACTGCGAACATCCTAATACCAACTTCGTAAGCGAACTTTATATCCTCAATTTTCTTTATTGTATTTCCAAAGCTCATTCTCGACGGTTCAACACCAATAGATAAAAGTTTCTCAATTTCACCGCGTGATGCAACATCAAAATGGCTTCCCATATCTCTTAAAAGTTTCACAATCTCAACATGAGAGTTAGATTTCACTGCGTAATAAACCTTACAATTATTTATGTTTTCTATAAGTTGTTTATAGTTGTTTGCTATCACGTTTAAATCCATTACTAAGACTGGTGTTCCGTATTTTTCAGCGATCTGCCTAAGTTTTTCCATCCTTTTTTACCTCCTTTGTAAATTGTCGAACTTATGATAGAATAGAAATGCCAAAATATACATAAAATTCTGTTTAAAATATCTGGTACATATGTTACAATTGTTATAAAATCACATTGGGGGGAGCAGATTTGAGTATTAAAGAACTTTTTTTCATATCTACATGTATTATTGTCGGTTTGATAATGATTATCACAACACAACCTGTTGTATTTAATACAGATATACCTTTACTTGGTATAGCTCTGGCTTTGTTGTTTTTCTCCCAATCTGTTGAAATACCTATAGGAGGATTAGTATTTAATATTAAGAGTTTTAGCATGCTTTACTTATTGCTTTTTATTCGGCCAGAAAGTATACTAATACTGAGTATTATTACTCTACTTGTTTACATAAAAGATTTACGTCGTTTCCTATTCAAGGTCTCTTTCGAAGTATTACAAATTGGATTTGGCACTCTATTGTTTAAAGCATCTCCAAATGATTATCTTAAAATAATATCATTCGCAATCGGCTATATGCTTAGTAATGTTTTGGTGACGATTTTTTACATTAAGTTTTTTGGAAAAACAAATGTAAAAGCTTATATAAGGGCATTTTTGCTTGTATTTGCGTTATCTTTATTCGGTTCAATGATTTTAACAACTATCTACACATTCAGCGAAGTTAAGTTATCCTCACTAATTTTTGTTTCAGTTCTTTATTCTGGATTTTTGATACAACTTTATTACACTGTATTTTCTGAACTTTGGCACAAAGAACTTACATTGGAAAAGGAACAAATAGCAAGAGAGATAGAAAATCTTATGAAATTACCGGAAATTCTCGAGAAAAGTTCAAAAGAAGATATAGACGATGTTTTACAAGATGTTTTAGCTACAACTTGTAAGCTAATAGGATTTGAATACGCATTGCTTAGTATATTTGATTTCAGGAGCGGGAAAGTAACAAGAATATCAAAGTATGGTATAAAAGATGAGGATTTTGAAAAATTAAAACAAAACAGACCTGATATAAAATCGACTTACGTTTTAATGCAACAACGCTTTGATGTCGGTGGTGCTTACTTTATCCCAAACGGAAGTGTTGATTTATCCCAATCATCAATTTACAGACCATCTGAATACTTTAAATTAGAGGTTGAAAATGCTTGGGATCCAAATGATTTATTCATTGTCCCATTGATTTACAAAAACAAAACAATAGGATATATAAGTTTTGATAAACCAACAAATATGCTAAGGCCTTCAAAACGTGAAATTGAACTTGCCAAGTTTTTTGCATGGCAGATAACTAGATTACTATCAGAAAGTAAATATTCCGTTTTCTTCCTTTCCGATTACAAAAAAGAGCAAACATACGCATTTCTTATGGAAGAAATCTCGAAAAATATCGAATTTGGGAAGAGTTTTCTAATAGTTTACGTTGACATTGATAAATTTGAAAAGGTAAATATAACGCATGGTTTTAAAGCTGGGGACGAAATGTTACAAGAACTTAGAAATATTTCTGAGGAAGAAATTAAAAACCTTGGAATTTTTTCACAATTCAACGACGAACTTATAATGCTCTTATGGTCAATGAGCAAATCAGACGGAGTACTAGTTGCCGAGAGAATAATTGAAAAATTCAAGAAAAAATATCCAGATGTCAGTTTAAGTGCTAGCGTTGTTAAGTACCCAACTGATGCACAAACATTTGATGAATTACTTGAAAAAATTAAAGTAGCCTTGACAACAGCCAAAAAATCTGGAGGAGGACGTATTGTAACATTATGAAACGTGTCGCTATTGAATTTGCCTACGACGGAACAGATTTTTTCGGTTATCAGATTCAAAATAATGTGAGAACTGTCCAAGGTGAATTGGAAAAAGCATTAGAAAAGGTCTTTAAAATGCATATAGACACATATGCTGCTGGACGAACGGATACGGGCGTACATGCAAATGGTCAGGTAGTATCGTTTGACTGCCCAAATGACAGACTAATGGAAAATGATATAAAAAATGCAATAAATGCGAATTTACCTGCGGATATTTACGTAAAAAAAGTATGGTTCACACACCCAACTTTTAATCCACGTTACGAAGCAAAAAGAAGAATTTACCATTATTATATAGATACATCCAAATCCAAGAATCTTTTTACAAGACGGTACGTGTGGTGGTTTCCATACGAACTTGATATAAAACAAATGCGAATAGCCGCTAAATATCTAATTGGAGAACACGATTTCATTTCTTTCAGTAAAAAAGGGGAAGATAATACCAAGACCATAAGAACGATAAACAATTTGAGAATAATTGAAATAAAAAATGGGCTAATTCTAATCCGTGTTGAAGGTACATCGTTTTTGAGAGGAATGGTAAGAAGCATTGTAGCAAACCTCGTACGTGTTGGAACTGGAATATGGGAAACTGAAAAAGTAAAGGAGGTGTTAGAATCAAAAGATCGTTCAAAATCAGCTGGTTTAGCTCCTGCGCATGGATTATTCTTATACAAAGTTTTATTTTAGCTAATATGAATTTTAATCCTTTTATACCAAATGAAATAATCGAAAAATTAAACGATGATATAAAAAATGAGATTAATAACTGGAATAAATTAGATGCTATATATATTAAATTTATTAACGTACCATACGAAATCGAAAATTTCATATACAGACAAGTTGCAAAATATGGATTAATACCTATAAATATAAACTATACAGATTGTATATATCATACAACAGAGTCTTCAGACTCTGCCAACCAAATGGTTTTACCGGATTCAACTTCGGTTACATTATCACCTGTGATTTCCAAATATGAAACTATTATATTTTCAACAGATGAATCGCTTATTTCAATTGAGTATGGTAACGATAAATACACTTTACCAATGAATTTGATCTACGAATTTCCTAACACTTTAGCTCAGTTGATTGAAAACGTTATAAAAAACAATATTACTTATGAGAATTTAACTGACACCAAAGATAATGATAATATTTTAAAAACTATCGTCATAGATAAAAAAACAGGTTCTTCTTTTATCACTCAATTTATAGGAATTCCATATTTCATTCAAAATGATAAATTAGAATTATTGCAAGGTAAAGTTATATACAACGCTAAGACAAACTACGTCGAGGCAGTTAACATCGATTTATTGGAAAAAGAGTTGCAAAAAAATGGTGTGGTTGCAATAACATCTGATAGTGTGGTGACAAAAGAATACATATATAATCTAAAGACAAAGTCTCTAACAAAGTTCCAAGCACCTATAGTTTCAATATGGGATAATTATGTACTATACTCAGATGGAAGTATATCTGATTTATCTTTTACTTGGAATACAAAGATTAGTAATTCGCCGTTGGATTATATATTTACTGAAAACAGAATATGCATTCTTGACATCTCAGGCCAAGTGGTTATAATGAATCAGAAAACACGCAGAATACTTTTTTCAAAAACATTTGAAGGAGCTTATTCTCTAAGTTTAGACAAAGATAATTCATTTATTGTTAAAACTACAAATGGATGTTATAAAATATCTGACGATAAAGACGTAAATCTTATAGAAAAAGGAGCCAATGAAACATATGAAGAAAGTTCTAAATTTAATATATTTTACCCCTCTTTATTGGACATTTTTCACACTCCATTTGGCTTTTTCTACAAAGGGAATTTTATAGGTAATGAAATATCTGGATTTTATATAAAAGATAAAACAGCACATGTCATTACGGAAGTGGGAACTTGGAAAATAAAGTTCTAAGACTTGATCAGTTATTAATTTTGAAAGGTTTTGTTGAAAGTAGAACGAAGGCTCAACAAATGATTGAAAACGGGCTTGTACTATTAGATGGCAAAGTATGTACAAAACCATCAAAAAAATGTCATTTTGATTCAAAAATAGCTATTCTTGATGATTTGAAGTATGTTAGCAGAGCAGGATATAAACTTGAAGGTTTATTAAAAGAGTATAAAATAGATGTTAGTGGAAAAATAGCTTGCGATATAGGCAGCTCCACAGGCGGATTTGTAGATTGCCTTCTTCAAAATGGTGTAAAAAAGGTTTATGCTGTTGACGTAAATACAAAACAGTTACATTCAAAGATTGCTTTAGATGATCGTGTTGTAAAAATTGAAAAAAATGCAAGGTATATTTCTAAAAAAGATATAAGCGATAAGCTTAATATAATAACAATTGATGTCTCATTTATATCTATCACAAAATTACTGGAAGGTATTCTTCAATTGTCTGAAAATTACACAAAAATAATATCACTAATAAAACCTCAATTCGAAACAACAAATACGGATAAGGGTATAGTAAAAGATAAAAAAACTCATATTGAAGTCATAAGAAAAATTGTCAAAGCTTTCCGTGATGAAGGCCTATACTGCGAATACTTAACATATTCGAAATTACCAGGTGCTGATGGCAATATAGAATTTTTTGGTGTATTTTCAAAAGAATATATACATTCTATAAGCGAAAGTGATATAATAAGTATCGTAGATACAGCTTGGGAGGAACTAAAATGAAAAGGTCGATAGCTTTTCTAATTATAATAGTCATCATCTGTTATACATTTGCTGATTCAGATATTTTCAACTTTGTACACAAAGATTACGACTTCGTAATCAGGTTGTCTAAAGGCGGTACTTGGTACGAGGAATTAAAAAAAGTTTCATTTTTTTCATTCGTTTTTGATAGGAAAGGATTAGGATTCGAAGACTCGTTTCTTAGAATACTCGAAGATATGAAATACAAAACGGGTGTACAGCCAACAGTTGTTCAAGACGCTCTTTCAAATGATATACTTTTTGCATCAAAAGGAGCGGAGGTAGATTTCACAACATTAATTTCTTTCGATATAAACTACTATCTGGAATTTATAAAAACTATAACCGGAAGCAGCTTCATAGTTTTTGAAACGAAATATCCTGCTCAGCTTGTAAAAGCGTTATCATATTTATTATCTATTAATGTTAAAAATATCCAAAACAATATGTTTCAGCTTGGTGAATCTCTTTTTTGCACTTCTAACGGAAAATACTTAATATTAGCTGGAAGCAAACAGACTTTAGACATGGCGATAAAAACTTATACAACCCCAGAAATGCAACTTTCAAGAACAAATAAAGATTTTGATAGATTAAAAGCGGGGGTATTTTTTATAAGTGGCTTTGCAAAACCAAATACGCTGAAATTGAATTTACCTGGTGGAATAGGAATAGAAGATTCAACAGCAAGTCATTTACTCATTACATCAAGTATCTCAGCTGGCTCTTTTACATTTACAATAGAGCAAAAAAACACGAAACAATACACAAGCTCAAAGAATATAGACACAATTGGTCAATTACCCAAAGTTTGGAATTACTATCTGAGTATACCTTCGTCAAAGTCATCGATAATTATCGGATCTATTGAACAATGGTTTTCAGGCGTAACATCTGAACTTCAGCAACTTACAAATCTGGTAAAGAATCTTTCAAATTCTTCTACAAATACTTACGTCGCTGGTAAACTCGAAGTTGGTGAAATAGTCTTTATATTTGAAAATTACAGTGGGAAAGACTTTGAAACAAATCTCTCGAAACTTGGTGCAAAGTATGATAGTCAGAAGCAAGAATGGGTTATTAATCTTCAGAATTCAAAACTATACGCGTTCAAGTCATCTAATAAAGTTATAGTTGGTACAGTCGATAAAAACAGCTTTGAAAAGTATGAAAAAACTAGCAAAAAATTGAAAGATTTACCAATTTACTATGATTTTTCAAAGATAGAAGCATACGATTTTAAAGCACTTATGGATTTAGGTGATATAATTAAATCCATTATTGGATTTAATATAACTTCCAAGTTACTTTTTTGGCAATATTCAATAGGTTACATAACTTACTATAAATTTGTTGTCTCCTGAAAGGAGGGAGTTAGATGAGTGAGTTTAACGAATACTTGGGAGTATTTATTGACGAATCGAAAGAATATATTCAATTGTTAAATGAATCCTTGCTTGAGCTTGAGAAAAACACAGATGATGTTGAGCAAATCAACAAAGCGTTCAGAGCCTTGCACACATTGAAAGGTATGGCAGGAACCATGGGTTTTGAACACCTTGCAAAGTTGTGCCATAGAATGGAGAATTACCTTGATGCTGTTAGGTCCGGAAAAGTTACTATATCCAGTGACGAGCTTGATTACCTATTTGGTGGTCTTGATTTAATTGAAAAGATGCTCCAAAGTATTGTGAATAAAGGTAATGACGAAATCGAAGAAGATATTTCTCAAATTGTTGAAATATTTGAGAGAATAGCGGCTGGTGAAAAAGTTTCATCAAAAAAAGTTGCTGAAAAAACTACAGAAATAATCAAAGAAGAGATAAAAACTGAGAAAGAAATTGGAAAAGCTAAGATTGGTGAACTCTTCACCCAAGAAGTAATAAAAGATGTTTTAATGGAGGCCGCAAAGAAAAACATCCCAGCTTATCACGTAATTGTAAATCTACAGGAAGGTACTCAATTAAAATCTGCGAGAATGTACATGGTCTTCCATTCTCTGGAAGAAATTGGTATTGAGATTATTAATTCAATACCACCGGTCGAAGATATAGAAAATGAAAATTTTGATCTTACTGTTGAATTGTTATGTGTTGGAAATGTTTCACAAGAAAAAATATACGAAAAAGTAATGAACGTTTCAGAAATAAAAAGCGTTGTCGTAAAACCTTTAAAAATTGAAAAAGAAGAAGAAGAAGAAGGGGAAAAGAAAGTTGAGCAAAAAGAAAAAAACACAGAAGAACAAAAAAAGGTAAAGGTAACTCAAACTGTAAGAGTGGATATTGAAAAATTAGATAATCTAATGAACCTTATGGGTGAACTTGTTATCGCAAGAAGCAGAATTGCTGATATACTTAAAAAATATAATATTAAAGAGGTTGATGAATCTCTAGCACAGTTAAGTAGAATTACATTAGACCTTCAAAACGTTGTTATGAAAGTAAGAATGGTACCTATTGAATTCGTCTTTAACAGATTCCCAAGGATGGTAAGAGACCTTTCAAAGAATTTAGGAAAGGAAATTAACTTTATAATGGAAGGTGAAGAAACAGAGTTAGATAGAACGTTCGTTGAGGTAATAGGTGATCCTCTTGTCCACCTTATTCGTAATGCTATAGACCACGGAATTGAGTCAAAAGAAGAAAGAATTGCTTTAGGTAAACCCCCTGTCGGAACAGTTAAACTTTCCGCAAGGCATGAAGGAAATAATGTAGTTATAGAAGTAGAAGATGATGGTAGAGGTATGAACAAAGAAAAAATAATCAAGAAAGCAATTGAAAAAGGATTAATAACAGAAGAAAAAGCTTTGACATTACCTGATGAAAAAGTTTTTGAATTCATATTTTTACCTGGATTTTCAACAAAAGAACAAGTAAGCGAACTTTCTGGTCGTGGTGTCGGAATGGATGTCGTGAAAAATACAATTGATTCACTAAATGGTACAGTCTCAATAGAAAGTAAACCTGGAAAGGGAACGAAAGTAACAATTAGACTGCCTCTCACACTTGCGATAATACAAGCATTACTCGTTAAGGTTAATAATTACGTTTACGCAATTCCAATATCGATTATAGATAGCACATTAATCATATCTTCGGAAGACATAAAAGTTGTCCAAAACGAAGAAGTAATAGTAATAAGAGGCGAAGTAATTCCTATTATTAAACTTTGGGAAGTATTTGGAATGGAACATGAACAAAATCCACATGAAATGAACGTAGTAGTTGTAAAATCCGGAGCAAGGAAACACGGACTTGCCGTTGATACGTTAATCGGTCAGGAAGACATCGTTATCAAATCACTTGGAAAAGTATTTAGCGACGTAAAAATATTCAGTGGTGGTGCAACGTTGGGTGATGGTAGCATTGCTTTAATACTTGACATCACCAACATAGTTGAGTGAGGTGAGAAAAATGGAAGAAATTAGAGAATTTGAAGTTCTTGTCTTTAAAGCTTTAAATCAAGAAATGGCAATAGACGTTGAAATGGTAGAAATTGTTATAGATAAAACAGATATTACGCCTGTACCAAAAGCAAGAAAAATCATTGAAGGCGTAATTAATCTAAGGGGTAAAATTATTCCTGTTATAAGTTTACCAACTTTGCTCGCAGGAAGTGACAGTAAAGAAAATCAGAAGAAAATAGTAATAGTGAAAATCGAAGACGTGGAGTTTGGACTTATAGTAAATGAAGTTGTTGGGGTTTTAAGAACAAATTCTTCTGAATTGGAAACAAACCTCGGCAAAATAAACACATATGGAAAAAAAGCAAAAGGATTAATAAAAAAAGGCACAAGATTAATTGTTTATTTAAACTTAGAAGAAATATTAAGAGAAATAACTGGTTCGGAGGTGGCGTAAGATGGCAAAAGTCTTGGTTGTTGATGATGCAGCATTTATGAGAATGATGTTGAAAGACATCCTTACAAAAGCTGGTCACGAGGTTGTTGGTGAAGCTGCAAATGGCGTTGAAGCTGTTGAAAAGTACAAAGAACTTAAACCCGACGTAGTAACAATGGACATAACTATGCCGGAAATGAACGGAATAGACGCAATTAAGGAAATTAAAAAATTTGATCCAAACGCGACTGTTATCGTTTGCAGCGCAATGGGTCAACAAGCGATGGTTATTGAGGCAATTCAAGCTGGTGCAAAAGACTTTATTGTAAAACCTTTCCAGGCAGCGAGAGTTATCGAAGCTATACAGAAAGTTTTGAAATAAATTTTACTTGCCGGGGTGACGAAAATAAAGGAATTAATTAATTTCTTCATAGGTCTTTCGTTATTTATAATCCTTATGTTTGTTACATATTGGTTTATTAAAAGAAAGCTCCCCAACGTTGTTGGGGGGCGTTTTGCTAAAGTAATAAGTAGAGTATACATCGATAGAAATACTTACCTTGCTCTCGTAAGAATTTTTAAAGAATATTACGTTATACTTGTTAGTCCCGGAAAAACAGAAGTTATAAAAAAACTTGATACAATTGACGAAGGTGAGTTAGAAGAAGAACCACAAGATTTTAAAAGTATACTGCACAAATATGTGGGTGGTAAAAAGTGAAAAGGTTTTTCACAATACTTTTTCTCATTTTTCTCATTTCATCAATATTTTCACAAGACGAAGTCCCAATTCCTGGAATAAGCATCCAAGTAACTCCCACACAACAACCTCGAGATTTAGTAGCAACTCTTGAAATTTTATTAATTCTAACTGTATTAACATTAGCTCCTAGCATATTAATACTTTTTACATCTTTCACCAGGATAATAATAGTTTTTTCATTTACAAGAAATGCTCTCGGTACAAGACAAGTACCACCTAACCAGGTATTAATAGGTTTGGCTTTGATTCTAACATTCTTCATAATGCAACCTACATGGAATGAAATAAATACCAATGCTTTAACACCTTATATGGACGGAAAAATAACTTACCAAGAATTCTTTTCAAGAACTATGGCTTCCGTAAGAAAATTCATGATAAACGAACTTGTTAATCATCATAACGAAGATAATGTATTTACAATTGCCAACGCTTTGAAACAAAATGTAACAAAAATTGAGGAAGCTCCTGATTCACTTTTAACTGCTGCGTTTGTACTTGGGGAAGTTGAAATAGGTTTTAAAATGGGGATATTAATTTACATACCATTTATCGTAATAGATATGGTCGTTGCAAGTATTCTTCTTTCATTGGGTATGATTATGATTCCTCCAGTTTTAGTATCTTTACCTTTTAAAGTTCTTGTATTTGTACTTGCTAACGGTTGGGAATCGATAATTGTCAGTTTAGTAAAGAGTTTCGCGTATTAAATTATTTAAATTATAAAAATTGTCAGATTGGGTGACCTTGATGACGTTAGAAGTCTTCCTGGATATTGCCAAACATGCCATACAATTATTGTTAACTCTAATAACCCCACCACTACTTGTAAGCTTAGTGGTGGGTATACTTATAAGCATTTTCCAAGCAGCTACACAAATTCATGAGCAAACGCTAACATTTGCTCCAAGAATTATCGTTGTTTTCTTAACGCTTATGTTACTCTTTGGTTGGATGATTGAAAGTATGCTTGAGTTTGTAAAAGATATAATAGAAAAATATATCCCAATGATTTAGCATTTTTTTAGAGGTAAGTATTAAATACTTTCACTATTTCTCTATGGATTTCCTCGATAGTTCTTGTTCCATCTATAATTACAAAGCTTTCATGCTCTTTTGCCATTTTGAGATAACAATTTCTTATCCTTTCCCAGAATTCTTTCCCTTCTTTTTCTATCCTATCTTTGTGCTGGTTTTTCATCCTTTCCATGGCAACATCAACCGGAACATCTATGTAAAATACTATATCTGGATAAGTTTTATCTGTAGCAAAATCATTTAGAATCTTCACGGTCTCGGGCCCAAGTTCTCTCCCACAACCTTGATAAGCTACACTTGAATGTGCAAATCTATCAGCAATTACAATTTTTCCATTTTTCAAAGCAGGTTTTATAACGCTTTCAACTAACTGGGCACGTGATGCCAAAAATAACAACAATTCACTTCTTGCACACATCTCTTGATTTATTAGTAATTCACGTATCCTTTCCCCCAAATGTGTCCCACCTGGTTCTCTAACCTTTATGTACGGTATACCTTTTTCTTCTAAGTAATTAACCAACAAATTTACCTGCGTGCTCTTACCACAACCATCAATTCCCTCAAATGAAACAAACATCAAAATCCCTCCTGATGAATTGGCACAAACTGATTTTAAAAATATTTTATCATGTGGTACAATATATTTAAAGGTTTAAAAATGAATAAAAGTTTGAAAACCTTATGGAATTTTATCAGGAGGGATTTTTATGCGAGTAGCTGTAATAGGTGCCGGTTCTGTAGGAGCGTTAATAGCCCGCGAATTATCTCGTTACGATTTAGAAGTCATTATAATCGAAAAAAACGTAGATGTTGGAATGGGAGTTACAAAAGCAAATTCAGCAATTGTTCATGCCGGATACGATGATGAACCTGGAACAGTACGTTCAAAATTCTGTGTACCGGGTAATAAAATGTACACAGAATTATCAAAAGAATTGGAAATAGACTTAAAAAGAATCGGATCTTTGGTGTTAGCATTCAAGGACGAAGAAGTTAGAACCCTCGAAGAACTTTACAAACGTGGAGAGCAAAATGGTGTAGAAGGTATGGAAATATGGGATAGGGATAAGGTACTTTCTTATGAACCGAATGTTAATCCAGAAGTAATTGCTGCTCTGTGGGCCCCAACAGCCGGTATAACGGAACCTTGGATGGTGGCAATTGCCGCGGTTGAAAATGCTGTTGAAAATGGTGCAAAATTGTTTTTAGAAACAGAGGTACTTGATATCATTACAAAAAATGGGAAAGTTGAAAAAATAATAACAAATAAAGGAGAATTTGAGGTTGATATAATTATAAACGCCGCAGGTTTATATGCTGATGAGATAGCAAAAATGGCAAATGCCGACTATGTGCCACTTCATCCAAGAAAAGGGGAATATATATTACTCGATAAACAAGAATTCAGTGGTTTTGTCAAAAGTGTGCTCTTCCCAACCCCTTCCATTCTTGGAAAAGGAACACTCGTAACCCCAACCGTTGACGGTGGAATTTTAGTTGGACCTACCGCTGTAGATCTTCCTCCAGAGAGAGAATTCAGAGAAGATACGTCAACAACATTTGAAGGTTTTGAATCGCTCATTTCAAAGGCTCTAAAAATGACTCCTCTCATTGATTTTAGAACTTCTATAAAAACATTTGCTGGTCTTAGGCCAGAAAGCCCACAAAAAGATTTTCTCGTTGGAAGAACAAGAATAACCGGATTTTTCAACGCTATGGCAATGCGTTCGCCTGGTTTAACAGCCGCACCAGCGATAGCAAAATTCATGGTCGAAGAAATTCAAGAATCTGTTGGGGAAACGTTTGTTCCAAAATCTGATTTCAATCCAATTAGAAAGAGAATTAAACATTACGCAGATATGCCACTTACATTATGGGATCAGGAAATTAAAAATGATCCACTCACCGGCAAAATGATATGTTTTTGCAATAAGGTAACTGAGAAAGAAATTCTTGAAGCAATAAAAAGAGGTGCAAGTACAATCGATAGCATAAAATTTAGAACACGGGCAATGTTTGGAAGTTGCCAAGGTGGATTTTGTATGCATAGGATAATGAAAATTTTGGCAAGAGAGCTTGGCAAGGATATATCAGAAATAAGACTAAGAAGCGAAAAAAGTGTTGTACTGAATGGGAAGGTGAGACAATGATCGAAAAAGAGGTTGATGTATTAGTCATAGGTGCTGGAGCGGCTGGGCTTGGAGCAGCTATAGGAGCTGCGAGAGAGGGCGTGGATAAAGTAGTTATAGTGGAACGGGATGAACGAAGTGGTGGAATTCTAAATCAATGTATACACAATGGCTTTGGACTTCATTATTTTAGAGAGGAACTTACCGGTCCAGAATACGCAGAGCGTATAAAAAACATAGTAAAACAGTATCCGAATATTGATGTAAAAGTAGAACAATACGTACATGGTATAGATTACAGAAGAAAAGAAGTATCCGTTGTTTCCACTGAAGGAGTAACCATTTACAAACCAAAATCACTTGTCGTAGCAACAGGTGCCCGCGAAAGACCGATGGGTGGAATACTAGTGCCTGGTACCAGACCCGCCGGTGTTTTTACCGCAGGAGTAGCTCAGAGATTTGTAAACCTTGAAAATAGGCTCCCTGGTAAAAAGGCAATAATTGTTGGTTCTGGTGACATTGGATTGATAATGGCAAGAAGATTAACTCTTGAAGGTGTTGAAGTGGTCGCCGTTGTTGAAAGAATGCCATTTCCTGGTGGATTAGAAAGAAACATTAGACAGTGTTTAAAAGATTTCAATATCCCACTATATTTAAGTCACACTGTTGTTGGAATATACGGAAAGGAAAGGCTTGAACGTGTAATAATAGCTCAGCTTGATGAAAATTTCAAACCCATTCCAGGTACGGAGAAAAAATTTGATGTTGATACACTTATTCTATCAGTTGGATTAATTCCACAAAGCACTTTATTTAAAGACTTTCTAAAGATAGATCCTTGGACAAAGGGTATAATGACTTCAAGTTCAGGAAGAACATCACTCAATTGGATATTTGCGGCTGGAAATTGTACAGTCATATACGACCTCGTTGATTGGGTTACGGAGGAAGGCTCAACGTCTGGAAAATTTGCGGCGATGTATGTTAAAAATAATTGGGAACCTGCTAAATTTTCCGTTGAAAAAGGGCAGAATGTAGGTCTACTCTTCCCAACATGGTACGAAGAAGGTACAAACCTTAACATTTACATAAGAGTTAAAAAACCTCTAGAAATAGGAACGATAAGAGTTAAACAGAGAAACAATCTACTTTACAGCAAAAAACACGCAAATTTAATGCCAAGTGAGATGGTAAACATAAGAATTCCTGAGTCAAAAATAGGAGCCGGTGATATCGTTGTGGAGGTGGTAGAATGAAAACCGAAGAAATGGTCTGCGTTATGTGTCCTTTAGGATGTAGACTAACAGTAACTATTGAAGATAACGGTGAAATAATAGTTAGTGGAAATAAATGCCCGAGAGGTATAGAATATGGAAAACAAGAAGTAACAGAGCCTTTAAGGATATTAACTTCAAGCGTATTAGTAAATAATGGTGAACTTCCCCTTGTTTCTGTAAAAACAAACAAGCCAGTACCAAGGAGGTTGATAGGTGAAATTATGGAAATACTTAAAAAAACAGTTGTTGAAGCACCTGTCAAATCTGGTGATATTATCTTAGAAGATGTGCTTGGAACAGGAGCTGATATTGTTGCTACAAGAAATGTTGAACGAATCAAAACAGCATAACATCCACGATGAAAATTGCTCTAATAATATTGAAATTGATTTGAGACTATTTCCAGAACCAAATGTGAATCCTGACGAAATGTCGATCGATTCACTCGCATATTTGGGTGACGCAGTTTTTAACCTCTACGCGAAACTTTATATACTAGCCGATGTGAAAGTTACAGATTTGCACCGTCGCTCAAATAAATATGTTTCAAGGCAGGGACAGAGCAAACTACTGAAGTCTATATCACACTTATTGGACGAGAAAGAAAAAAATGTTGTTCAAAGAGGAATCAACAGTAAAGGAGCTAGAAAACATGGTAATGACCGCCTTTATATGGAAAGTACAGGATTCGAAGCATTAATTGGATATCTTTACCTAACAAATAAAAAACGACTTTCAGAAATTTTAAAATTCGGATTTGAAAGCTTTGAGTAATTCTATTATACCATTCAAGGAGGGAGCAAAATGGGAAGAAGTGTCATTATAGATGGTTCAATTGTCTACACCGATTCGAGCGAAATATTGAGCAATCCTGGTTTCGAAAAGTTATTAAGGGAATATATCGATTTTCTGAAAGAGAAAAATAGCCCCTTGTTAAGAACATTGGAAGCATTCAGAATAGGTGAAGAATACAATGTAAGGCATTTTATTGAGTATCTCCATTTACTCACTCTAAGAGATGTAAAAGAAATAACAACAATCATAAATTACGTTAATCCTGAAGATTTAGCAAAATTTATAGAATCTTTCTATTCTTTTTGGAGAAACAAGCACAGGTTTATGATAAAAAGAGAAAGTTACACAATCGATAACGCACGAAAAACAAGTATAGTATTCACCGCAACTATGATTGCAGAAGAATTCAAAAACCTTGTGAGAAATCTTTACAGAACAATTATGAAAAATATTGAACCAGATAATTCAAACATAGTAAGGCAATTACCAAGTGGTGCTCAAGTAACGTTTTTGGTAGATTCTTTTGACTGTAACGACGAAAGATTTTGTAATTTTTCGAACATTCCAATGGTTTGGGGCGCGATTTTTGACCCACCTGTGATATTTTACACAAGATCAAATAAAAGAAAGGGTGTATTACCTGTTGTTGAGAGAAATGTTCTAAGTGATTTGAAACTTCCAAATAAGGAAAAAGATTGGTATTTAATCCCAATTTTAGTCGCTGATTTACTTATGTTTGTTTATGTAAACAAAGAATTTCTATCACATGCAGCAGGTCTTGGTAATCTCTTCCAGTTTGCAAATATTATGGATCTAAAAAAGAAAGAAGTATCAGGTGCGCTTATATTTGGATTACCTGTCGAAAATATACCAGATTATCAAGAAAAATGGAAAAATGGTGTTATATTTAAAGATCAAGGATTATATATAGGTGTTATTCCGGCATTAGACGAAAATGATTACTTTGGTTATATGAAGAAAACGTTACTAACAATGCATAATTTAATAAGAATAGACCAAGGGAAACTTCCAGTTCACGGTTCCATGGCAAGAATCGTTTTGAAAAACGGTAAAAGCGCCGTTGCGATGTTTGTGGGCGATAGCGGGGCTGGTAAGAGTGAAACATTGGACGCATTAAATAGATTGGAAGAAGTAGCTTATGTGGACGTTATAATAGACGATATGGGGTCTCTAGATATAGTAAATGGAAAGGTTGTCGCTTACGGAACTGAAACTGGTGCATTTGTTAGATTAGATGACTTACCACCGGGATACGCATATTACACGATGGATAGGAGTATCTTTATGAATCCAGACAAAATAAATGCGCGCGTTATTGTTCCATTTAATAACTATAAAGAGGTAATCACACCAACGCCTATAGATTTCTTCTTGTACGCAAACAATTACACAGAAGTCAAAAATGACGAAGACAGAATTGTATTTTTCGATAATTTAGACGATGCAATTCAAGTATTTTCTGCCGGAAAACGTATGTCAAAAGGAACGACTTCGGAAGAAGGCATGACAGAGAGTTATTTTGCAAATCCATTTGGTGCTGTTCAAAGAAAAGAAGAACACCACAAAATAGCAGAAATTTTCTTGAAAAAAATGTTTGAAACAGGAGTAAGAGTTGGTGAAATCAGAACGATGCTCGGTGTAGAAGGATACGAAAAGGAAGGTACTTACTTAGCTGCTAAAGCCCTTTACAAGATAGTAGAAAGGATGTGATAAACATTGAAAAGTAGAATAATACTCATAACCATATTTATAGTTATTATATTGATTTACTTAGGTACAGGGGTTTTTCAAGTTAATCCATCGGAAGTTGCTTTGATAAAAACTTTTGGAAAATTTACTGGTACCGTTGGACCCGGTATACATATCCACGCTCCTATTCCTTTCCAATCGCATGTTATAGTTGATGTTCAAACTATAAGGAAGGAAGAGATTGGATTTCGTACAGTTGGCGATAGAAAATACGAATCAAGAGATGTTGAAGCTTTGATGCTAACAGCGGATGGAAATATAGTTAGTGTTGAGGCTGTTGTGTCATACAAAGTATCTGATCCCGTGAAATTCGCTTTCAGAATTAAAGATCCAAGCAATCTTGTTAAATTTACCACAGAATCAGCTTTAAGAGACAGGATATCAAAAAGAAATGTAGATGATATTCTCACTCAAGAGCGTGAAAAGGTTGCTGATGAAGTATTAGAAATAGTTCAAAACTTACTTGATAAGTACCAAGCAGGTGTGAAAATCGTGAACGTTCTGCTACAAGAAGTTGTGCCACCAGCCGAAGTTGTCTCAGCCTTCGACGATGTAAATAACGCAAAGCAAGATAAAGAAAGATACATAAACGAAGCAAATAAATACGCTAATAACCTTATCCCAAAAGTTGAGGGAGAGGCTTTGAAAATAGTGCTGGAAGCGGAATCTTACGCTCAGCAACAAGTTCTTAAAGCTCAAGGTGAAACTCAAAGATACTTAGCACTTTTAGAAGAATATAGAAAAGCACCTATGATAACAGAAACACGTTTGAGACTCTCTACTCTCCAAGAAGTTCTTCCAAAAGCGAAGAAAATTATGGTTATGGATAACTCACAAAAAATAACTGTACTTTCTCTAGACCAGCTATTAGGTGGTGATTCGAAATGACTAAAGCAAAACTTATCACCGCTATTTTCGTTATTATCTTAGCGATAATATTTCTTGCACTTTCAATTGTTATAGTCGACGAAACCAAATATGTAGTTATATTACGCTTTGGTGAAATTAGAAAAGTTATAACCGAGCCGGGATTAAACTTTAAAACCCCTTTCGTTGATAACGTTGTGAAATTAGATAAGAGATACTCTATTTACGATATACCACCTGAGAGAATTATCACAAAAGATAAAAAGACTCTCATCGTTGATTCATATATTATTTGGAAGATTTCTGACCCAAAACTTTTTATTGAAAGCATGAGAACTGAGAGCCTAGCTTTATCAAGGTTAGATGATGTCGTATATTCAGGTTTGAGAAATACACTTGCGAAGTTAGATATGGACACAATTGTAACACAAGAAAAGACATTCTTAAAGGATGTATTAGATTTTTCCATCAGCAACACAAAAGATTACGGAATACAAGTGATAGATGTAAGAGTCAAGAAAACAGATTTACCAGCGGAAAATAGAAATGCAGTATTCGAAAGAATGAAATCAGAAAGACAAAGCATAGCAGCGTTGATAAGAGCAGAAGGCGAGAAAGAGGCACAAAAAATCAGGTCAGAAGCAGACAAAAAAGCAGCTATAATAAAAGCGGAAGCACTTAGTAAAGCGGAATATATAAAAGGAACTGGAGATGCAAGTGCTACAAAGATATACGCTGAAGCGTATTCAAAAGATGAAAGATTCTACAAACTTTGGAAAACACTTGAGAGTTACAAAGATATTGTACCTGGTAGTGTAATTATTTTAAGCAAAGATGCTGAAATATTGCAATATGTTAAGTAAAACTAAAAAAATAAAAAAGAAAATCGGGGACAAGTCCATAAAAGTCCCCGATTTATTTGTTATTGTTCTTTAAAAAATTACAATAATGTCGCAATCATCACAGCTTTAATAGTGTGTTTTCTGTTTTCTGCTTCATCCCATACCCTTGATTGTTTACCTTCAATAACTTCAAATGTGACTTCTTCGCCTTTTACCGCTGGTAAACAATGCATGAATATTGTTTCTGGCTTTCCTGTCTTTTTCATAAGTTCTTCGTTAACTTGGTATGGCTGGAGTAATTTTCTTCTCTCAGCTGCTTTATCTTCTTCACCCATTGATGCCCAAACATCTGTGTAGATAACGTCTGCATCTTTTACCGCTTTTTCTGGGTTATCTGTGAACTCTATCTTTGCCCCACTTTCAGCTGCGAATTTCATACATTCGTCAACAAGCCATTTTTCTGGCCTGAGCGATTTAGGTGAGCATATCACATAATGCATTCCCATCTTTGCCGCACCGACCATTAGTGAGTTTGCCATGTTGTTTCTTCCATCGCCCATAAACACCATCTTTATACCTTTTAATCTGCCAAATTCTTCTTCAATTGTTTGAAGGTCTGCTAAAACTTGTGTCGGGTGGAATAAGTCCGTTAAACCATTGTATACAGGGACACCGGAGTATTTCGCAAGTAATTCAACGGTTTCTTGTTTGAAACCTCTGAACTCAATTGCATCAACCATTCTACCCAGAACTCTTGCCGTATCTTCGACTGATTCTTTCGCACCAAGTTGTATGTCTTGGATGGACAAGAATATTGGATGACCGCCCTCTTCAGCAAATGCTGTTTCAAAAGCAAGTCTTGTTCTTGTTGACCTTTTTTCGAAAATAAGAGCCAATGTCTTTCCGACAAACCTTTGATGTCTTATACCTGCTCTGCTTTCCGCCTTAACTTGCTTTGCGATGTCAAGAAGATATTTTATTTCTTCAGGTGTGTTATCCATAAGTGAAAGAAGTGATCTACCTTTCATGTTTACTCCCATCTTTTTTTCCTCCCTTACTTTATTTTTTGAAAGTGTGAATTGCTAACAAATTACTTACAAAGAATATAACTTACAATACAACATTTATCAACTACTCAATAGACAAGCATACTTATGTATAAAAGAGCATACTTGAAAATTGACAAAAAACTATTCACAAAAAACTTGCTATTGAAAATATGTTAGAAAATTAGAAGTTGTAACCTATCGAAAATTCTATTCCCTCAACTTTTGTATTATCTATAAGATAGAAACTGAAAAGCCCGGAGGTTATGGAGATATCTCCAAAGTAATATTTCGCTCCTATTCTTATTATACTGGTAATCTTTTCAAAACCAAAGCCATTTATAGGTGCTAACATACCACCCATTCCAAAAAGTGAAACTGTTCCTATCTCTAATTTAATATCGTACTTCGCAATTCCACCTAAAGAAATGTAATAATTAGCAAAGTCTGTAATTAAGGCCAAAGAAAAACCACTAACTGCGTTAGGTGCATTTTTAATAAGTCCTAGAGTATTAAACTCGCCTGAGAACAAGTAATTTCCACTAAATGAATACATAAATCCAGCGCTTATTTCGCCAGCAAATACCGAAAATGACAAAAGTAGACATAACAACGATAAAATTAAAAACAAATACCTACTCATCAAAATCACTCCCCTTGTATTTATTGTAAATTATTGTAAATTACTTCAAATTTTTTAAAGTTTCTTGAATCTTTTCCTCATCAACATACAACCTTATAAAAACTTTATCGCCCACTGTTATTTTTATAGGTTTCGAAGTCATAGTCGGTATATCGTAAGTTTGTATGTTAAATCTTCCAAGAGAATAATAAAGCTTGGCCAACGAAGCCTCGGTAATCACAGATTCCGGACGAAGGGTAGAGACATGGCTACTAAGTGTAAAATAATCGAAGAATTTGAGCCCTCTTTTTCCGTAATATTGAACGAAATCATCTAGCTCTTTGACTCCGACTTTTTTAAGATACTCATTTTTCAAGACTATTTCGTAAATATAGTCTGCTTTTATACCTACCAATTCATTAAATAAAACAACAAAATCGTGTGGATTTGAACTTGAAATGTCTAATTTTTTTGAAAATATAAACAAATGGTCAGGAACATTAATAACGTTTACAACTCTCTTTTCTCCATCAACAATAAAAATTTTTCCTCTTAGTTTTGAACCTTCCAAACTTATATCATTGTTATTAGCTGATGTGCTTTTATCTAATGGATAATATAGATAATAGACAGATTTTTTCTTCATGTCGAATTCGCTTGAATTCTTGACCGACACAATACGTATACCAAGATATAAAAATCCAACTAATAATAAAATCGACAATACAATTATAACAGGTTTAACGTAATTTCTTTCTGAACTTCTCCTACTTCTACCTATGTATGTTTTTTTTGTTCTCACTTTTTACCCTCCTCTACAATCTTATTCCACGTCTCAACTGTGTAAGGCAAAACATATAAATTGAAATTTACCGCGTATATAATTTTATTCCTTATAACTTCTCTGTAGGCAAGTTCCATATCATAGAATGCAAGTTCTCTAAACTTATTAACACCATCATAAATCCTTGTAAATTCAAGAGAATCTGCTAAGGCTAGCGCTTTTCCATATACTCCAAATTCCGGATGACCAGATGTATGATAACCAACTCCCAGCAAAACGTCATAATCGTTTACTCCAAACCGTCTTTTCAAATACTCAGAAGCCACAAAACCATGCAAAAGAATTGGTTTTTTTAAGACTATTTCGCTGAGTTCTATACCGTAAAGTGATGCTATCTTCTTCAATTTCTCTCCTTCAACATCCCTAAATAAATCATGAGAAAGAGCCATAGTCTTCAATTTTTCATTATCTAATCCATACCTTCGTGCAAGTTTTTCGCAGAATTCAACAACTCCATAAATGTGGGGTTTCCTTTCTTCTAAAACGAGAAGTTCAACAGCTCTTTCAAGAAATTGGTTAATTTCTTTGTACATGTTTAATATTCAATCCTCCTATTTTGCCAACGTTTTCACGTTAAAAATGATGTAAATCATAGGTAAATTCTTCAATGGTGTGAATCATTTCGATAAAGTTTTCAATGTTATCCATCTTTGATTCACAATCTTTTTCAGATAAAGTAGCAAACGCGATTCCAATCAGCATGTAATCTTTTGAGTCTTGCCTTCCACATTCTATAGCTGAAACTTCAAATCTTTTTTGTAATTCGTTAATTAAAGATTTTACAACTCCACGTTTTTCTTTCAAAGAATTTATACCAAACAACCTTATCAGAACATTAGCATAGCAAACAACCAACAACAATTCCCCTTTCTTGTTTAAGAGTTTAACATTTTATAATTCCTCAATTGTTATGTTCTCATTTGTATATATACATATCTCACTTGCTATTTTCATCGCCTCTTCAACAATTTTTCGCGCATCAAAATCTGTGTTTCTCAGAAGTGCTCTTGCCGCAGCTAACGCATAAGGTCCACCAGAACCTATAGCTATTACGTCTTCGTCAGGTTGGATAACTTCACCTGTACCAGAAAGAAGCAATAAATTATCCTTATCTGCAACTATTAGCATCGCTTCAAGCCTTCTTAAAGCCCTATCGAGTCTCCAATCCTTTGCAAGTTCAATTGCAGCTTTTAAAAGATTACCATTCCACTCTCTATACTTATTTTCAAATCTTTCGAGTAAAGTCATAGCATCGGCAACTGCACCCGCAAAACCTGCTAAGACCTTACCATCTCCGATTTTTCTTACTTTTCTTGCTGTTCCTTTCATCACGGTCGCACCGTAAGTAACTTGCCCATCGGCGGCCATAACAACTTTTCCATCTTTTTTTATTGCAAGTACCGTCGTAGAACGCCACATATTTTTGTCATTAAAATCATTTAATGCAGTATCACTCATATTTACGCCTCCTTGCTCTTATTTACTTTCACTTTTTGCTAACTGCTTTCTTTATTCTATTCATTATCGAAAAGAATATACCATATTCGGGCAGTTTTTCAATAACTGCGTATTTGTAATTTGTCTTATCAATATCTCTAAATGAACGATACAGATTTTGCGCAATTGTATATGGTTTTGATAATTCACCAATTATGTACACATTTTTTGCATTTGGAATAAGACGTTCTTTTGTTTCTTTTGTGCAGAGTATAAGCACATCTGTGTTTTGGTACTCTAAGAGTGCTGATTGGTCAACCAATTCGAGATGTTTCTCAGGCGCGTAGTGCCTATATTTCATTCCAGGTGCCAGAGGTTTTTCTCCTTCTTTTAGTTGATAAAATTCAACTACTCCGAACAATTGTGTTAGTTCTTCGAGTGTTATAGGCCCGGGCCTAAGAACTACAGGGAAATCTTTTGTCAAATCGACAATCGTTGACTCTATTCCAAAAGCACATTCTCCTGCATCGATTATGCACTCAACCAAACCATTGAGGTCTTCTATTACCGCATTCGCATCCGTTGGACTTGGCTTTCCAGAACGATTAGCACTCGGTGCCGCTATCGGTCCTGAACAATTTATAAGCTTTTGTGCAACAGGATGGGCAGGGATTCTTACACCAACAGTTTCCAAACCAGCTGTTACTTCACTAGGTATATTCTCCTTTTTCTTTAAGACAAACGTTATAGGTCCGGGGGTTACTTTTTTTATGATATCAATATACTTCTCACTAAGATATGCGATATTTTCTATCTCATCTACGCTCGAAACATGAACAATCAAAGGATTATCCGCTGGTCTACCTTTAACTTGAAAAATTTTCTTAACTGCTTCGGGATTTGTAGCAGTAGCGCCAAGACCGTAAACTGTTTCCGTCGGAAATGCAACAAGTCCGCCTGACTTTAATACCTCACAAGCATACGAAATATCTGGATTATACAAATCGTCTACCTTTATTATTTTTGTATCAAATTTACAAACCACAAAAATTATTCTCCTTTCCTGGAATTTTTATCATCAACACTCTCCAATGTTTTAAACACTTTCTCATACTCTCTGACTATCCATTTATCCTTTGTTATCCATATCATCTCCACGTTTTTATGAAATCCACTTTCCGTATAATTTGTCGAACCTGTAATCAAAATATCATCAACTATTATAAATTTATGATGTAACATTCTATCGCTGATAACATTTATATTTTCAATCGGCAATTTACTCAAATCGCTTGAATAAAACCACTTATCGGTTATAATCCTTACATCAACACCCTGGCTAGATTTATACTTGAGAACTGTAAGAATATTAACATCCGTGAAAGCATAAACGCAAACCCATACCTTTTTTCTTGCTTTCAATAATAATTTTACTACATGTTCTTCCACTTTGTCTATTGGTGAAACAAGAAAATCTTCTACTTTACTTACTAAACCTTCATTCCAAAGATTGAGAAAAAATTCTTTGAATCTTTTCGAGTAATTGGACGGAAATATTATTATATCATTGTATCCCGTTTCAAGTCCACTATCTGTGAAGTTAGCCGAACCGAATACAACGCCATTTTCGTTAACTATAAATTTAACGTGGTGCAAACCTTTTGAATAGTCTATTTTGGAAGGAAGATTTGGGATTGGCTTTTCGGTTATTATTCTTACATCAACACCAGTTTTTTTAAGCTTCGTCAACTCTGAAATAACATTAGGATGGTTTATATCAAAAGAAGAGATGAAAACATATTCTTTTGAACTCCTAATAAAATCTATTATCTTGCTCGTGAGAGGACCGTATTCTGTAAAATAAGCTTGAATCCCAAACAAAATGTGTGAAAATATAATTAGAACAACTAGAGAGATTGAAATCTTCGCTCTCATCCATATCACCATACGTTTATTCTTATTCTATCGAAAGTTTTTTTGACCTGATAATAGTTATTATAGAAGCCACTAATATATATATCAACGGAACAAGAAAGTGATTAGAATCAATTGAATTTAAAGATTTAACTGTTCTCATATTATCCACGATGTATGTAATAGGCAAAAACTTCGCTATGGTTTGGATTATAGGACTTGTGAATTTCAATGGCACGTAAAACCCTCCGACGAACATCTGCACTTGAAAAAACACCTGCTGGAAAGCGAACAAATTCGAAGGTTTTGTTATGAATGTCATTAGTGCAATCACAAATGTTATCATGACAGCTGATGAAAATAGTAGATTTAAAATTAAATTTGGCAAATAAGATATTACATCTACACCTTTAAGGTAAGAAAATACGGATAAAACTCCCACTCCGAGGAAAAGCACCAGTAAATTCACAACGGCTGTGAGAATGTAAATGTAAACAGGATTTATTGGAGCGGTGAAAAATTTTCTTAGTATGTTTCTTGTCTTAAAATATTGAATATCGCTCATAAAACCAAACAAAAACACAGAAAGTATAGCCATTCCAACAACACCAGGATATATGAAATTATTGTAATCGTAAGTATTTTGGGAAAGGTAATGCTTTTCGATAGTTGTGGACTCTAATAACCCCATTGATGTAAATATGCCCTCTACAATGTCCTTTGCTATCTTAGAACCATCCCTTAACGAAATGTAGTGTATATCAATTGGTACAGGTTTAAACAATCTTGTTTTTCTAAGCAATAACGCCGATGAATATTTAGAGTCAAAATTATCCGGTAAAACAACAACAAGATCTAATTTTTCATTTTCAAGTTCTTTAAGGGCTTTATTTATCTGCTCTGGATTATCTGAATTGCTTGATTTATCCTCAAAAATCACATTCAATTGCTTAATATCTTTAAAAACATTCTCAAGAGTCTTACTGTGCCCAATGATTTTGACTTTCAGCTCGATGTTTTCTTCGACGTTTCCAAACAATGTTGAGAGTATCAAAAACAAGATTGTCGGAAAGATCGACAACCAAAATACAGCTTCTTTTTGTCTTAAAAAGAGAACCTTAAATAGAGAATCAAATAATACTAAAAACTTTTTTAATTTTCTTCTCATTCTAACAATTCTCCCACTATTTGTAAATTTTAGAGAAAATTAAATCAATCAATTTTTCTTCCCGTTAGTTTTAAAAACACATCTTCGAGAGTTGGGAGCCTGACAACGAAATCGTGGATGCCTTTTTCAAGAAGATTTTGTATAGCCTTTACAGAATCTGAAACGTGCATATAAGCATATTCACCAACGATAACCAATTCGTCTTGTTGAAAGTATTCCGAGTATTCTTTTGGAAATTCAATAACCGAATTGAGGCCAGATGATATTATAAGCTCGTGTGGAGTACCAGCTGCAATAATCCTCCCATAATCCATTATATAAACTCTATCTGAAAGAATTTGAGCCTCGTCCATATAGTGTGTAGTTAGTATAATAGATTTTCCACGCGATTTGAATTTCAGTATTATATCCCAAAGGTGTCTTCGCGCGTGAGGATCTAGTCCAACGGTTGGTTCATCTAAGAAAACTATATCCGGATCGTTGACAAACGCTAAAGCAACAGCTAAACGTTGCTTTTGACCTCCCGAAAGGTGTTTAACACGTGTTTTCTTCTTTTCATTAAGCTCAAAAATATTTAAGATTTCATCTAGTGGCAAGTATTTAGTGTAAAGTGAGCTAAACAATTTTAAAATTTCAACAACAGTTAATTCTTCAAAGTAAAAATTTTCCTGAAAACATACTCCTATCCTGTCTTTAATCTTATCGTTAATTTCGTTGTATTTTCCAAAGTATATTATTTCACCCTCATCTTTAACTCTCAACCCCTCAATTATCTCTATGGTTGTAGTTTTGCCAGCCCCGTTAGGTCCAAGTATAGATATTATCTCACCTGGAAAAAGTTCAAAAGAAACACCATCGACTGCTTTGACGCCTGGGTAATATTTTTTCAAATTTGAAACTTTCAACACTTGTTCTGAACTATTTTGAACCACTTAGAATCACTCCCTGTTTTTCAGGCAATAGGCTTCAAAAACTTTCTAATTGCATAACTACCAAGAAGTAAGCCAAGAAATGAAAATGAAACTATCAATATAAAGAAAAGTACGTCGTCCATGGAATTAACTCCGTACAATTTCTGGAACATCATATGGACGTACCTCGGAGGTGTTAGGTACGATACTATTCTTAAAGATTTTGGGATAATAGATATTGGAAAATATACTCCAGAGAAGAATATAAATATAGTGTAAATCAAAGAAGAGATGCTCTCTGCGGCCTTTTTAAAAAATAAGCTTAGTAAAACACCAATTGACAGATTTATCATTACTGAAGCAAAAACAACCGCAATGTATAATGGAATATCATAAATTTTGACAAATAAATTGACTCCAAACACTAATCTTGACAAAACCAAAATAATAAAAGAAGAAATTATACCTGTGATGAGCTGCGCTCCGACCGAACTGAATAGTAAATGCATAGGTTTGACATTTGTTACCATAAATCTTTTAAAAAGTCCATACCTTACATATTTTGAAAAGATACTAACACCGGCGTTTAAACCAACCGATAGCAATGAAACAGCTATAACGCCTATCATAATATATTCAAGATCGCTTAGTTGTCTTTCCAACTTTAGGTTATGTTCTTTTATTTCAATAACAGAACTCTGATTTTGAGCAGAAGAATACTTTGTTCTAAAAAGCAAAACATCCCTGTCTGGTTGTGCAATGCTACTTAAATAATAAACATCTATCTTCCCTTTCTCTGCCAAAATGACTATATCAAACTTTAGAGTCCTTATACTTTCAACATCCGATGGCTTATCAATTTTCACCCAATTAACACTCTCTATATTAATATCCCTATCTGAATAATAGGCAATTTTATAAGCACCACTCTGCTTACCAAAAACTGCGCCGAACATAAGCATAAATATGATTGGTAGTATTAAATTCATGACTAACAAAAATTTACTGCGAAAATTCATGACTAAAAATGAGTAAAACACAACCCCACTCCTATAATAATTTCCTAAATATTCTGTTTACTTTGCAATTATTCCAAAAACACCAACAACCAAAGATAATATAAGTAAAAGTATAAGTAAGTTTTGATTATTCTGTAGGCTTTCTTTCTCTTTACTCAAATTCGATATATCCTTTTCAAGCTTTGTAACTTTGTTTTCAAGTTCTATGACTCTATTGTTGGTTTTAGATGATTCGTCGGTATAAAGGGCGACAAAATCGTTGAATTCTTTTTCGTGTGAATCTCTCCAGCTTTGAAGCTTATTTAGAGAATCTGTGTTATTTTCCAATAATGCTTTATTTTCGTCTATCGATTTCTTAAGTTCGCCTGTCAAAGAATAAATCTTCACTTCAACAAGTTGAATTTGCGTGCGAATTTTCTCTATTTCACTTATGTTTTTATCTGTTTTTTCTTCTAAAGAAATTACTTTCGATTCTAGCACATTCAATTGTGAATCAACGTTACTCAAAAGCGTCTGTAATTTATTTTCCAGTTCATCTTTACTAACAGATTTCAAAGCTAATGTTTCAAGTTTTTGGGATATATCTCTTTCATCTAATTTAATAGCATTTTCTAATTCTGCGAGTTTAGTTTCTATATTTAGTATTTTATCTTCAAATTCTTTTTGTTGATTTTTCAAATTTTCATTTTCCTGGTAAATTAACTTTTCATATACAACTTGTGTTGACTCGATCGTAGCAATTTTGTTCTCTAATTCCAATAATTTTAATGTATTTGCTTCCATCTTTGTTTGGGTAGTCTCCTTAAATGTTTTAATTTCATCCATACTATTCTGTAATTTTTCAATCTTTTGTACAATTTCATCGATGTTTGAAACCAACATTTTATTTTTTTCCTCTTGCTCTTTTATTTTATTTTCCAGAGAATCAAAAGATAGTTTTAAAGCATTTAGTTTGCTCTCAAAAATTGACAAATCGACATTTGATGAGACATTCTTTTGGTCCTCTAACTCTTTTAATTTTCCGTTTATTTGAGAAATCATTTCATAAACTGTGGACTTGGTTTCATTAATTTCTTCTTTAAGTGCAATTGTTTCTTTCTTTAATGCGTTTAAGGATTCACCCATATCTTTTACAGTGGCATTTTCCTTATCAAGTTTATCACTTACGTCTTTTATTAAAGTTCCAAGTTCTTCTTGCTTTGAAACAACGCTGGAAACTTTACTTTGAAGTTCACTAATATCTTTTCTTAGATTTTCGATATCTTCTGATGATTTTTCCAACGATTTCTCCGATTTTTGAGTCCCATCAGCAGGTGTTGTGGATGGTATGTTCAACGATTTTAACTCATTTCTTGTTTCTATAACCATTGAAAGAACTTTTTGAACGCTTTGATTAAGTGTGTTTAATTGTGCTATCGAGGCTTTTTTCTGGAGTTCATCTTCCACTTTTTGAATTCTATCTTTCAAATTGTCCAATTCTACCTTACTCAAAGCTTCACTAACATTGACTTGAGATTTTGAAATTTTATCACTCAAATTGCTAACTTTTTCCTCGAGTGCTGAAAGCCTTTTTGAAATATCATTGACAGTTTCAGAGAGAGATGAAACTGTCTTTTCTCGTTCGTTAATTTTGTTCAATATTCCTGATAAATCAATATTCTCCGCTGGAACTAACTTTATATCAGCTAACAATTCTTTTATGGAATTTATTTCCTGTGATAATTGACTAATACTGTTAATAAGTTCTTCGTTATTTTGGCTCTGTACAATTTTCTCGATATTAGTAAGTCGCAAGGAGAGTTCTTCAAATCTACTCTCAAGCTCTCCAACTTTTTTAATTGATTCAACAATTGCTGTCATTTCAGCTGAGGAATACACCATCGATTTTGTTTCTTCAATTGTTTTTTCGATTTCCGCTATTTTGTTTTTCAATTCTTCATAATCTTTATTCGAATCTATAGAATTTGTTGATTTTGTGTCTTTAATCTTGCTTATCTCGGATGTTATGTCATTTATTTGCATTATTAATTTCGCTATTTTTTCGTTAATTTCTTTATCGCTGTTTGTCAACGAGGATATGCTATTTGTAATTGTCTGTATTTTCTGATAAACATCTTGGACAAATTTATCTAACTCTTCTTTTTTAACGTAATCTTTAAGGGTGTTCTTTAAATTCTGCATGTCGCTTTTAAGATTGTCGATGATCGTTATTAATGTGTTTAAATTTTCTTCTAATTTTTCTTTATCAACATTTGTCGTTTCAATTGGTGTTTTTAGCTTGATTTCTTCGATAGAGGCTCTAATGTTTTTTATTTCATCTTTCAATGAGTTAACTTCGTTTTTTAGATAATTCATATACTCAAGTTGGTTATTTAAATATTCGATTTTCTTGTAAAGCAATTCTATATCTTTTGAATAATCAATATATGTATTGGTGCCTTCATTCATACTTTGGGCAGAAGAAGTATCACTCACATTTTTTTCTCTAATTTTTTCTATCTCTGATTTTAAATTTTTAGTTTCTATCTCCAGACTTTTGATACTGCTGTTCAAGAATGATTCAACATTGTTTATTTTATCTTCAATATTAAGAACTGCGGAGGAAAATTTGTTGATGTTTTTTTCAATTTCATCAACCTTTTTTTGTAAATAACTGTATTTCTCTGATATTGCTTCAACAGTTTTTTTGATACCTTCGTATTTCGAACTATTATCATCTACAGATGTGCGGAGGTTGGAGTACAATTCTGAAAGGCTTTTAACTTCAGAGACGAGTTTTTTAACGTCGTTTGAAAGAAGAGTAATTGAGTTCTTTATTGAGGAAATCTCTTTTGAAACATCTGTAAATTGTGCGTTTGTTTGAACAGTGAAATTGGAAAACTTTTTCTCAATATCTGAAATTCTTTTGTCTATATCACTTATCTTTGTATCAAATACACTGTAAAGTCTATACAGTAAAACGGCTACTTGGAACCTCGTTATCACTTCGTTCCCTCTGAACGTACCATCTGGAAAACCGGTGATTATCCCCATATTACTCAACTTTTCAACAGCTTCATATGCCCAATGAGATTCTTTGACGTCTACGTAAGTTTCTGCGCTAACTGTTATTGAAAAACCTATCAGCAAATATACCAAAATTGTTAAAAAAATAACTCCCCTTCTCATTTTAATCCCCCCTCTTGGATTCTGTTTTTCCTTTAGTTTTATTATACCAAATTAATTTAATTTTATTTCAACAAAAAATTTTTTAACAAAATTTTCAGCTTTTTTATCCACTGTCGAAAAATCCCCTTGTTTAATTCTCAGCGCGTTCTTTTTTCCAATGCCTGGAATACTTTCTAATTCTTCGATTGTAAGCTTATTTAATTCAACAAGTCTAACACCTGTTAAAGACCTATGACCATACCCAACAACTACAATATCTGTTGGTTCTGAGAACTTCGCAGGGACTCCTATGAGTATAGGGTATGTGCCTAATGGTCTTCCAAATGTTATTTTGCCCTCTGAAAATTCTGGAATAACGTATCTTATAATTGTTCCAAGCGGAAAAACCTTTTTCAGCATTGGTGTGTCAACATTGTTTCTTATCAAATATTTATAGTGTTCAAACAAACGTTTATCAGGTCTTACATTTTTTCGCTGAGAAAGATAATATAAAGGAGTTCCAGGGAATATCATTATTTGCCTTAAATTAATTCTTCTCAAAAGTAAATCATTTTCTAAATACCATAAAAGCTTATTGTAATTTATTTCGTAAGTTTTCTTTGTTTCACCAAATAGACCGAATATAATGTTTATTCCAGGTAGTAATTTTGGCACACCGCCTGAGTCTCTAAGACCACCAATTTCATTGACAACTTTAACTGCTAAATCTATATCTTCAACGGTTCCATTGATATTGTTCTTTTTTCTCACAATTTCGTCAAAAGATTCCACACCAAAAGACAGGATATCACCTGATGTATTGTATTTTACTATACTTTCTAAAATTTTAACTGATTTCTCTAAGTTTTTAGCAATGTAAGTCGGATTGGCGTTATCAGTGTGCAGTACCTTTATATCATCGCATTTAGATCTTATCCCACTGTAAAGCTCATTAACAGCTTCGGGATTTATGGTTCCACTATTGAAATCACTACCGTAAGCTATTATGTTTGCGCTTCTTCCCAACCTAAATGCTTTTATACCATTCTTGTAAAGTGCCTCAACTTCGTCAACAATATCTTTTACTGGCCTTGAGAAAAATTTCGGGTGCAAAATAGGTTCTGTACAAAATGTGCAAAATGTACGTCTTTCACAACCAAGTGAAACTTCTATCTCACATATAACATCAGGAAATCTTGGATGAAATTTAACTATCTCAGCACCTGCTATGGAAGTTTCTCTTATACTTTGCAAGTAATCTGCGCCAAATTCTTGGGAAATCCACGATGAAAAATCTTCAACAACTTCCTCAACATCGAAATCAAATTTTTTAGCAAAACTTCCACCTTTATTTGAAAAAGCTTTACCAATCGCGCCTATGAGTATTCGATAAGGTTTGGTATTAACATCGAAAAGCTTTTTAACTTCATCGGGTGTTATAGGATTCCCCCCAACGTACTTTCCCGGTACGGTAAGCCCACCTATTATAACCATAGTATCATACACAGAAAAAGCGTGCCACGTATCGCTGGCACGCACTTGATCTATCGTATAATAATCAACTTCAAAACCTTTAATTAAAAACAGCCCAGCAGTGTATCTAACATAAGTGCTTACATATGGTGGAACTCCTAAAACTGCTGGTTCGTCAACATACCCATCAATAATCACGCAACGCATTCTTTATCTCCTTCAAACTACTCTCCGAAGCTTTCAGGATTTTCAAATAGTACGTCCCCACTTTATAGTCTCCTTCTTTTTTGTTTATTTCCAATTCTAACGGGTTCCCATCTTTATCATATCCTATAATTCTCAGAAAATCTTTCCCTTCAACAGTATTTGACCAAAGAAAAAGTTTGAATACAGCAAAAAATCTTTCAGGTATTGGACTTTCTTCAATGAATTTGTACTTTGAAATTATCGACTTTATGTCAAAATGCTTAGGAAATTTATTTATGTACATCGTAGTTGTAACATCACCAACAATCCTTGTAACTCGAACTATCTCTTTATCTATAACAAATATCTCTATAATAAAAAAGTCTTCGTTGAATCTATAAACTCCATCACGAGAAATATCCAGTTTTTTAGACTTAACATAATCGTACGCAATTTCAAGTAAATCTTTTATTGGGAAGGTTCTCTTCAATACATCCGAATCACCTATATACCATTTATCTTTTATCCTTACCCATACAAAGCTTTGAGGCGTGTTTACAATAACAACTTTTATGTCGTCCGTTTCGTAAACTTCTTCAGAACGCATAAAAATACCAGACTTGCTTGTTTCATAAACCATACGAACATAGTAACCGTCAGCAAAGTAAAAAGTAGCAAAAATCAACAATACAAAACATAAAACAAATAATCTTCTTTTCACTTTTATCTCACCTACGTTTTTTTATTTTTCAATAACTTTATAATCACCATCCACCGTCATTTGCGATAGAAACATATTTTATCATTTTGAAAATTTCATCTGAACCATTTTGTGAAATATTGTTATTATTAAGATAATCTTCTAAGTTTTTTTTCAGTAAATTTAAATTAGAGTTGTTATTTATACCCAAGCTAAAACTTGAAATATCTGGATTTTCGATAGTTTTTTGAGCTGCTTCTCTAAACAGATCGAATAGAGAAAATACACGCTTAGGATACTTCCATCCGAGCTCTTCTGTACCAAAAAAGAGAATTATTAAAGTGAGAAAAACACCTATACCGAATCTGTACATAGTTCCAATAACTTTTTTTCTTTTTATTTTCTTCAAAATTTTTTCTTCCATCATCGGGCCTGGTTTGTAACTAAAATTTATTGAAAAATTTTTCAGGAGTTTTGAATAACATTTTTCTGCACCGTTTTCATTCATCGAACGTAACCTCCTTGAAGGCCTTTCTAATTGTTTGTTTTATATAATGGAGACGGCTCTTAATAGTTCCTTCTGGTTTATCCAAAATTTTTCCTACTTCTTCATAAGTTAATCCATCAATTTCTTTCATGAACAATATAGCCCTATCTTCCGGCGAGAGATTCTCCAAGATTTTTCTCAACTTTTCGTACATTATATCGTTTGTTACATTTTTTTGGACATCTTCATCTGTTGAAAATTGAAATGTATAATCTTCATCATCCATAGGCTCAGTTAAATCTACAACAGGCCCTCTACCCTTCATCTTTCTGTACATATTGTTGCAAACGTTTATAGCTATTCTATAAATCCACGTTGAAAGTTTTGATTCACCACGAAACTTCTTTACATTTTTGTATATTCTTAAAAATACCTCTTGGACAACATCGTCGATATCATCGCTTCCAAGATAGCTCTTAACAAGTGCGCCTATCTTCGATGCGTAATTTCTGTACAGATATTTATACGCCTCTTCATCACCTTTTGCCAAAGCTTTAACTAATCTCTGTTCATCGTTCCATCTATTTTGACTATCATTTTTATCATTACGTTCACTATTAATCGAAAATTCCAATTTTTTCGCCCCCCACGATTTCCCTAAAGCGTAGCGCATTTTTCAAAGCTTGGCCATTATAACAATTGTTGAAGAAAACGTACGCTTCTTCAAACGATTCGGGAAAAACAAAATCAATTATACCTTTCAATTCTTCATCGGAATAATTATAGTCATATTTTTTCCTTCCATTCCGCCCGTGTAACCTCAAATATACCACTTTATCCAAAGACCTAATTAGTGGAAAAATCCCTTTCGACATTGGCAAATCTGGAATAACAACATGTACATTTTTGATACCGTGTAAATTATCTAACCATTCCACCCAGCTCTCATGTCTAAATTCTAAAAATATCTCCTTGCCATAAAATTTTTCCAATAAAAGCTTAATGTAATCTTGATTATCAGGTACGTTCTTAAAAGAATATGGAAACTGTGCAAGATACCCAATAAGCCTGCTTTCATCTTCTATAACTCTACACGACTTAAGAAAATCATTTACATTCTCAAAACTTCTATCATGTGTTATAGACCCATGGACTTTTACAGCGAATTTAAAACCAACTGGTGCTTTGCGAAGCAAACTCACCATTGTTCTCGATGAAGGCATCTGATAAAAAGTAAAATTCAACTCAACACAATTGAATCCATACTTTTGCCAATAGTATGTAAACATTTCACTCTTTTTAATATCTTGTGGGTAAACATTACCTATCCAATCGCCAAACGAAAATCCACTTGTGCCAATGAACCATTTACCAAACTCTCTCACCAAAATCCTTCCTTATTACTTAATTATCTTAATTATCTTACCTTCCAAAATTCCGCCAAATCCCTAGGAATATCTTTAACAAAATCTCTGTCGATTTGTTTATCACTATTGAATGAATTGTAAAAATATTCTCTTCTTGGTAGCGTTGAATGAGTTATGTAAAGAATATCTTTGGCACGGGTTATTGCAACATAAAATAATCTCTCCTCTTCATCTAATGTATTATCTTTTAAAGCTAAGAAGTGTGGAAAATCTCCCGGATTAACACCTATGACAAAAACAACTTTCCATTCGAGACCTTTAGCTTGATGAATTGTAGTTAGCGTAACTTTTCCTTTATCATCAGAAAAGTCGTTAGATTCATTAGTTCTAACATCTTCTGAGATTAAAATATCGTTTAAAAAATCTTCCACGTTATCGTAGTAACTCGCCATTTCTATTAATCTTTCAATGTCTTCTTCTCTATCCCTGAAATCTGTGTAATGGTATTCTAAAATATCCTGATAAAATTGCTCGTAAAAATTTTTTATCTGGAAGCTTGGAGCTTTATCTATCGAATTGAAAATTGCGCTTTTTAAATTCTCAACGTTTGAGCTCTTTATCTTCATTTCCAAGAACAAATCCAATGGTGATTTTTCCTCGTTGCTTTCGCTTGTTATACGACTTATTATCTTTTCCGCGGTTACATTACCTACATTATCTACCAATTTTAAAACTCTCATCCAAGAAATTACATCATATGGATTTAAAAGAATTTTTAAGAAAGCCACAACATCTTTCACGTGTGCCGTTTCGGTAAATCTTAATCCTGATAGTACTTTAAATGGTATGTTTCTCTTTGTAAGCTCAAGTTGTAATTCCAGTGAATGAGCGTGCGCACGGTACAAAACCGCAATATCACTGTAATCAAAGCCTTCATCAACGATTTCATTAATTCTCTGCGCAACAAAATATGCTTCATCAAAATGGTCATAAGTATTTACAACTATAGGTTTTTGAACACTTGTTCGTATTGCTCTCAACTTTTTAGGTACCGAATTTCTTGGAATCATTGAATTTACAAGCTCAACAATTTTGTCTGTGCTCCTGTAATTGGTTTGTATCTTAAAAACATTTGCACCATCCATTACCTCTTTTACATTCTCAAATCTAGCACCTCTAAATGAATAAATACTCTGCGCATCGTCAGCAACGACAAATAAATTTCCATGTACTTCTGAAAGATGCTGAACAATTTTTAACTGAAGAATATTGGTATCTTGGAACTCATCAACGAGTATCCATTTAAACCTCGAAGATATACGCCTTCTTAATTCTTCATTACCTTCTAGCATTTGCAGAGTTTTCAACAGCAAGTCATCGTAATCTAAAACATTTTGTCTCTCTTTCTCAAGAGCGTATTCCTGGAAGACTTTCTCTATAACATCTACAACTTGTATCCACCTTTTTGCCCTCTTAATTACAACTTCATATGGTGTAAGAAATGTGTTAACCATGTATGAATAAATGGAATATAACTCGCTGTGGGTTGGAAAAGCTTTATTCATCTGTTTCGAAATAACGTATCTACTCCTTGCAATTTTCATTAAATCCTTCGCATCTTCTTCATCTAATATCGTAAAATTCGATTTCAAACCAATTGAGCTTCCATATTTTCTTAAAAGTAAATTACACACATGATGGAATGTACCTGCCATCATATCAGACAAATCTTTCTTTGTTACTATTTGCGCCCGTTCTATCATTTCACGAGCAGCAGCTCTTGTAAACGTAACAAGTAAAATTTCAGAAGGCATTACACCATTAAGTAGAAGGTAAGCAATTTTGTAAGTAATGACTCTTGTCTTTCCACTACCAGGTCCAGCGATAACAACCGATTTCCCATTTGATTCCATAACCGCTCGGCGTTGTTCGCTATCAAGCTCTTTAAAAAAATCTTCTATATTAGAATCTTTTGAATCTTCTTTTTTCAATTCGTAAATTCTTATCTTATCATCACCCATACATACACCTCACAAAAATTTTGACGCATTTGGAATTTCTTATAAATTTGAAATTTGCAAAACATCATAGTTTGGCAAGAAACTTCTTAATCAGTTTATACGGTACATTCATTCCAAGATTCACAGATTCCCTATTTGAGCCATGAAAATCGCTTCCAGCTGTAATTAACAAATCGTACTTATTCGCTATTCTTATCAAATCGATTGTCTGGTTCTGCGTGTGCCTTGAGTAAAATGCCTCCAAACCATCAAGACCATAATCAACGAGTTTTTTAATGAAATTTTCTAAGAATGTCATATCATCTTCTTCGGAGTTTTTACCACTCAATATATCGTATGGATGAGCCAAAACTGCTATTCCACCGGTCTTTTTGATAAGTTCAATTGCTTCTTGCGGTTTTAAACGCTTTTTCTCAACAAAAAATATCCCGCCATCTTTAAGATATTTATCAAAAGCTTCGTTCATGCTCCCAACATAACCTTTTTCTACCATTAATCTTGCGAAATGTGGCCTTCCAACAGCATCGCCTTTAGCTATTTTCCTTAATTCTTCCATTGTCGCATGAAAACCCAGCTTATTCATCTTTTCAAGTATAAGTTCATTTCTCCTATTTCTGTAATCTATAAGTTCATTTAAAACTCTTTCCATTGTTTCAGTGTCTTTAATATTGTAACCTAAAATATGTAGAGAATCTGTGGGATAGTCAACACTTATCTCAACACCTTTTATCACTGTAATATCCAAATCATCTGCATATTTATCATCTATTTCTCGAAAAGCACATATAGTATCATGATCAGTTATTGCAAGCACTTCAATACCTATTAATTTTGCTTTTTTAACTAACTCATTCGGCTCCAATGTTCCATCTGAACACGTTGTATGAGTATGGAAATCAACCAACATCAATTTTACCTCCCAAATCATTCAATTTTATTTATTCTACAGTTCAATTATAACACAATTTATGGTATACTTAAATAAAACCAAATGTAAAAAACTAAGGAGGTAAACTCATGACAAGACAAGAAGCTTTGGAACTATTAAAACAACACGTTTCCAATAAAAACCTCGTTAACCATTGTATAGCATGTGAAGCTATAATGAAGCGCTTAGCAAAACATTTTGGAGAAGATGAAGAAGTTTGGGGATTAGCAGGTTTACTCCACGATTTAGATTACGATTACACAAAGGATAAACCAGAAGAGCACGGTTACAAAAGCGTTGAGATACTCGGTAATTCTGTAAGTGAAGAAATTAAAAACGCCATCCTTGCGCATTGTGAGAAGAAAACTCCAGAAACACTTATGGAAAAAGCATTGTACGCGGTAGACCCAACTAGTGGTTTTATTGTTGCGGCAGCATTGATAAAGCCAGAGAAAAAATTAGCTGTAGTCGATGTTGAATTTTTGAAAAATAGATTCAAAGAAAAGGGGTTCGCACGCGGTGCAAATAGAGAACAAATGAAATCATGTGAGAATATTGGGCTTTCACTTGAAGAGTTTTATTCACTTTCCTTAGAAGCTATGAAATCAATTGCTGAAGAGATAGGTTTATGAAAGGAGTTCATCAATGCTTTTTGTCGTTTGGATTAGTTCCATAGCCTCTGTATTTGTTGATAACGTATTCAGAGAGTATTTTACAATAACACCACTTTATTTTCTCTTAGAATCGCTATATCAAGAAGAGGATAAATGGAAAGCTCTTAGATTGATTATTTTTTCTTTACTTTATCAAAGTTTTGCTTATCATCAATTGAATTTTCTGTGGTTGTTTATAGTTTTTTTCGTAATTATGGTAGAATTGTATAGAGATTCGTTTTATTATCCTTGGAGCGCATCTTTGTTGCAAGCCGTTGTGTTTTTATTGCCTTATTACTACAACAGACCTTTAACTCTTATTTATGGTTTTCTAATTGATTTTTTGTTATTCGTTTACATCTACAAAAGTTTGTTCGCAAACAGCAAATAATTAATAAATATATCTTGGAGGTGTATTATAACTATGCAAATTAGGTTACCAGATGGAAGCGTAAGAGAATACTCACAACCAGTAACACCAGGACAAATAGCCAAGGAAATTTCGGAAGGTTTGTGGAGAAATGCCGCAGGAGCATTAGTTAATGGTCAGCTTTGGGATTTGGAAAGACCCATCGATTTTGATTGTGATTTAAAAATCATCAAGTTAGATGATCCACAAGCTGCAGAAATTTACAGGCATACAATGTCACACATCATGGCACAAGCAGTTATGAGAATATACGGAGCTGAAAATGTAAAACTTGGAATCGGTCCAACGATAGAGAATGGTTTTTATTACGATTTTGATATCGCAAACGCAAAAATTACAGAAGAAGACTTACCAAAAATAGAAGAAGAGATGAAAAAGATAATCAAAGAAGATTTGCCAATAGAAAGATTTGAACTTCCAAAAAAAGAAGCCATTGAATTAATGGAAAGCAAAGGCCAGACGTATAAAGTTGAGTTGATAAACGAAATCCCAAATGAAAAAGTTAGCTTTTACAAGCAAGGTGAATTTGTCGACCTTTGCAGAGGTCCGCACCTACCAAGTACAGGAAAAGTCAAACACTTCAAATTACTTTCTGTTTCTGGAGCGTACTGGAGAGGTAACGAAAAAAATCCAATGCTTCAAAGAATTTACGGAACAGCATTCGCCAAAAAAGACGAGCTCGATAACTATCTAAAAATGCTTGAAGAAGCGAAGAAAAGAGACCATAGAAGACTTGGACCTCAACTCGAATTGTTCTTCATCAACACAGATGTTGCGGCCGGTATGCCTATATTCCTGCCATATGGTATGACAGTCCTTAAAGAACTAATGAGCTTATCGAGAGAATTGCATAAAAAATACGGTTACAAAGAGGTTGGCACCCCACTTATAATGCACGAAAAGCTCTGGAGACAGAGTGGACACTGGGACCACTACAAAAACAACATGTACTTCACAGAAAAAGAAGAAGTAACTTACGCTGTTAAACCAATGAACTGTCCAGGACACATATTGATATACAAAAACAAACCTGTTTCTTACAAAGACCTTCCAATAAGACTGTTTGAATTCGGTAGAGTACACAGATACGAACGTGGAGGAGTATTGCATGGATTATTGAGGGTTAGAACTTTCACGCAGGATGATGCCCATATTTTCTGTAGAGAAGACCAGATAGTCAACGAAGTAACCGATGTTGTAAGGTTTATAAACGAACTCTATGGTATATTTGGCTTTTCTTATAGAGCAACTCTTAGTACAATGCCCGAAGATCATATGGGTGACGAAGCAACTTGGGAAAAAGCAACAGAAGGACTAAAGAACGCTCTTGAAGAAATGAAAGTACCTTACGAAGTTGCGGAAGGAGAAGGTGCTTTCTACGGTCCAAAGATAGACTTCCACGTAAGAGACGTACTTGGAAGAGAATGGCAGTGTGCAACAATTCAAATGGATTTCCAAATGCCTGAACGTTTTGATTTAACTTATAAAGCTTCCGATGGAAGCGAAAGAAGACCCGTAATGATACATAGGGCACTTTATGGTTCCATCGAAAGATTCTTTGGTATTCTTATTGAACATTACGCAGGAGCGTTCCCAACATGGCTTGCACCTGTTCAAGCCGTTGTTATACCAGTATCCGAAAAATTCTCAGAATATGCAAAGAACATTTACCAAACTCTTGATGAAAACGACATCAGGGTTGAATTAGATGATAGAAATGAAACACTTAGCTACAGAATAAGAGAAAATCAAATGAGAAAAGTACCGTACATGATAATAGTCGGTGAAAAAGAAAAGGAAAGTGAAACGATAAGCGTAAGGACAAGAGAAGGAAAAGACACTCACGGAATTAAGATAAATGACTTCATAGAGACTGTACTTAATGAAATAAGAAAAAGAGTAAACAAATAAGCTCATTAATCTTTTTAACCACCAAAAGAGGTGATACGGTGTTTAACAACGAATTCATAAAACTTTTCAAGGAAGCATTTGGAAAAGAGCCAGAATGCAAAACTGAATCTGATGACGTATCAATTTGTTATGAAGAAGGAAATATAGTTATCAGAAAGGGCGGAGAAATCATCGCCCAGTTCAAAGATGAAGAAAGCGACTATGGTTTTATACTAAAATACTACGCAAAAAAAGCAGGATTAATTTCACCACCAGATAAACAAATAGAAGAATTGCTTAAGTCTCTCTTTGCAAACATTATCGTACTTACAGAAGTCGAGGATAAAAATGGCTTTTCGCACTCACAAAGGGTGGCAAAATTGGCTGAAGAGTTTGCCAAGTACATTGGCATGGACGAAGAGCAAGCTACTGAAATGATGCACCATGGAATTCTCCACGATGTGGGGAAAATTGCCATTGAACAACTTATGCTCTATTCTCCAACAAGATTAAGAAATTTAGAAGCGCACTACGAAGACCATCCTCTTATGGGAACGATATACTTGTCAATAAACGAGAATCTTTGGAAGTATATACCAACTGTAAGACATCACCACGAAAGATGGGATGGGAAAGGCTTTCCCGATGGTTTAAAAGGCGAGGAAATTCCGTTTTGCGCTCGCATAATATCGATTATAAACTATTACGATGAAGTCACAAATTTCGTATCAGCTGATTGGGATTCCAAACTCAAGACACCAAAACAAGCACTTGAAGAAATAAGAAAACTTGAAGGAACCTATTTCGATCCAGACCTAGCTGAGAAATTCATTGCTTTCATGGGAGATGTATACGGTATAAAAATCTAATCTTCTTCCAAAAGGGGGGGAAACAATGTGATAACACCTGTGGCTTTCTGGATAATATTCGGGGTTATACTGATGGTTATCGAAATATTCACTCCAACGTTTTTCATATTCTGGTTCGGTTTGGGAAGTCTTGCCGCGGCTGTTGTAGCATATTTTTACGAAAACACACTATTTGAGCTTTTAACATTTATCATTGTTTCAGGTATATTAGTTCTTTCAAGTAGAAAATTGGCAAAAAAAATCACCGGTGAAGAAGTTAGAAGCATTAACGTTGATGAAATAGTCGGTAAAGAAGCGGTTGTAATTGAAAGAATAGATAATAAGCAAAGTAAAGGTGTAGTAAAAGTCGGCGGAGATATGTGGCGTGCTGTATCCTTTGATGATAACGTAACGTTTGAACAAGGTGATTATGTAATCATAGATAGAGTCGAAGGAGCGCATGTGGTAGTTAAACCAAAAGAAATTGAAAAAACTGACGAACACTAAAACTAAAAGGGAGGCTGGTCAATATGTATATTGTATTAATTGCTATTGCTTTTTTGCTGCTAATAATCGCTGCAACAGGTATAAGGATAGTTAGACCATACGAAAGAGGTCTTATAGAAAGACTTGGTAAATTCAAAAAAGAAGTTCGTTCAGGTCTTCATTTTATCATTCCATTCTTCGACAGAATGATAAAAGTAGATATGAGAGAACACGTTATCGATGTTCCACCCCAAGAAGTCATAACAAAAGATAACGTTGTTGTCGTTGTTGATGCGGTTATCTATTACGAAGTTACAGACGCATTTAAATCTGTCTATAACGTAAACAACTTCGAATTTGCGACAATTAAGCTTGCTCAAACGAATTTAAGAAACGTAATAGGTGAACTTGAACTTGACCAAACACTTACATCAAGGGAAAGTATTAACACAAAATTAAGGACTGTACTCGATGAAGCCACAGACAAATGGGGTATAAGGATAACAAGGGTAGAAATCAAGAAGATTGACCCACCAAAGGACATTATGGAAGCTATGAGCAAACAAATGAAGGCAGAAAGAACCAAACGTGCTGCAATTCTTGAGGCAGAGGGTATAAGACAATCCGAAATTCTAAAAGCTGAGGGTGAAAAACAAGCCGCTATTTTGAAGGCCGAAGGTGAAGCTGAAGCTATTAAGAGAGTTGCTGAAGCTAACAAATACAGACTTATCGCCGAAGCAGAAGGTCAGGCGTTGGCTATTACAAATGTATTTAAAGCTATCCATGAAGGTAATCCAACAAACGATCTTATCGCAATTAGATACCTTGAAGCACTTAGAGATATAGCAAACGGTCAGGCAACCAAGATATTCCTCCCGCTTGAAACATCCTCTGTTCTTGCTTCAGTTGGTGCTATGGCGGAATTGTTTAAAGACAAATCAGAAAAAACAAATCAGATGGGAGAGCAGAAAAAATAATGCTCCAGGGTTTTGAACATGTAATTTATGGCTCTGCGATCAGTACATTGATCGGGAGCCTTTTTGCTGTGCTTATTTCATTTGAGATAGTATCTAAAAGAGCAAAGTTGAGATATCAATCTTTGTACTTTTTTAACGAAATTATGACCGTTGGTGGTTTAATATTAATGTGGTATTACTTAGACAATATATACTTGATCTTCACAATTTTGACAGCACTGTCGATAACATACCAGTTGTACAAATTACTCGTTGCAATTTATTCTGTTGATAAGCGTTTCAGATTGCTTATACTATCACTTGGTACAAGTCATTCTGAATACGCTCGTTTTGTATTAGAGAAAAACTTAGGAAAGATGCTCGGAAATCTCCTCAAATTTTACACTGTTTCCATAATAAGTTTCTTAGCTTCACTAACACCATACGCATCGAATATAGGTTTCCTTGCACTTATAGTAGGTTTAATATTAACGTTACTACAATCAGATTAAATCAAGTAATTAATGAATGGAAAGGAGAACAAATATGTCTATCAACGATAAAATTTTAAGAAACTACGCACAAGCGATATTAAAAGTCGGGGTAAACCTTCAAAGTGGTCAGAAACTTATCGTAAATTCATCTGTCGACCACAAAGATTTTGTAAGACTTTTCGTTGAAGAAGCATACAACGTTGGTGCAAGTGAAGTACTCGTTATATGGAACGATACTTATGTTTCTAAACAAACACTGTTGAAAGCTCCAGAAGAAGTCCTAACGAACGTTTACAATTGGGAAATTGAAATGCGCATGAGCTTTTTGGAGAAAGGTGCTGCAACAGTTTCGTTGGTTGGTTCTTACGCAGATTTACTCGCAGATGTTCCATCGAAAAGATTGGGAATGGCAACTAAAGCTCGTCAACAAGCATTTAAGGATATCATGGAACGAACAATTATGAATAAGAACAGATGGTGCGTCGCCGGTGTACCTAATCCGGAGTGGGCGCAGAAAGTTTATGGAGAAAATGATACGGAAAAACTCTGGAATGACATACTTTACATGGCAAGAATTGATGAAAATGGATACTCAAAATTACTCGAACATCTTGAAAATTTGAAGAGACGAAAAGACTACTTGAATAAAGCTCATTTTGAAGCGTTAAGATACGAAGGGCCAAATACAAACTTGACAGTTAAACTTGCGCCCAAACACATCTGGCTCAGTGGAGTAGAGCACGATATAGACAATGTACCGTTCTTACCAAACATACCAACAGAAGAAGTATTCACCGCACCATATAAATACGGTGTTGATGGAATAATATCAAGTAGCATGCCTCTTGTCTATCAGGGAAACATCATCGATGAATTTTGGCTAGAATTTAAAGATGGAAAAATTGTTAATTTTGATGCAAAGAAAGGAAAAGATATTTTGAAAGAACTTATAGAAACCGATGAAGGAGCAGCATATCTTGGAGAAGTTGCTTTAGTAGACATAAGCTCACCAATCTATAAGCTTGGAAGGATATTCTACAATACACTCTACGATGAAAATGCAGCTTCTCACTTTGCGTTTGGAAGAGCGTATCCAACCTGTGTTGAAGACTTCGATGGAGATGCTGAAAAGTCTGGTATAAATATGAGCTTAACACATGTAGATTTCATGGTTGGAAACGATAAGATGAACGTTTATGGAATAAAAGAAGGAAAAAAGGAAATTATAATAGAAAATGGCTTATGGAAAATATAGATTTATCTGCTTTATTTAAATGGCTTATACTTTGAAAGGAGGGTACATATGGATAAACAAGCATTTGTCCACGATTTAATTACGCCTAACAACAGCAAAATTGTTCTTCTTGTCATGGATGGTATCGGTGACCTTCCAAATGAAGAAGGTTTAACACCACTTATGAAAGCAAACACACCAAACTTGGACAAAGTAGCCACATTGAGTGACCTTGGCCAAACTATCCCCGTTCTTTATGGTATAACACCCGGGAGTGGACCTGGACACCTTGGTCTTTTTGGTTACGACCCAATTAAATATCAAATAGGTAGAGGTATTCTTGAGGCATTAGGAGAAGACATCGAAGTTGGAGAACTTGATGTTGTTGCAAGGGGAAATTTCGCAACAATCAACGGAGATATCGTTGTTGACAGAAGAGCTGGAAGACCATCAACTGAAGAAAGTGCAAAAGTTGTGGAGATACTCAACGCAAATATTAAAGAAATAGAAGATGTTAAAGTCACATTCTATCCAGGAAAAGAGCACAGATTTGTTCTGAAACTTACAGGCGAAGGTCTATCAGATAAAATTGAAGACGCAGACCCACAAAAAGAAGGAAAACCAATCAAATACACTTCCGCGCTATCACCAGAAGCAGAAAAGACAGCAAGAATTATAAACAAACTCCTCGATAGAATCAAAGAAGTTCTTAAAGACCAACAAAAAATGAACTTCGCACTTGTAAGGGGATTCTCAAAATATCCACAACTTCCTCAATTTCCAGAAGTTTACAAACTTAGAGCTGGAGCAATTGCCGTATATCCAATGTACAAAGGACTTGCAAAATTAGTGGGAATGACAATTATCCCAACAGGTCAAACGATAGAAGACGAAATAGAAACACTTAAGAAGGAATGGAATAATTACGACTTCTTCTTTGTACACATTAAAAAGACCGACTCATACGGAGAAGATGGTAAATTCGACGAAAAAGTACACGTAATAGAAAACGTTGATAAAATAATTCCAGAGATACTCAGTCTTAATCCGGATGTACTTGTTGTCACAGGTGACCACTCTACACCATGTGCGATGAAAGGTCACTCATTCCACCCAGTACCGATAATGTTCTGCGCAAAATATACAAGAAGAGGGCTTTCAAAAGCGTTTAACGAATTCGAATGTGCAAGAGGAACAATAGGTACAATACACGCAACAGACGTTATGAATCTTATACTCGCATACTCTGGAAGATTGGAAAAATTCGGAGCATAAAATAAATACCATGCAGGTTACACAATATTTATCTTTTTTCTACTTTGGAGGTGCAATTTTAGGTGCTTTGGTGGGAACAATTTACAAGTTCCCACCTTTATTTATAATTTTTTCAATTATACCAACTGCTTTATTTAAAAAGCCACGTTTGTCTTTATTCATACTCTTTTTCCTAATCACCAACTTGCTAGTTGTTAAAGATGTGCAAATTAAGAAGGCACAATTTGTTGGCACAATAAAAAGTGTGCAAGAAGGTTCATCAGTAGTTGAACCAAAATTTTATGATGGTGAAAAATGGAGAAACCTAGGTTTTGATGTTAGATTGTACAAAGAAGAAAAGATAGGAACAATAGTATACTTTATAGGTGACCTGAGAAAAACAACATCGTATCCAAGCTATTATGCAAAGACGACTTTTTATGCGACCGCAACAAATTATACGTCACTTAGTTCGAAGATATACGAATCGTTCGAAAACTTTAGAAATTTTTCCTCGAAAGTCGATCCGTTTTTCCAAAATTTGTTTGGAAGCAATTCGCGCGATGAAAACTTTATAAAAAGCGGATTGTTCCATATATTTTGTGTCTCTGGAATGCATGTGAGTATACTTTATTTATTCAGTACATACGTTGTATCTCTTTTCACATATAGAAAAAAGTTGAAATTAATATTGTCATTACTCTTTCCAACTATTTTTGTTATAGGTTCTGGTATGAACTTACCATCGATACGAGCGCTTATAATGTTGTACATGGCTTCCATTTTTAAGTTGTTAGATATTAAGATAAATCCTATAAACACAGTTTCTTTAGTTGGACTTGCGATGGTAATAGTCAACCCAGAGATAGTATTTTCGCTTTCCTTTTATATGACCTTCTTTGCAACGATTGGGGTGTTATTCTCAACAAATTATTTACTGTCAAACGTTGGTGGTTTTCTTGGGAGTGCGCCATATGTTGCACTCATTGGACAGGTAAATCCATTCTCTATCTTTGCAACACTTATAGTTTCATTCCCAGTACAAATAGTAATGTTTGGACTGACTATATCATATATATTATACGTGTTGAAATTAAACTTACTGAGTGCTTTAGTTTTGTACATATTGCTTCCATTTGCGCAATTTGTAGAGTTAGTAGCATGGTTCTTTTCTAAATTTCCAACTTTACCTCAGCACATTGTCATTTCTATCGCATTCGGTCTGACTTTTGTGATATATTTGGCAATCGTTCAACAAATAGATAATAATAAAAAAATAAGCACTGGGAATTAACCCAGTGCTCAAGTATTTAATATTTAATTAAATGATTTATTTTGATTTCCTATGTTTTTTCAATTGTTTCTCAGAGCATTTTGGACATATTCCCCTGAATTTTATATCAAATTCTTCCACAATGTAACCATTTCCATTTAGTAAATCAATATATTCCTTCATAACAAATTCTGGTGAAAGTTCATTTTTCAATTCGTATATTTTTCCACAAGAATTACAAATAAAGTGTGAATGTTTATTTTGCTTATCAACGAGTTCATACCTATAAACTCCCTCGTCAAATTGAAGACGTCTAAGAAAACCTAATTCAACAAGTAAATCGACAGTCCTATAAACAGTGGCTTTACTAACGTTTATCCTTTTATTCAAAAGATATCTATAAACTTCCTCAGCTCCAAGGTGTTCGCTATTAGTCTCAATAAAAACCTTTAAAATTTGCTCACGCTGTGGCGTCATTCGCCATCTTCTATCTCTCAATTCTTTTTTTAAAGCATCGACATGCATGTTATCTCCCCTTAATTAATATTTTTTTGATCACGCGTTCATAACTGGTTTTATATCTATCTTCCACCCAGTTAATTTTGCGGCAAGCCTTGCGTTTTGACCAGCCTTACCGATTGCAAGAGACAATTGATTTGGCGAAACAAGAACACGTGAAGCTTTAGATTCGTAATCTAATATCTCAACATCTATTACACTTGCTGGAAGCAATGCGTTCGCAATTAATTCTTTTGGATCATTCGACCATTTAATTATGTCAATTTTTTCAATTTTTAATTCTTTTAGTATCGGAGCAATCCTTGAGCCTTCTGGACCTATGCATGAACCAACTGGATCAACTTTTGGATCATGTGAGATAACCGCTATCTTTGTTCTTACACCTGGTTCTCTAACAATCTTAACAATTTCGATAATTCCGCTCTCAATTTCAGGTACTTCCAATTTCAAAAGTCCTACAACAAATTCGTTATCAATCCTTGTAACAATTATCTTTGGACCCTTTTTATCTTTTTTAACTTCTCTTACATATACCTTTATCAAATCAGACTGTTCAAACTCTTCTCCCGGAATCCACTCTTTCTTTGGTAAATGAGTTTCGAGCTTACCAATTCTTATATCGAGCCATTCTGGTGTTACCTTTAAAACTTCCGCTGTAACAACTCTCCCAACAAGCTCCGCGTATTTTTCATATTGTTTTTCCTTTTCAATTTCCCTAATCTTCTGGATTAACACTTGCTTGGCAACTTGAATAGCAAATCTACCAAGCCTCTTTATATTCATCTTTCTTTTAACTATATCTCCTATAGTTGCATCGGGTTTTATTTTCAGAGCATCTTCAAGAGAAATCTGAATATTTTCATTTTCAACTTTTTCAACAACTTCTAAAATTTGATAGGCTTCTATCTCACCAGATAATTTGTTAATAACTATCTCAACGTTTCTTTCACCTGTTTTATTTTTGTACGCACTCATAAGAGCTTTTTCTAAAATCTCTATTGACTCATCAACACTTATACCTTTTTCTCTTTCAAGTTCTCTGAGCGCTTCAAGTAACATCGGACTATTCATTTTCATACCTCCCTTTGTAATCTTATTTTAATTTTATTTCTCACAATTCAATCTCTAAATTGGCTGATTTAACGTCATCATACTTAATAGTTATGTTTTCATTATCAACTCTTAGAATAATTTCTTTTGTTTCCATATTAACATCAACTATATACCCTCTATAAGTTTTCTTTGTTTTCACCTTTACAAGCTTTCCAACAAACCTTCTGAAATCTTCTATTTTCTTTAATGGCCTATCAAGACCTGGTGAAGAAACTTCAAGATAATATCTTCCTGGAATGAAATCATGCGAGTCAAGCACTTTTTCAATTTCATAAGACACAAGTTCACAATCTCTTGTACTAACATAATCGTCAAGTTTATCAATTATTATACTCAGTACCCACTTTCCAGCTTGTATCCTATATTTCACATCGAAAAGCTCCAGTCCCATCGATGTAACAATTGGTTCAGCAATCGCTCTAACACGTTCTATTATCTCCTTTTGACTGAGACTCATAAAAAACACCTCACTTTAGATTACTTTTGCTCTTTTAATAATTAATAATTAATCGAAAAACCGGGACTAAATGTCCCGGTTGTGAATAATTTTTTCATCTGGCGGAGAGGGTGGGATTTGAACCCACGGGTGGTTTGTGGCCACCGCACGCTCTCCAGGCGTGTGCCTTAGACCCCTCGGCCACCTCTCCAATTAATCTTCTGAATAAATTTTACCAAATTCAGACGGCCCTTGAGCACACAACGCTGAGGAGCCGAGATCAATTATATCATAACCTTTAAAAAATTCAAGATTCTTTGTGGTTATTTAATACCTTTCTTTTTGAAAAATTCATCAATTATCCTCTCAATGTCTTTTTCTTTCTTTTTGTTCTCTATCAACGTTATTCTCATAAGTTCCTTCAAGATATCTTTCCTATTTTTATCAGTGATTTTATCATCTGAAATGACTATCACTCCATTAACTGTTACTGCTCCAAGATTTGTATTAATATTCGTAAGGTTCACAAGAACTTGGAATTCTGATCTCGATTGTGCAAAGTTTAAATCGATCTTCTTTGGCATTTTCAAGTTGTACTCTTTTAAAAATAATTCAAAATACATCCCAGTAAGAGAATCTAGGTCGTATATTTCCTTTAAACTTACAACTGATTTCTTCTTTGCGCCAAAGACAAGAGAAGACATCGATAAAGCAAAAACCATAATAAGCATAACAGTTAAAAATTTTCTCATCATAGTTTTTCCCTCCTCTTCAAGTTGTCAAAATCAATAAATATTTAATAAATATTTATCAAACAAAGTGGGGCAGAAGTTTTCTAATCTGCCCCGCACTCAAATCTAAAATTAGATAATTACTCTTGACATAATCTTTGCAAGCTCTATAAAGCTTTCTTTTAAACTTGCGCCTCCAACCAATGCACCGTCTATATCTTTTTTCACAAACAAGCCAAACCAATTTTCTGGCGTTACGCTTCCACCGTAGAGTATTGTAATTTGTTGTGCTGTTTGTTCATCGTACATCTGAGCGAGAAGTTTTCTAACAAACTCGTGAGCTTCCTGCGCTTGCTGTGGAGTTGCCACAACACCTGTTCCAATTGCCCATACTGGTTCGTAAGCTATAATTACTTTCGAAACATCTTCCTTGCTTATTCCATATAAACCTTCTCTAACTTGCTTTTCAAGAACACAGAATGTAAGACCTTTCTGTCTCTCCTCAAGAGTCTCGCCTATACAGAATATCGGTGTTAACCCTTCTGAAATCGCTTTCTTTATCTTCTTATTAATCAATTCGTCACTTTCGCCAAATATCTTTCTTCTTTCACTATGTCCAATTATAACTGCCGAAACATTCAATTCTTTTAACATCTTTGGAGAAATCTCCCCTGTAAATGCTCCACTATCTTCGTAGTACATATTTTGCGCAGCAAGTTTAATATTGCTTGAAGAAATAATTTCCCTTACTCTATCAAGAGCGGTAAACGTTGGAGCTATGTAAATATCAAATGAATTAAACCCTACGAGTGCACTAACAAGTACATTAGCAAATTGTTGTGCCTCGTAGGGCGTTTTATTCATCTTCCAATTTCCAGCTAAAATAAACTTTCTAATTACTGTTTTTTTTTATCTGCGATAGAAGCAATTCCTGGTAATTCTTTACCTTCTAAAAATTCAAGTGACGCACCGCCACCTGTGGAAACGTGGCTAAATTTCTTCTCAAGTCCGAATTGACTAACTGCTGCTGCGCTATCTCCACCGCCAACAACTGTTGTTACACCCTTATCTGTGAGTGAAGCGATGAATTCTGCAACGGCTTTTGTACCATTTGCGAAATCTTCAATTTCGAATACGCCAAGTGGTCCATTCCAAACAATTGTTTTCGCGTCAGCAAGTTTTGATTTAATAAGCTCTATACTTGCAGGTCCGATATCGTATCCAGCCCAGCCTTCTGGTATACCTTCCTCGCATGTAAATACTTTCTTCTCAACTCCAGCTTCCATCTTTTGAGCACAAACGGCATCGGTTGGTATAACAAGTTCTACGCCCTTTTCTTTTGCTTGTTCAAGGAGTTGCTTTGCAAGGTCGATTTTGTCTTCTTCTACCAATGAGTTACCTGTTTGCTTTCCAAGAGCTCTCCAGAATGTGAACATCATAGCGCCACCGATTATTATCTTATCGGCCTTATTGAGAAGGTTTGTAATAACTCCTATCTTATCTGAAACCTTTGCGCCACCTAAAACAACAACGTATGGTTTATCTGGATTGTGTGTTGCTTTTGAAAGGAATTTAATTTCCTTTTCCATTAAGAATCCTGCAACGCTTGGAATGTATTGTGCAATTCCAACGTTACTTGAATGTGCCCTGTGAGCTGTACCAAACGCGTCATTTACATGAATATCGGCAAGTGATGCCCATTTCTTTGCAAGCTCGAGGTCGTTCTTTTCTTCGCCAGGATCAAATCTTGTATTTTCAAGCATTAAAACTTCGCCTTCCTTAAGTTCAGCAACAGCCTTTTCTACTTCTTCGCCGTAAAGTGCAGGAACGAATTTTACTTCTTTACCAAGTAATTGAGCCAATCTTTCAGCTGCAGGTTTAACTGTATACTTTGGATCTGGGCCGCCCTTTGGTCTGCCAAGATGTGTGAGGAGTATGACCTTTGCACCTTGTTCAAGAACATACTTAATTGTTGGAAGAGCTTCAACAATTCTTGTATCATCAGTAACTACACCATCTTTGATAGGAACGTTAAAATCTACCCTCATAATGACTCTTTTACCTTTAAGGTCAACATCTCTTATTGTAAGCTTTTCCATAATTTACACCTCCCATGTTTACTTCAAATCAATTCAAAACCACTTAATCTAAAAACAGGGGGATGAGCTCCCCCTGCTTTGATTATCTTAATTAAAGCATCTTACCAACTAATTCAATTGTATCGACAACTCTGCATGTGTATCCGTATTCGTTATCGTACCAGCTGTAAACATTCACGAGATTTCCATTCATTACCTTTGTCAATGTTGCATCAAATACTCCCGCGTATGTTGTTCCAACAATATCCATACTTACTATTTGATCTTCATTGTACTTAATAATTCCCTTAAGTCTTCCTTCTGTCGCTTCTTTGACCTTTGCGTTAACTTCTTCTGCTGTTGTTGCTTTTTCAACTACTACGCTAAGTGCGGAAATTGAACCATCTGGAGTTGGTACTCTCAATGCCATACCATCGAGTTTTCCTTTTACTTCAGGAACTACAAGTGCTACTGCTTTCGCTGCCCCTGTTGTTGTTGGAATAATGTTCATAGCAGCTGCTCTTGCTCTTCTGAGGTCTTTGTGTGGAAGATCAAGAACTCTCTGGTCATTTGTGTAGCTGTGAACTGTTACAAGGTGACCTGTTACGATTTTGAAGTTATCATTTATAACTTTAACTATAGATGCTATAGAGTTAGTTGTACAAGATGCACAAGAAATTATTTGGTGCTCTGGTTTCAATTGGTCTTCGTTACAACCAAGAACTACCGTTATATCTTCACCTTTTGCTGGAGCTGTTATTATAACCTTTTTCGCACCGGCTTGGATGTGTTTCATTGCGCCATCTCTTTCTGTAAACTTACCTGTTGATTCGACAACAACATCAACACCAAGGTCTTTCCATGGTAGATTTACTGGGTCCTTTTCTGCAAATACTTTGATTTCCTTTCCATCAATGATAATGGAATTTTCTGTTGCCTTTACTTCTCCCGGGAAAATTCTATGAACTGAGTCATATTTAAAGAGATGAGCTAATGTCTCTGGTTTATCCAAATCGTTAATAGCAACAACCTCTACGTTACTACCGCGGCGAATGAGTTCCCTCAAAACAAGTCTTCCTATCCTTCCGAAACCGTTAATAGCTATCTTCATCTTACTCCCTCCTTAAATCAAGTATTGTAGAGACTTCCCAATTTATTTTTCTTCCCACCTCGTGAAAAATTGTACAATATAATTATTACATTTGCTACAAAAATCAGGTTAAGATTTTGAAATATTTTTTGCATACTCAAGCATATAACAGATAGAAAGAATTTTTACAGTTTATTTAGTCATAACTAATTATATTTTACCACAAAAAAGATTAACAAGCAATACTTAATCATTTCGAGTTGCAAGTAAATTTATTTGATTGTATAATATATTTTACAACAAACCAATAAGCAAAAAAGATAAAAAATATTTCTTTGAAGAGGTGGTATTACATATGATACTGAGCATCTTACTTCTCATAATCGGTTTTGTCTTTGTCTCCATTGGTTCAGATAAATTGGTTGAAGGTGCGTCAGCTTTAGCGAAAAAATTGAAGGTTTCTGATTTGTTGATAGGTCTTACAATTGTAGCATTTGGTACTTCTGCACCAGAACTTGCTGTTAATATCGTTTCGTCCATTAAAGGAACATCAAATATAAGCTTAGGAAATGTTATTGGAAGTAACATTTTTAACATACTCGTCGTTGTTGGATTATCTGCTATGATAAAACCTGTAACAGTACAACATTCTACATTGAGAAAAGAAATTCCATTAAGTTTAATAGCTGCACTTTCCATTCTTGCACTTGGAAACAAAACACCATCTGTAATAACAAGAGGAGATGGAACAGTTTTGTTACTATTCTTTGCGATATTCATGTCTTATATCTTGGAAATGGCACAAAAAGACCGTGAAATGTTTGAGGAACTTGAGAAGACCAAAGAAAAACAATTAGGTACAATTATCTCTATTCTATACATAATTGGTGGGCTTGCAGGTTTGGTTTTTGGCGGTAGATGGATAGTAAACGGCGCAGTTGACATAGCAAAAGCTTTTGGTGTCTCAGATAAACTCATAGGATTAACCATAGTAGCTGCGGGAACTTCCATTCCTGAACTTGCAACATCTTTAGCTGCAATAATAAAAGGCAATAACGAAATAGCACTTGGTAATGCAGTAGGTTCTAATATATTCAATGTATTCTTCATACTGGGTATATCAGCTGTTATAAAACCCATAGTTTACACAACTGTTTTGAACTTTGACGTAACTTTGCTTGTCATAATTACTGTAATATTGTTACTATTTTCAAAAAATTTGAAAATAGAGAAATTTGAAGGGTTGCTTATGGTATCAACTTACGTTGGCTACACAATTTACTTAATCTATCGTGGATAAATATCCATCGAGGTGAAACTTATTTGTTATTCGAACACCTTCAATATTACGGTGTTTCAAGAAAAATTATCGAAGCGATGAATAAAATTGACAGGAAATTATTTGTTCCAAGCGAACTCCAAGAAAGTGCTTATCTTGATATTCCACTCCCTATAGGATATGGTCAAACAATCTCAGCTCCACATATGGTTGGAATGATGTGTGAGTATCTTGAACTAAAAGATGGGGACAGAGTTCTCGAAATAGGTACAGGAAGTGGTTACAACGCAGCGGTTATGAGTTTACTCGTTGGTGAAAGTGGTTGGATATACACTATCGAACGAATACCAGAACTTGTGCAAGAAGCTCAAAAAAGAATTAATTTACTCGGGATAAATAACATAACCATCATCGTTGGTGATGGTAAGGAAGGTCTTGAAGAATATGCCCCTTTTGACAAAATCACAGTAACTTGTTATGCTAAGCACATTCCGAAAAAATTAATTGAGCAATTGAAAGACAATGGGATAATGGTTATTCCAGTTGGTAATGAGTATGTCCAGATACTAAAACTAATTAGAAAATCAGGAGAAAAAATTATTGAAGAAGATCTAACTCACGTGCGATTTGTACCAATGCAGTAGTTTACTAATTAAACTTATTCTTGAAACTCCTCGTACAATTTCTGGATCGACAACTTGCCCCATGTATATGTAACCAACGACGCACTTGCATTTCCGATAACTATTCCCCACCAAACTCCAGCTAAACCTATTTTTATAACATCGACAAATAGCCATGTCCAAAATAATTGGAATATGATAGTTCTAAGAATAGTTGCCACAAGACTTTTAAAACCTTGACCAATTCCCTGAAACATCCCGGACGTGAGCATTCCAAGAGGAGTACCTGGTAAAAATAAACACAAAATTTTTAATGCTTGAGAAATATTTTCAAGCAATTGACTAGATGCTTTTGAATAAGCGAAAAGAAATGCTAACTGCTTTGAGAAGATGAATATTCCTAACATTATGGTTAAACTAAAAAGCTCCGCAAATTTTATAGCATAACTTAGCGCGTCTTCTATCCTTTTTACATTTCTAGCACCATAAGCAGCACCTGTAACGGGTGTTACAGCAGAAGAAATACCTATAATAGTCAACGTACCAAGGTTTATTATCCTCCATGCCCCTGTAAAAGTCGCAACTCCAACATCCCCTCCAGCCTTCACAGCAAATCTATTCAAAACGTAAATTGCAATTGACATCGCTATTTGAGCCAACGCCGTTGGAAAACCAACTATGGAAATATCTCGCAGATATTTACCATTGTATCTAAACTTCTTCAAAGAGACCTTTAAAAAAGTTTTATCAGAAAAGAATAAATAATAGATAAATATAACCGTTGCTGATATAATAGATATTCCAGTTGCCCATGCAGCACCTTTAATTCCCAATTTAAATGTGTATATAAAAATAGGATCCAAAAAGATGTTCAATATAGAACTAAAGGTTACAGCATACATAGGTCTTTTAGAATCACCTTCACCACGTAATATTCCTACAGCGGTGTTGTTAAACATTAGAAATGGTGTAAACAAAAAAATTATAAACCCATAATCATATGCTTTCTGAAGCGCTTCACCACTCGCGCCAATACCTTTAAGAACAGGTATCAACGTTGTGATACCTATTAAAACTGTAAAAAGTGAAACAATCAGCGAAAGTAAGATCGAATGTTCCGCTACGGAATTTGCACCTTCGTAATCCTTCTCACCTATCTTTCTGGAAATAGCCGAACTTGTTCCAACAGTTATTCCCGTCGCGATCGAAACAACAATCATAAAGATTGGGAAGAAAAATCCCATAGCTGCAAGTGTAACAGCTCCAAGTCCGGCAACCCATATAGCGTCAACAAGGTTATATATTGTCTGGACAAACATGGAAATCATATTTGGAATAGATAACTTTACAATGGCTTTCCTGTAATCTCCGAGCAGCAATTCTATATTTCGATTGTTCATCGCTTATCCTCCAATCGTCAAACTAGTAATTTGATAGAATTTTTTCATCTCATCAAGCGCTTTCAAGGCAATCTTTTCCCTATCTTTTCCCCCGCCGAGTAATCCAAAATTTGCGTACATTGGTTTAAGCTCTGGAGCGGTTGTTATGTATCTTACTAATGCGCCACACATAGTCTTTTCTGGAAATTTTATCATATCCTTACCCAAAATTAATCTTGAAATATTTAAGCCGACGTATAATCCAGTCATAGCAGATTCAACATAACCTTCAACACCTGTAATCTGTCCAGCAAAGAATACATTTGGCATTTTCTTTAATCTCAAATACTCATCCAAAACCTTTGGGGAGTCTATATAACTATTTCTATGCATCACACCATATCTTAGAATTTCCGCGTTTTCTAACCCAGGAATTAATTGAATTATTCTTCTTTGCTCTCCCCACTTTAATCTTGTCTGGAACCCAACGATATTGTACATAGTCCCTTCAACGTTTTCTTTTCTCAATTGAATGACAGCATATGGTTCTTTCCCCGTTTTTGGATCTACAATACCAACAGGTCTCAGAGGACCGTAACGCATGGCATCCTTACCACTTCGAGCTATTTCTTCAATCGGTTGGCACCTCTCAAATAAAAGTTTTCTGTCAAAATCTTCTATCTCTATAACTTGAGCGTTTACAAGTTCATTCCAAAACCTTTCATATTCTTCTTTTGTCATAGGGCAGTTAATATAGTCACCTGTGCCTACACCGTATCTATCAGCAACAAAACAAACGTCCATATTAATACTTTCTGCACTAACAATTGGTGCAACAGCATCAAAGAAATTAAAAAATCCACCAGTTTGTTCCCTTATCCATTCAGCAAGCTTTCCATCTGTAGTTGGACCTGTAGCGATTATCCATATATCATCGGTATAAGGTTTTTCCACCTCTTCCCACACTACTTTAACAAGTCCAGTTTGAAGAAGTTTTTCAGTAACACACTGAGAAAATTTTTCTCTATCAACAGCTAAAGCCTTACCAGCAGGCACGCTATTATTGTAAGCACATTCTAAAATTAAACTTCCCCATATTTCCATTTCCGCTTTTAGTAAACCTTCGGCATTCTTCAAGTCAGTAGATTTTAACGAGTTACTACAAACAAGCTCTGCAAAATTTTCACTTACATGCACTGGTGATTTCTTTACTCTTTTCATTTCATGTATAACTACATTAAAACCATTTTTTACAAGTTGCCAAGCAGCTTCAGAACCTGCAAGCCCTGCTCCAATGATGTGAACTAATTTATTCATAGAAAAAAATAACTCCTTTCTTTCATTAAATAATTTTCAACAGCAAAAAGATTATACCACAACATCCACAATGGTAATAGTATAAACAAAAACCCCCTGAATCGAAATGATTCAGGGGGTGAGGATTTAAGAAATCCTGGGCACTACCTACTCTCGCAAGCGGTCGCCCGCTTACT